>JBEEIJ010000056.1:0-10681 GCA_041169905.1 Pseudomonadota bacterium | reverse complement strand
GCCGTCGCCTGACCGGGGTAGATGATGTAGCGTTCGATGGCTTTCACGATGCCGCCGGGGGCGTCTGCCGAGTTATCCTCGACATATTTGATCGCCTTTTCACGCGTCCAGCGTTTGTGGTGCAAGCCGCTATCGACCACGAGCCGGATGGCGCGGTGGAGTTCCAATTGCAGCCGGCCAAAATCGCGCGCCGGATCCGTGTAGAGCCCCATATCCTTGGCGAGCTTTTCCGAATAGAGGCCCCAGCCTTCGGAATAAGCCGTCACGCCGCCAAATTGGCGGAAGGCAGGAACGTCTTTTAATTCGGTTTGGATCGCCAGCTGCAAATGGTGGCCGGGGACGCCTTCGTGGTAGAACAATGCCTCAACCTCGGTCAGTGGCATGTCGGCCATCTTATAAAGGTTGGCGTAATAGGTGCCGGGGCGCGAGCCATCGGGCGCGGGGCGCTGGTAAAACGCCTTGCCTGCCGATTTCTCGCGGAATGCTTCCACGGGCTTCACAACCAACGGAGCCTTGGGCAATATTCCGAACCATTTGGGGAGCAATGGCGTGACGGCGTCCTGCGCTTTTTGCGTTTCGGACAAATAAAGCGCGCGGCCCTCTTCGGTTTCAGGTGCGTAGAATTTAGGCTCCGTCCGCATATATTTGAAGAAAGCCTGAAGGTCGCCCTTCACGCCCATCTTCTCTTGGACGACGCCCATTTCCTTGTGGATGCGCGCAACCTGCGCGAGACCCAATTCATGGATCTGGTCTGGCGTCATGTTGGTCGTGGTGTAGTTGGCAAGCCGCTCGGCATAATAGCCCGCACCGTCGGGGAAGCGCCACACACCGTCGTCGGTGCCAGCGACTTTCTCCTGCGCCGTCATTTCGGCGATCAAAGCCTCATAAGCAGGCTTCACCGCGTTGGTGAGCGCCTGCGCCGCGTCCGCAATCAAGATATCCTTTTCAATCTGCGTGATCTTCAGCTTGCCGACCTTCGCCTTGAAATCGGCAAATAATGGCGCGTCAGGGCCGTCGCTAAATGGCGCTCCGGTGATGACGTTGCGCGAATCGGCGATGACATAAGGATAGACCCATTTGGGTGGCATGATGCCTTTTGCGGCGCGCGTTTTAGCTTGGCCTATGGCTTGGGTCATGGCGGGGCCAATGCCGTAGAGCCGGTTCACATAGGCGCGGGCGTCGGACTTGGTATCGATGCGGTGGATGTTGATGAGAAAGGCGGGGATCTGGCTCTGTGCGCCGTTCATCTGATCGAAGACATAGCCATAGTCGTTATATTTGTACGCGCCCTCGCTGCGCGCTGCGCGCTTTTCGAACAGGCGGTAGGAGAGCTGGTTTTCGCTGCTCAGCTTGGCGGGGTCAAAGCGCGCGCGCATTTCTTTCAGCGCCGATTGTTCGGCTTCATAATTGCGGGCTTCGGCTGCGTCGGAACCATCGTCCCATTTCCCATAGTCGCTGTCCTTGATGCCGCGATAGGATTTGCCGAGCGGCGAGCGTGCAAGCTGCTGCGCATCATATTCGTCGAAAAACGCCATGATCGCTGCGTTTTGGTCAACCTTAGCAGACGCAACGGGTGCCGCAGCTGCAGTCTGCGCAATGGCCGGTGTGGCCATATAGACCAGCGCCACAGCAACGGCAGAAAGGGCGGTTTGGGTTATGCGCATCGAAACTCTCCTGATATTATTTATGGCAACGTCATATCAGGCAGATGCGGCAGGGGAAGCGGCGATTTTACAGCTGGTCGAATAGGCAATGGTTTTGGTCGAAGCGATCTACCGCGTCGCTACCCGCTATTGCGCAACGCCGTCGCTATCGCGTTAATCGTCAATTGAATGCCCTCGCCAATGCGGGCGTCGGCTTCACCGGCGCGGTGGCGTTTCATGAGTTCGATTTGGAGCAGATTGAGCGGCTCAATATACGGCAAGCGCAGGCGGATGGAATTGTTCAGCGCCGGGTTGGCCTCAAGCAGGTGGCTTTGGCCCGTTGCCGCTAGCAAGCTATCGCGTGACGCGTGCCAGCCGCCCTTGATGCGGCCAAACAAATCTTGCGCAAGCGCCTGATCCTCGACCAAGCCAGCATAATGCGCGGCGATGCCCATGTCGGACTTGGCCAAGACCATTTCCATATTGGCGAGGATGGTCTGGAAGTAAGACCACTCGCCCGCCATCGCGCGCAGCAGGCCTTTGTCCGCAAAATCGGCCAGCGCCTGTCCAGTGCCGTACCAGCCGGGCAGCATGACGCGCGCCTGCGCCCATGAGAACACCCAAGGGATTGCGCGCAAATCTTCAATGGCATCGGATGCCGTGCGGCTTGAGGGCCGCGATCCGATTTTCAGCGTCGCGATTTCGTTAATGGGCGTCATCTGGCGGAAGAATGTGCGGAACCCTGCGGTATCATACACCAAGCCGCGATAATGCCGGAAGGCGCTGGCAGAAAGTTCAGCCATCGCCGCCTTGAACCGCGCAACGTCGGCACCGGCAATCGGATCGCTCGACAGCGTGGCGAGCATTGTCGCCGACGCCATGGTTTCCAGACTGGTGACGGCATTGTCGACCGTGCCATATTTGGCGGCAATCACTTCGCCCTGTTCGGTAATGCGGATGCGGCCCTGCACGGTGCCCTGCGGCTGCGCGAGAATTGCACCGAAGGCAGAGCCACCGCCCCTGCCCACCGCGCCGCCGCGCCCATGGAACAGCTGCATCGCGACACCCGCCTCCGCAAACACGTCCGCCAAGGCGCTTGATGCCTCATATAATTCCCATGTGGATGTGAGGTACCCGCCGTCCTTGTTCGAATCGGAATAGCCAATCATCACTTCCTGATGCCCGCGCGCCTTGGCCAGCGCCCGCATCATGGGGATTTGGAAAAAGGCGCGCATGGTTTCCGGCGCGGCCTGAAGGTCGGCGATGGTTTCAAACAACGGCACGGACATGATGGTCGCGCTTGGCTGGCCATCATCGTCGATGCGATACAGCCCCGCTTGTTTCAGCATGACATAGACTTCGAGCATGTCGGAGACGCTGGTCGTCTTGCTGATATTATAGGTCGTGATGGCGGCGCTGCCAAAGTCGGCCTGTGCCTTGGCCGCCGCGCGGACGATCGCGAGCTCCTTTGCCGTCTCCGCGCTATAGTGGGTCCACTCGCCCGCCAGCGGACGATTGTGCGACAGTTCGGCGACGAGCAGTGCGACCCGCGCAGCTTCATCGAGCGCAAGATAATCGGGCGTCACGCGGGCGACGCGAAACAGTTCAGCGACGACACGTTCATGCACATCGCTATTTTGGCGCAGGTCCAGCGTCGCCAGATGGAAACCGAATATCTCCACTGAGCGGATGAGCCGTGCCAAGGCACCGCCACTCGAAAGCGCGCCATCGCCGTCGCTGGCGAGGCCCGACGCGACAGTGACAAGATCTTTGCGCAGTTCGTCAGGGCCGTCATAAGGCTGGCCAGAAAGGCTCGAGGGGCGCGGCGGTTGATCGCCCACCAGTTTGATATGTGTAGCTGCCAGACGCGCGTAGATGCCCGACAGCGCCCGCCTATAGGGCTCATCCGCGCGGCTTGGGGCATTGTCGCCGCTTTTCTCGGCCAATGCCTGCACGGGCTCTGGCGTGTCACTCATCCGTGATGAAATCGAAATTTCCGCGCCCAGTTTATGGATCAGCTCAAGATAATGCCGAATGGCTGTGCCGCCGTTACGCGCGGTGGCGTAACGCAGGGTGTCCGCGTCGACGAAGGGATTGCCATCGCGGTCGCCGCCAATCCACGTACCAAGGCGCACAAAACCAGGCGGACGTCCACCAAGCGCCTTTTCCCAACCGGCGTAAAGCTTTGGCAGCGCGGTCAGAAAGACATCCTGCATCGTCGCGCGGGCATTCTCGATCTCGTCAGCGACAAACAGCTTTTCGCGGCGCAGTGGCCGCGTCTGCCACAGAAGCGCAATCTGCCGGTAGATGGCCGCGTCTAGGTCATCGCCATCTTCAGTCACCGTCTGCCCCTGATCGCGCAGCTCCATCAGCTTTGCGATCCGGTTTTTATGGTCAATGATGCTCTTGCGCCGCACTTCGGTGGGGTGCGCGGTCAGCACGGGCACGATCAGGCTGTGGCCAAGCATCTCGCGAATGTCGGTGAGGGCAACCCCCTCCGCCATAAGCCGCGCGCATGCTTCGGCAACCGTCGCGCCGTCCTCATGCGCAAGGCCCTGCCGATCCTCCGCCAGATTGGCCAGTAGCGAAAACAGCATGAACCCGCGGACAAAGTTCAGCGTGTCATCAAGGCTGAGCGCACCAAGGCCGCTGTCGCTCGCCTCGGCGCCTTCAACTTTGCGAAACCGATCAACGCTCGTCGAGCGTATATATTCGGTCTGCCGGAATAATTTTTCCCCGCCATAAGCGCGAATGACGTCCCCCAGCATCTTGCCGAGAAACCGGATATCCGGATTTTGCGAAATAGCTTGCGTGTTTTGACCGTTCATTGCCCAGTTTGTGCACATGGGCCGCGCATAGGCAAGCAAATGCGCTTATGCGCGGCAGGGAATAGCTATTCCCCAATCAGGCGGGAAAGGCGGCGGATTTCATCATTTTGCACAGCGACATCATCAATCATCGGTTTTTGCGCATCGGTCAGCAGTGCCGCCAGCCCCGAATCACCTGCACTGGCGTCCGCAATCAAACCATCAAATGCGCGAACGGCCGCGACCGAATCATCACGGATTTTATCGAGCCGAGACAATATAACATGCGCATTGACCCACGCTTCGCTGCCGGGTGCGCTTCCCGCTGCACGTGCGGCCACGACGCGGACAGCATCAAGGCGTTCGAGATAGGCAGCGTGCGCGATCTGATGCCGCGCAAGCAACGCATCAACCTGCGCCTTGAGCTCCACGGGCATGGAAACCGGCGCTGCTGGCGGTGTTATGGGCGCGGTTATGGCGTCATTGTTCTCGTACGCGCGCCGCTCAAGCGAGGGAAACTGCCCGTCGATACTGCCGCATGATGCGAGCAGAATGAGGGGCATCAGGCGAAGCATTGGCTTGATAATCGACATATGGGGTGTCTAAACCTGCGGCTACGCCCATGCAAGGGCCGCGCAATCACGCTTACTGGCGGGCAAAAGGCGTTGACAGGATGAAATCCTTGGACTAGCTGCGCCCCTTCTTGCGTGACCTCCCAAGATTCGTCTTTTGGAGTAACGCGTTTGAGCAACCGCGCTTCAAAAGGGCGCTAAGCTGTAGAAACGGATGAGTTATAGCCATGTTCGCAATCGTGCGCACAGGCGGCAAGCAGTATCGCGTAGCCGCCGGAGACAAAATCGCAGTTGAAAAACTGTCTGGTGAAGCGGGTGACAAGATCTCGCTTGGTGACGTTCTGTTGGCCGGTGACGGCGACACAGTGCAGGACGTAAACGGCCTGACCGTTTCTGCCGAAATCATTGCGCAAGAGCGCGGCGAAAAGGTGATCGTTTTCAAAAAGCGTCGTCGCCACAATTATCGTCGTAAGCAGGGCCATCGTCAGTCACTGACGCTGCTGCGCATCCTCGCCGTCGGCAAGGAAGAGAAAAAGGCTGCTGCGCCGAAAGCTGAAAAGGCTGAAGCCGCACCAAAGAAAGCCGCTGCGCCCAAAAAGGCTGCAGCTTCAAAGGAAGCTTGAGCGGCAACGCTCTGAGTTAGGAGTTTAGACCATGGCACATAAAAAAGCAGGTGGTTCGTCACGCAACGGTCGCGATTCAGCAGGCCGTCGCCTTGGCGTTAAGAAATTCGGTGGCGAAAGCGTCATCGGTGGCAACATTATCGTCCGTCAGCGCGGCACCAAGGTTTATCCTGGCGCAGGCGTTGGCCTTGGCAAGGACCACACTTTGTTCGCGCTCGTCGCGGGCCGTGTGCGTTTCCACGCTGGCAAACTTGGCCGCAAATATGTGTCGGTCGACATGGCAGCTGCGGCGGCCGAATAAACAGGACAATCGATACCGGGTTGTCCAGACGGATGACTCGGAAATCACATCAGTTGGTTTCCACCTTTGAACAGGGAGACGGGTCAACCGGTCTCCCTTTCTTTTTGCCTCATTCTCCCTGTTCTCAGCCTCCTGCGGAGGAACTGTAACATGGCTGTCGCTTTGTCATGCAAAGGGCGGCGCAGAACGGAGTGGAGCGATGTTCGCGAGAACGGAAAGATTGTTATTGCGGCCGAGCTGGCCCGAAGATGCGGGCGAACTTCATCAGGCGATCGCCGATGAAGGCATCGTTCGCAATCTCGCCCGCGCGCCTTGGCCTTACACCACCGAGGATGCCGTCCGCTTCGCCACGCAAGAGTATGACGCGCACTTCCCATCCTTTTTGATAATGCTGCGCACCAATGGCGCGCCGCGCCTGATCGGCGCGTGCGGCATTGGTAACTTCAATGATGACGCTGAACTGGGCTATTGGATCGGCAGACCATATTGGGGATTGGGCTTCGCCACCGAAGCTAGCCGCGCCGTCATTGAGATAGCCAAAACCATCGGCCACAAGAAATTGGTCGCGAGCCACTTCACCGACAATCCTGCGTCGGGCAACGTCCTACGCAAGCTTGGCTTTCAAAACACCGGCAAGACCGCTCAGCGCCACAGCAATGGCCGCGGCATTGCGACGACGTGCGCGCTGTACGAACGATCGCTTGAGGACGCCGTCACCGACGATGGCGATATGCGAAGCACACGCCCCGTCGGCATGCGGGAATATATGGAGCGCCTTGAAGCGGCATAAGCGGCATAAGCGGCATTCAATACTATTGGCCTAGCGTCTAAAATGATACATACGCTCAGGCATCCATGACCACACACGCTTCAAAAATCGTCCATCTGAATGATCCCGGCATACCGCGCCGGTTAAGCCCCGAGGCGAGCCGTTTGGCGGCGCTTGAAGCCGCGCGCGACCTGTTGCTTGAATCGGGACCGCAGGCCGTTACCCTCAAAGCCGTCGCGGGGCGCATTGGCCGCACGCATGCCAATTTGCTGCATCATTTCGGCTCAGCCTCCGGGCTGCAGCGCGAGCTTGCGGGCTATATGGGCGACAAAATCTGCAGCAAAATCGGCGCGGCAGTTTCGCAAATGCGCGGCGGAGCGGTCACACCGCACGAGCTGGCTGACCTGATTTTTGACCAGTTCGATCGCGAGGGTGCGGGCGCGCTTGCGTCGTGGATGCTGCTGTCGGGTAATGAAGATGCACTCGACCCCATTGTTGAAGCAATCCACAAACTGGTCGACGAAATTGGTGAAGATGGACAGGACGACACCTCGCTGCATGAACTCACGCTTGAGATGGTGTTGATGGCATTGGGCGACGCATTATTGGGCGGCCCGATGTCGGCCTCGCTCGGCCTGCCGCGCGAGACAGGACGGCAAATTGCCGGCCGCAAATTGGCGGCTTCATTCGATGAATGGCAGTCCCAGATTAAGAGCTAACGCGCGACGCGATAAAATTCGCGGTACCATGCAGCAAATTTTTCGAGACCCTCGGCCAGCATCACTTTGGGTTTATAGCCCGTCAGCGCATGGAGCTTTGACACATCGGCATAGGTGGCGGTCACATCGCCTGGCTGCATTGGCCGCATAATTTTAACGGCCTCACGCCCAATGGCTTTCTCAAGCGTCTCGATCATGTCCATCAGGCCAACGGGATGACTATCACCAATGTTGAGCACGCGGTGTTCGCCGCGTGCGGGTGGGTTATCAAGTGCGCCGATGATCCCGTCGACAATGTCATCAATATAGGTGAAATCGCGTGCCATTTTCCCGGCGCCATAGACTTCAATGGCCTCACCCTTCAGGATTTTCTGGGTGAAACTGAAATAGGCCATGTCGGGGCGTCCCCACGGACCATAGACCGTAAAGAAGCGCAGGCCCGTTTGCGGGAAGCCGTATAATTTGGCGTAGGACTGGCTCATCAACTCACATGCGCGCTTGGTCGCTGCATATAGTGACACGGGATCGTTGGCGGGCTCATCTTCCTTGAAGCCCTCGCCGCCCATCGGCTTGTCGCCGTACACCGAGCTTGAGGAAGCATAGACCAGATGCTCGAAACCCTCCGCATGGCGGCACGCCTCCATCACCGAGAGATGGCCCGCCAGATTCGAACGTTCATATGCGAAGGGGTTTTCAAGGCTGTACCGCACGCCGGCCTGCGCCGCCAAATGGACCACGCGCACGATATCATTGTCGCGCACAAGCGCCGCCATTTTTGCAGCGTCGGCGATGTCGATACGTTCAAATGCGAAGCTGTTGATGCCGGCAAAAGTCGCCAAGCGCGCCTCTTTCAAGGCGGGGTCGTAATAGTCATTGACGATGTCGACGCCAATGACACGCTCACCGCGCGCGAGCAACCGATGCGCCACGGCGTGGCCAATGAAACCGGCTGCGCCTGTTACGAGTATCGGTGCCGGCATCTACGTCGATCCTTGAGCATGAAAGCAAATGAGCGGGCAAAAAACACCTCGCTTTTCGCCCCATGCCGAGCGCCTTAACACCGAACGGTGTGGAAGCAACATCGGTGATGCCAACGATGTCGCTTAGAAAATATTACTTTAAAGAATGCTTCTTGTCGGTAGCCCAAGTCAGGCGGCGCGGCGTTGATCCGTTGCCTGCAGCCATGCCCGTGCCTGGCGCTGTGCTTCCGCGATTTCGCGTGCGGTCATCTCGTCGGAGATATCTGCGCGGCACATCGTCGCCGCTTCGCTGCCATTCAGGGCCGCGAGATTGAACCACTTGTGCGCCTCAATCAGATCGACTTCGATACCGCCGCTTCCGCTAGAATAGGCCATGCCCAAGTCATATAATGCGTCCGCGTCGCCGCGTGCCGCATCGGCCAACCGGCTTTCCATCAAGAAATGCGCGCTTTTGAAACTGTTACCCATGATGACTGTCCCCACATCCACTGTGTGCAGTCAATCTCGCCAAACATGGATAACAAATGGTTAACACAAAACCGAAAAACTGTGTCCAGATTGGGACGTAAAATGTGCGCCTATAGCGGGCAGTTATCCAACAGGCGCGTCTTGCCGATCTTGGCTGCCACCAACAACCGCGCCTCGCGGCCGTTAAAGGCGTGCAGTTCCTCAAGCGTCAGCGCGTCGGCGAGCGCGAAATAGTCCACCGCATCAAAACCGCCCGCCAATATTTTTGCAGCCGCGGCGGCAAGCGTTTCGGCCACAGCTTTGCCGCCACGAATATCGCGCGCGGCGTCTTCCAACGCCCGTGGCAAAGCCAATGCCGCCATTCTTTGTTCGGGCGTCAGATAGGCATTGCGGGACGACAGTGCGAGGCCGTCTTCGTCACGCACGATCGGGACACCCAATATCTCCAGATCGAAATCGAGATCGCGCGCCATTTGGCGGATGACCGCCAGCTGCTGAAAATCCTTCTCACCAAAGAGCGCGATGTCGGGCTGAACCTGATTGAACAATTTCGCAACTACAAGCGCAACACCGTCAAAATGCCCGGGGCGCGCGCCGCCGCAATATCCGCGGCTTGGGCCATCGACATGCAATTTGGTCGCAAAGCCTTGCGGATAGACTGTCGCCGCGGTGGGCGCCCATAAGATGTCGACACCTGCCGCACGCAAAAGTTCTGAATCGCGATCAAACGTTCGCGGATAGGCGTCGAGGTCTTCATTCGGGCCGAATTGGGTCGGGTTCACAAATATAGACACCACCACCGCATCGGCATGGCGCCGCGCATGGTCGACCAGTGCCATATGCCCGTCATGTAATGCCCCCATGGTCGGGACGAGCGCAATGCGGCCCCTCTCCTTTCGCAGGAGGGAAACATTGTGCCGTAATGGGCGAAGTTGATTGATGGTTTGCACGTGTCGGCGGCCTTGTTTAATGGCTTTAAGTGAACCCGCCTATGCGGGACGGCGTGGCGACATTTCAAGGCAAATGTCGGGCGCAAGATATTTAGGACAGATCCGGGGGAATATGGCCAAGGCACATCACATTGTTTTCGCGAATGAAAAGGGCGGAACGGGTAAGTCGACGACAGCGGTGCATGTCGCCATTGCCCTGGCATCGCGCGGTGCGCGGGTGGCATGTATTGACCTTGATTCACGCCAGCGGACATTGTTTCGCTATCTTGAGAACCGGCGCGATACGATTGCGCGGCGTCGCATCAGCCTGCCCATGCCCGTGTTTGAAGTGTTTGAGCATGATTCGCAGGCGACACTTGACCGGCAAGTCGAACGACTGGGCGCCGAGAATGATTTCCTCGTCTTTGACACGCCCGGCCGCGATGACAAATATGCCCGCTATGTCGCCACGCGGGCAAATACGCTCGTGACTCCTATCAATGACAGCTTTGTAGACTTTGACCTCATCGGCCAAGTTGATGCGGAAAATTTTAAAGTGCGCAAATTGAGCTTCTATGCCGAGCTCATCTGGGAGGCGCGCAAGGAACGGGCCAAGACCGACGGCGTTACGATCGACTGGATCGTAGTGCGCAACCGGCTCCATAATATGGAGGCGCGCAACCAGCAGCGCATGACCAATGCCATTGCCGAATTGTCGAAGCGCGTGGGTTTCCGCTCCGTGCCGGGTTTGAACGAACGCGTCATTTATCGTGAGCTTTTCCCGTCGGGACTGACGCTGATCGACAAGGGCCATTTGGGGCAGTTGGCGACTGCGCATATCGCCGCACGTCAGGAATTGCGCGAACTTGT
>JBEEIJ010000055.1:0-15376 GCA_041169905.1 Pseudomonadota bacterium | reverse complement strand
ATCTGCACTTTGGCGAGATTTCACCGGCGGCGTGCTGGCACGCGACAATGGATGCGGGCGGGTCGGTTGACGTGTTCCTGAAGGAACTGGTGTGGCGGGACTATGCGCAGAATGTGATCGTCCAGATGCCCGAATATGGCGCAAAGAACGCCCGCGATGCGTTCGACAGGCTGCCGTGGCGCGATCTATCCGATCCATCGGTAAAGGCCGATTTCGTGGCATGGACCAAGGGGCGGACGGGTTACCCAATTGTCGACGCCGGGATGCGGCAATTATGGGCGACCGGATGGATGCACAACCGCGTGCGGATGATTGCGGCGTCGTTTCTGGTCAAACATTTGCTGATTGATTGGCGCGAGGGCGAAAAATGGTTCTGGGATACGCTGGTCGATGCCGATTACGGCAGCAACAGCGTCAATTGGCAATGGACAGCGGGGACGGGCGTGGACAGCAATATGTTCGTGCGCATCATGGCGCCATTGTCGCAGTCCGAGAAATTCGACGCCGCACGTTACATTCGCGAATGGGTGCCAGAACTTGCTGGTTTGCAAGAGCCGTATATTCATGACCCCGATGAATATGGCGCACGGCCAAAAAGCTATCCACGCAAAATCATCGGCCACAAAGCGGCGCGTGAGCGTGCGTTAAAGGCGCATGAGGTGGTTAAATTATAAACCGTAGCCCTGAGCAGTCAGCGCGCAGCGCTGGCGAAAAGTTGAAGGGCGCTTTTCGGCATAGCATAGCTGTTTGCTTATAGGCGTCCTTCGACAGAGGCAGTCGCGATGCGACTGCTGCTCAGGACTACGGTAATACTAAGGGATTAGCCTTCGACAACCAAACGATGCCCGGTTTCAAACTCCGTCGTCAGCATCGCGATGATCGCATCGGCCACAACCGATGGTTCTTTGACTGTCGCCGGGTCTTCGCCCGGATAGGCTTTTGCGCGCATTTGGGTGCGTGTCCGCCCCGGATCCACAATCGCGGTGCGAACCGCAGACAGGTTCTTCACTTCCTCGCCATAGCTGGCGACGAGCGTTTCGAGCGCGGCCTTTGATGCGCCATAAGCGCCCCAGAATGCGCGTGGTGCGGCACCAACCGAGGATGTCAGCGCGACGAGGCGACCGGCATCCGATTTGCGCAACAACGCATCGAATGACGCGATCAGCACCTGCTGCGCGGTTACGTTTAGCGTGAACAAACGCGCGAATTCTGCGCCATCAATGGCTGGAACCGGCGCGAGCGTGCCGAGCATCGCGGCATTCAATACCAATATATCGAGTTTCCCCCAACGTTCGGTCACTGCTGTGGCGAGCCGTGCAATGCTGTCGCCATCGGTGAGGTCCAAAGGCGCAATCGTCGCATTGCCACCTGCGTTGAATATCGCGTCTTCAACGGCTTCGAGGTCTTTGGCGGTGCGCGCTGTAATGATGACATGTGCACCTTGCGCCGCGAGTGCTTTCGCCGTTGCCGCTCCAATCCCGCGGCTTGCGCCCGTAACCAGCGCCACTTTGCCTTCAAATAGCTTCGTCATGAGTTACGCCGACTTCCGTTCGCCCAGCATCATGAGGTCACCCGATTCATGCTCATCATGGTCGGTGAGGGTGGTGGGATAGTCGCCGGTAAAACACGCATCGCAATATTGCGGTTGGTTTGTGTTGCGTGAATCTTCGCCCAACGCGCGGTACAGCCCATCGATGGAAAGAAACGCCAGGCTGTCGGCCTGAATAAACTGCCGCATTTCTTCCACGTCCATGCGGCTCGCGAGCAATTTGGAACGTTCGGGCGTATCGACGCCGTAAAAGCAGCTGTTCATCGTTGGCGGGCTTGCAATACGCATATGTACTTCCGCCGCGCCCGCTTCGCGCATCATCTGAACGATTTTGAGCGAGGTTGTGCCACGCACGATGGAGTCGTCGATTAGGACGATCTTTTTGCCCGCAACCAGATTGCGGTTCGCATTATGCTTTAGCTTCACACCCAAATGGCGAACGCCGTCGCCGGGCTGAATGAACGTGCGGCCAACATAATGGGACCGGATAATACCCAGTTCGAACGGAATCTTTGCCGCCTCGGCATAGCCAATGGCTGCAGGGGTGCCGCTGTCGGGTACGGGAATGACATAATCAACATCGACGCCATTTTCGCGCGCGAGTTCCGCGCCAATGGCCTTGCGGACCGAATAGACGCTGATGCCTTCAACAATGGAATCGGGCCGGGAGAAATACACATGCTCAAAAATACATGGGCGTTGCGAAACGGGGATGAACGGCTTGTGCGAATGAATTTCGCTGCCCTGCACCACAACCAATTCGCCCGGTTCAACCGAGCGGATGAATTCTGCGCCAACAATATCGAGCGCAACGGTTTCCGATGCGAAGATTATTGTATCGCCAAGCTTACCCATGACCAACGGACGGATACCCAACGGATCGCGGCATGCGATCATCCCTTCGGTGGTGAGGCAGATGAGCGAATAGGCGCCTTCAACACGCTTTAGCGCATCAATCAGGCGGTCCAGCAACGTGCGGTACCCAGACGTCGCCACCAAATGAATGATGACTTCAGTGTCAGATGATGACTGGAATATCGAACCGCGGCGGACAAGGTCGCGGCGCAATGCAACCGCGTTTGAAATATTGCCGTTGTGCGCGACTGCAAATCCACCGGTGGCAAGGTCAGCATATAAGGGCTGGACATTACGCAGCGATGTTTCGCCCGTCGTTGAATAGCGGACATGGCCAATGGCGCTGCTTCCGCCAAGGCCATTGATGATTTCATCGCGGTCAAAATTGCCCGCAACATGGCCCATGGCACGGTGCGTGTGAAATTCATGGTCGTCGTAACTGGTAATGCCAGCGGCTTCCTGACCCCGATGCTGAAGTGCATGTAGGCCAAGGGCAACCATCGCCGAAGCACCTTCGGCGTCGTAGACACCGAAAATACCGCACTCCTCGCGAAGTTTGTCGTCATCAAATGGGTCGGTGGTCAGCATAATTCGAATCCCGCTGCGCGTCGCTGGCTGGCCTATAGGCAACGCGTCATCGATTGTCTCCCCCTTGTCGTGCTAATGTAACAAAGAAAATGTTGGCGGGCCACTTGCCCTTGCGTTAGGCCTTGTACATGACCGACGAGATTGAAACAGGGTTTGCCCTCACACCCAAATTTGACGCCAATGGATTGCTGACTGCTGTGGTCACAGATGCGGCGGACGGTGCCCTGTTGATGGTGGCGCATATGAACGCGGAGGCACTGGCCAAAAGCATCGAGAGTCGCACTGCGGTGTTTTATTCGCGCAGCCGTCAGCGGCTTTGGCAAAAGGGCGAAAGCAGCGGCAATGTCCTGCACATTGTCGATATGCGCATTGACTGTGATCAGGACGCCATTTGGATAATCGCAAAACCACAAGGCCCGAGCTGCCATACGGGCGCGCGCAGCTGCTTTTATCGCAGGATCACGAAGGACGGATTGGAGCCAGTGTGACGCGCGCGGCATTTCCAATCATCGCGTCATGCGCGCTGTTGGCAGGGTGCGGCGATAGCGCGCTCACGTCCAGCCTTGGGTCGGACGCTGGCGCAGCGCTTGACGCACGCGCCGTGGAGACGGGTGTTTTGCCGAACCCGGATAAAATCGAATTTGCGGGCCGTTTTGAAACGCGCAGCGATCTTGGCATCGACAAATTCTGTGCGGTGAACACGGGTGCCAACCGCTTCAATATCGGTTTTCTCGCGGTCTTCGGGCCCGAAAGCAAATGCGAAGGAACCGGAACCGCTTCCGTTCAAGGCGATAAGGTCGAAATCACATTGAACGGGAAGGGCACGTGCACTTTTGCGGCGCGCTATGACGGCATTGAACTGCGCTTCGCCGGTGCGGTTGAACGCGGGTGCGCACGCTATTGCTCAGAAAAAGCGAGCCTTTCGGGCACGCATTATTTCATGATTGAGCCCGGCGATAGCGCCGCCCGCAATACACTTGGCCGCGAAATCGAACGTCTTTGCGGTTAAGGCCGGTGCATCCGAAGGGCGAAATCCGACAACCCGTTCCATGTTAACCAATTTTTAGCGCTGTTCTGTCACACCCCCATTTCAAACATTTGCAAAAGGGGAATGATGTGAGGGTACTCGCATTAGCATCACAGAAGGGCGGGTCGGGCAAAACGACCCTGTCCGGCCATTTGGCGGTTCAGGCGCAGCTGGCAGGCGCGGGGCCGGTTGTCCTTATCGATATCGATCCCCAGGGGTCTTTGGCCGATTGGTGGAATGAACGTGAAGCCGACCTTCCTGCGTTTGCGCAGACAACGGTGTCCCGCCTCGCCTCCGACCTTGCCGTATTGCGGCAGCAAGGCTTTAAGCTGGCGGTGATTGATACGCCGCCCGCCATTACGATGGCTATCCAGAGTGTTATTTCGGTATCAGAGCTGATCGTCGTGCCGACGCGGCCGAGCCCGCATGACTTGCGCGCTGTGGGTGCCACCGTTGACCTGTGTGAGCGCGCTGGCAAGCCGCTCATCTTCGTTGTCAACGGAGCGACGCCAAAGGCCCGGATTACTTCGGAAGCCGCGGTGGCACTGTCGCAGCACGGCACCGTCGCGCCGACTACGCTGCATCATCGCACCGATTTCGCTGCATCCATGATTGATGGCCGCACCGTGATGGAAATCGACCCCAATGGTCGATCATCGCAAGAGGTTGTCCAGCTTTGGACATATAGTTCGGATCGTCTCGAAAAGAATTTCCGCCGCACCGTTTTCAGTGCGCCGGCGGCCGTAAGCCATCAAATATCCACCGCGCGTCCCATGGGTGGCTTCGGCCGCCGGGTCGTAGGTTAAGCGAAGGAAGGGAATAATAATGGGTGAACCTAAACCAATCGCTTCGCTTTCGGGCATATTGCTAGCACGCAAAGGTCTGGCACGTCCCGCTATGCGTCGTCCAACAATGCTTTCGAGCAATGGCAACGCGGCAATGTCGCAAGAGGATCTGGGTTGGAACGATATGGGATATGATGTCGATCCCGATCCCACGACTCCGATGGATTATGATCACGGCTTTCACGGGGCTAACCCGCTTGCCGCGGCTGTTCCCGAAGTGAAGCATCAGCAAGATCGTCTCGCAGACGCACTTTTCGCTGACTTTGAACCGCAGGATAGTTTTGACGACGAACTGCAGGTTGGCTTTGACAACTTTGCCGAGGAGCCGGAATCGCTCGCCGATGCACCGACATCGGTTGCCGTAACGCCGGAGCCTGTAACACCGCTCCTTTTGCGTCGTGGTAGCACTGAAGCGCCACGTTCGCGAGCCCGCTCAAAGCCTGGCTTGAAAGAGAAAGCAGCCTTCACCTTGCGTCTTGATAGCGAACGGCATTTGAAATTGCGTCTGGCATGCGCGGTGCGCCACCAGTCGGCGCAACAGCTTGTGACGGATGCGGTTGATGCACTTCTCGGATCCATGCCGGATATTGATGACCTCGCGTCGCATGTTCCTGCGAAAAAACACTAATGCCTATATTTAGCTTTTTTGAGGTGATGTCATGAGTAGCCATTTTGTCATAAAGCTGGCCTTGTCGATTGCGTGCGTCGCGGTTCCGGCAATGACTGCGTCAGCGGCCGGAGCGGGCAGCACGGCCAATGCTTCCGTCAATATGGCATCGCCGCAAAAGGCATTTTCCTGGGCTAAGAAAGCCGAACGCGCTCTAGCCAAAGGCAATGCCGATAAGGCATTGGTCTTTGCAGAGCGTGCAGTTCAGGCCGACATGCAAAACCCCGATTATCGTGGGTTGCTGGCGCGCGTATACATGGCGAAGGGACGTTTTGCTTCAGCAGAGCGGACATTGATGGACGTTATGGAGCTTGGCCAAGCCGACTCACGCACCGTCATCAGCCTCGCATTGGCGCGTATCGCCTTGGGCAACACCGAATCGGCCGTTTTGCTTGTCGATTCGAACCGATCCATTCTGCCTGTTAGCGACTATGCTTTGACGTTGGCTTTGGCGGGTCGTTCGGCGGATGCGATCAAAATCCTGACCGATGCCGTGCGCACCGACACCGCCACATCGCGCACACGCCAGAATCTCGCATTGGCCTATGCGCTTGACGGCCGCTGGCGCGATGCGCGGATCATGGCTTCGCAAGATATGCCGCAGGAGCGTGTCAATGAACGGATTGCCGAATGGGCGCAGCTCGCGCGTCCCGGTGCTTATACGTCCCGCGTAGCAGGGCTGTTGAAGGTTCAGCCTGACATTTCGGATACAGGACAGCCGCTGCGCCTCGCGTTAAGCAGCATCAATGCCATTGGATTTGCGCAGGCTGATGTCGCGCCAACGGCTGCACCAGAATTTGCAGATGTTTCGCCTGCACCTGCAGCAGCGGTGGAGTTGGCTGCGGTAGGGCCAGCACCTGTATCGGAGAGTGCAGGCTTTGCGGCTGTTGAGAATTATGTGAGGGCTGTCGAGGCCGCGCCGAGCCAGCCGGTTTACGAAGCGCCGCTTATCAAAGCGTCCGAAATCCCTGTAAAGTCGTTTGTGACCGCGCCGGTTAAGCTTACGGTATCAGACGTCCCAGCGACAAAAACGCCAGCGACTGCGGGAATCCACTTGGTTCAGCTGGGCGCGTTTTCGTCTGTGGCCAGTGCGCAAGCGGCTTGGAACAAATATGCTAAACGCTACCGCGCATTGAACGGCTTTGCATCCGCTAGCTCGACCGTAACGGTCAATGGCAAGAAACTTGTTCGTCTGGCTGCAATGGGTTTCGCGGACGCCGTAAGCGCACGGGCAACTTGCAAGATGATTAAGTCGCAAGGCGGTGATTGTTTCGTCCGCACCAATGGTGGCCCCCAAAATATCCGCATGGCGAATGCCGCGGGGCGCAAGATCGCCGCACGATAAATTGTTAGATGGAAACGCTTAAGGGGAGGTGGATTTAGGGTCAGGACCTATTAAATGACCTTGCCGCCCTTTAGCATATGGCGCACGCGACCCTGAACCGGCAGTCGGTCAAATGGCGTGTTGCCCGCAAGCGCGGCCATGCGGTCGCCATCGACCTGCCAAGGCGCATCCGGATCGACAAGGATGAGGTCTGCCTCATACCCTTCTGCTATTTGACCTGCATTCAGCCCCAAGATCTTCGCAGGATTTGATGCGAGCAGTTCGAACAACCGTCCCGTCGAAATCACATTGTCCCGCACAAGGTTAAGCGACAGCGCGAGAAGCGTTTCCGCCCCCGCCATGCCCGGCGCGCTTTCGGAATAGGGCAGGCGCTTGTCCTCTGGCCCGCGTGGGTCGTGCCCAGATGCAATCACGTCAATCGTGCCATCGGCAATGGCTGCGATACAGGCCAGTCGGTCGCTTTCCGAACGCAAGGGCGGCGACAGATGGGCGAAGGTCCGGAAATCAGAAACGGCATTGTCGGACAGGAACAAATGCCCTGGCGTTATGCCGCATGTGATGCGCAAGCCCTTTGCCTTCGCCGCGCGAATGAGGTCCAGTCCGCGCTCGGTCGTCACTTGCCGGAAATGCACATGGGCACCGCTTTCCTCCGCGAGCAATAAGTCGCGGGCGATGGCAAGCGCTTCGGTGATGGGCGATGCGCTGGATAGACCCAGCAACGTCGCTGTTTCCCCGGCAGTTGCAACCGCGTTGCCCGATAGGCCTGCATCTTCGCTGTGTACAAACACGGGCAGGTCGAGCGCATGGCAGTAGCGCATGATGCGCAGCAATATGCCGCTATCGGCGATCCATTTGCGTCCTGTGGCAACTCCAACTGCGCCTGCTTCTTTCATCAGCGCGATTTCGGCCATTTGCAGCCCATTGAGGCCCTGCGTTGCTGCCGCAAGCGGGTGCACCCAAAGATCAGGTTTCCCCTTGAGCGCGGCAAAGCGCACCGTTGCGGGGTCGTCGTGCACAGGCGACTGGTCAGGCATTAATGCCGCGCGCGTGATGCCGCCAAAGCGGAAAGCGGGCTTGTCGGTCTTAAATACGCCCAGATCAATGATACCCGGCGCGATGATGAGGCCGCTTGCGTCCAACTGGTTCGCTATCGGGGCGGCTTTCCCAACCGAGGCAATTTTGCCATTTTCGATATGCACATTCCGTGGCTCGGCCTGGTTCGTGCCGGGCAAAATGGCGTGGCCGTTCAGGATGCTGATTCCGGTCATGACCAACCCTCCTGACCGCGTGCCTTTCGGGTGAGTATATCGAGGCACGCCATGCGAACGGCGACACCCATTTCAACCTGTTCGGTTATGGCGGAGCGCTCAACATGGTCGGCGACATTGCTCGCGATCTCTACACCGCGGTTCATTGGACCCGGGTGCATAACCAGCGCATCGGGCTTCGCCAGTGCTAGCCGGCGTTCATCAAGGCCATATAGGTGGAAATATTCGCGGGGCGAAGGGATGAAATCCCCCTGCATGCGCTCATTCTGAAGACGCAGCATCATGACGACATCCGCGCCATCCAGCGCCTTATCAAAATTGGTGAAGGTCTGCGCACCAAATGCCTCGATCCCGCTCGGCATCAATGCAGGGGGCGCAACGACGCGGACTTCGGCGCCTAATGTTTTGAGGCAGAATAGATTTGAGCGCGCAACGCGGCTGTGCAGGACATCGCCGCAGATGATGACGGTTTGGCCTTCGACCCGCCCTTTGCGGCGCATGATGGTCAGCGAATCGAGCAGCGCCTGCGTTGGATGTTCGTGGCTTCCGTCGCCAGCGTTGATAATAGGGCAATCGACTTTGCTTGAAATCAGCTGCACCGCGCCGGAACTGCCGTGGCGGATGACAATGGCATCGGCGCGCATGGCGTTTAACGTCATTGCGGTGTCGATAAGCGTTTCGCCCTTTTTGACGCTCGATTGCGCGGCGTGCATATTCACGACATCTGCGCCAAGCCGTTTTCCAGCAATTTCGAACGACAGCAATGTGCGTGTTGAGTTTTCGAAAAAGGCATTGATAATCGTAAGGCCAGACAAACGGCCGTCATGCTTTGCGGGGCCGGAGCGGTTCAAGGCCACCCATTGCTCCGCCTCTTTCAGGATGTAGAGAATTTCCCATTTCTGAAGTCCGGCGATACCAAGCAAATGCTTGTGCGGAAAAGCGCCCGACCCGCTTGGAAAGCTATCGGCTGCAAAAGGCTGTGTCCATGTCATTAAAGCGATGCCCTTAAAGAGAAGGGGGGCAATACTCAATCATTTTGTCGGCCATGTCTTCGCTTGGCAAAAACCGTCACCCAATGGTCAGCGCGTCTATTGCGCCTTGCAGAATGAACGCCGCTGCGCCGCTGTCGATTTTTTCGGCCCGTTTTGCGCGGCTCATGTCGGCGGCAATCATGTCGCGCTCAACGGCTTGGGTCGACCAGCGTTCATCGCGCAACAAAATCGGCAAGCCAAGATCAGCGATGTTGCGCGCAAAAGCACGGCTTGATTGGCTTCTGGGGCTTTCGCTGCCATCCATGTTGAGCGGTAAGCCAATGACGATCCCGCGCGTGGGGCGCGTCGCGATCGCGGCGTTGAGCAACGCCTTGTCTTTGGAAAACTTGCTTCTGCGGATCAGATCGGCGGGCGATGCGAATGTCCAACCAGCGTCACAAAACGCCGTGCCAATTGTTTTGGTGCCGATATCGAGCCCGATCAACACGCCGCCATCGGGAAGCTGTTCCAGAAAATCGGCGACCGCATCAAAAATCATTTCTGAAGAAACTTCTGCAGCCGTAATGTGGCGTCCACCCGCACATTCGCCCAGAATAGCGGGAAATCATACACATGGTAATTGTTGCCGGGCAGGACATAAGGACCAACTTCGGGCGGATCGCCGATCAACAGAAAACCTTTTGCGTCGCATCGTGCGGGTACGGCACCGACGACGAGCTCGCCGACTTCCATAGACGCATCTGGCTTTAGCGTGCCCAAATTGGCCTTCATGTCTGCCGCCGTGGCTGCACCACCGTTCAAAGGATTGGTGCACAACATTGCAGTGCCTTTGCGGCTCTCGCCGTTGAAACCCGTCGTTGCGTCATAGACTTTTGATATGCGGTCATATTCAACTGGCTCGGCAAAGCTCTGCCACGCCATAATGCATCCTGTTTGATTGGGCCCCGAACATGCGGGCAGCCCCATCGCAGCGACATCATTGTCCAATGAAATTGGCCAGCCGACAACATAGGCTGCGACGATTCGTTTGGCGATTGCTTTGCCTGCAACCCGATCCTTCAGCAGATGGGTAAGATGCAGCGCGCCTTGGCTATGGCCAGCCAATATAATCGGCCGGTCTTTTTGCACTTTGGCTAAAAACTCATCGAACGCCAAAAGAACGTCCTGATATGCGGCGTCCAACGCCTGCTGACCCTCGGGCTTGGTGGTCAGGAAAGATCCTATAGCTGCCTGACGATAGCGGGGCGCCCACATTTCGCCCGTGCTGGCAAATGGCGAAGCCAAGCCGCGCAGGAACAATTTGGCGCGATCCTGCGATTCTGCATCGTCCAACGGGGCATTCCAATGGTCCCGGCCGATATAGGATGTCGGATGAATGAAAAATATCGCCGCCGGTCCCCGCACTTCTGGCTTAGCCGCGCCCACAGGCAGCCAGTCCGCTGGATTCCCGGCCTTGCCCGGCCGCGCAAACCACATATCGTTGCTGGCGTATTTTGTTGGTTCAAATGCCGCCTGCTTTTCGAATTTCGCCGTTGGTACAAATGCCAGTTCGGTAAGCTCCGCCTCATAAATGCGGATCACGAAACCGCCCGCAATGACGAGGACGATGAGCGCTGCGACGATATAGATGAATTTACGAGCCAAGTTTATGTCCTGAAATTTTGATGCGATTTAGCCGATTGGACAAAAATAGCATCGGAAAATTGAATAGAGCCTGAAAGATTAAGCTTTTCCGTTGAAGCGGGGCAGGTGCAATGCTAGCGGCTGGCTTATGTCTGTAGATAAAGATACCGTGAACAAAATCGCACGGCTTTCGCGCATCGCGATTAGCGATGCAGAGGCTGACAAGATGGTCGGCGAACTCAATGGCATTCTTGCCTGGGTGGAGCAATTGGGGGAGGTCGACGTCACTGGCGTTGAACCGATGACGGCTGTCATCTCCAATAAGCTGCGCCTGCGCGACGACGTCGTCACCGATGGCGATGTCCGCGACAAGGTGCTTGCCAATGCGCCAGCGAGGGAAGGCAGCTTCTTTGGCGTGCCCAAGGTGATTGAATGATGCAGGGCTATACTCCCTCTTTCGTCATCCTGAACTTGTTTCAGGATAACACGCAACGGCATTTTGTTCTGCTGAAACAAGTTCAGCATGACGAGGATTCGGTATGACTGATTTTTCGAGACTTGGCGTTGCCGCCATTCGTGATGGCGTGGCCAACGGCGAATTCAAAGCCGTTGAGGTTGCTGAAGCGCTGAACACGCGCGTTGCTGCGGCAAAGGCACTGAACGCGTTTATCGTGGAAACGCCTGAAATGGCCGTTGCGGCTGCGCAGGCGGTTGATGCCGACCGCGCGGCGGGTAAGCCGCTTGGCAAAATGGCCGGCGTGCCGATTGGCATGAAGGATTTGTTCTGCACCGAAGGCGTTCAGACGACCGCTGCAAGCCATATGCTGGAAGGCTTCGTGCCGACATATGAGTCGACCGTCTCCGCCAATCTTTGGAAGGCTGGGGCAGGGATGTTGGGCAAGCTTAACCTTGACCAGTTCGCCATGGGTTCGTCGAACGAAACCAGCTATTTCGGCAATGTCATTTCGCCTTGGCGTCGCAATGACGGTGGCAACGCTGCACTTGCGCCGGGTGGTTCATCGGGCGGCTCGTCCTCTGCCATCGCGGCGCGGTTGTGCCCTGCTGCGACGGGTACCGACACCGGTGGTTCCATCCGCCAACCAGCGGCATTTGTCGGCATTAGCGGCATAAAGCCAACCTATGGCCGCTGCTCGCGTTGGGGCGTTGTGGCATTCGCCAGTTCGCTGGACCAAGCTGGCCCAATGGCGCGCGACGTCCGCGATTGCGCGATCATGTTGGAAGCCATGGCGGGCTTTGATCCGAAGGATTCGACGTCGCTCGATTTGCCTGTGCCCGCATGGGAAGCGGCTTTGAATAGCGATCTGAAGGGGAAGCGTATTGGCATCCCCCGCGAATATCGTCTTGATGGTATCGACGAAGATATTGCCAAGATGTGGGATAATGGCATCGCATGGCTGAAGGATGCAGGCGCGGAAATCGTCGACATCAGCTTGCCGCATACCAAATATGCGCTGCCGGCTTATTATATCATCGCCCCTGCTGAAGCGTCATCCAACCTTGCGCGCTATGACGGCGTGCGTTTTGGTTTGCGCGATTTGCCGGAAGGCGCTGGCCTGCAAGACATGTATGCCGCAACGCGCGCCGCCGGTTTTGGCGAAGAAGTGCGCCGCCGCATCATGATCGGCACTTATGTGCTCAGCGCTGGTTTCTACGACGCATATTATACGCAGGCGCAAAAGGTCCGCGCCTTGATTGCACGGGATTTCGAAAATGCATGGGCCAGCTGTGACCTCATCCTCGCGCCAACCGCACCAAGCGCGGCCTTTGGTTTGGGTGAGAAGAACGCCGACCCATTGTCGATGTATTTGAACGACGTGTTTGCGGTGCCAGCCTCATTGGCTGGGTTGCCTGCGATGTCGGTTCCGGGCGGCCTCGACAAGCAAGGCCTGCCTTTGGGGCTGCAGATTATCGGCAAGGCGCTTGACGAACAGGCTGTGCTTAACGCCGGCCTCGCGATTGAGCAGCGTTCAGGATTTACGGCGGAAGCCGGAGAGTGGTGGTAATATGAGCGAATACCGCATCCAGGGTAACACCGGTGAGTGGGAGGTCGTAATTGGCCTTGAAGTCCATGCGCAAATCACGAGCGAGTCCAAACTCTTTTCGGGCTCATCGACCGGCTTTGGCGCCGAACCGAACAGCCATGTGAGCCTTGTCGATGCAGCGATGCCCGGCATGCTGCCCGTGCCAAACCGTGAATGCCTACGTCAGGCTGTACGCACTGGCATGGCGATCAATGCGCAGATCAACCGCTGGTCGCGCTTTGACCGCAAGAATTATTTCTACGCCGATTTGCCGCAAGGCTACCAGATTTCGCAATTGTATCACCCCATCGTGGGTGAGGGCGAGATTGAAGTCACGCTGAACGAAAAAGACCCCGATAGCCCGACCAAGAAAATTGGTATCGAGCGCATCCACGTCGAGCAAGACGCAGGCAAGTTGATGCATGACCAGCATCCAACGATGTCTTTTGTCGATTTGAACCGCTCTGGCGTTGCGTTGATGGAAATCGTGTCGCGTCCTGACATTAGCAGCCCACAAGAGGCTGGAGCGTATCTCAAGAAACTCCGCTCCATCCTGCGCTATGTTGGATCGTGCGACGGTAATATGGAACAAGGTTCCATGCGCGCTGACGTCAACGTGTCTGTCCGCAAGCCCGGTGGTGAACTGGGTACGCGCACAGAGACCAAGAACGTCAACTCCATCCGCTTCATGATGCAGGCGATTGAGTATGAAGCGCAGCGTCAGGTGGATCTGATCGAAAGCGGCGGCGCGGTGGTTCAGGAAACCCGCTTGTTCGACCCGAACAAGATGGAAACGCGCTCGATGCGGTCGAAAGAAGACGCGCATGATTATCGTTATTTCCCCGATCCCGATTTGTTGCCGGTCGAACTCGACGACGCGTTTCTGGAGGAATGCCGTGCGTCCTTGCCCGAGCTTCCCGACGCAAAACGTGCGCGTTATGAAGCATTGGGCCTTACCGCATACAACGCCGCTGTTCTGACGGCAGAAGCCGAAACGGCGTTTTGGTTCGAAGATTTGTTGGCCGAAGGCGTCGATGCCAAGCAGGCGTCCAACTGGCTGATGTCCGAATTGTTCGGTGCGCTGAACAAGCTGGGTAAGACCTTGGACGAAAGCCCGGTTAATCCGAAGCAAGCGGCCGAGCTTTTGGGCCTTGTCGCCGATGGCACGATCAGCGGCAGCATCGCCAAGCAGGTCTTTGAAATCATGCTTGAGACGGGGCAGGGTGCATCTGCGATTGTCGAAGAAAAAGGCCTGAAGCAGACCAATGACACGGGCGCGATTGAAGCAGAGATTGCCAAGATCATGGCCGCCAATGAAGATAAGGTCACCGAATACCGCTCGGGCAAAGATAAATTGTTTGGCTTCTTCGTGGGCCAAACGATGAAGGCGATGCAGGGCAAGGCCAATCCGCAAATCATCAACGACTTGCTGAAAAAGGCGCTTGGTTAACAGACGATACGGGCGCAGCGGCGGTTTTGCCGCATCTGCCCTTGCCCTAGCGGGGCTTTCCCGTTAGAGGCTCCCGTCGTTTGTGAAACGGCAGCTTTTCGTAAGCGGGCGTGGCGGAATTGGTAGACGCACCAGATTTAGGTTCTGGCATCGCAAGGTGTGGGGGTTCGAGTCCCTTCGCCCGCACCACGAAATAGGGAAGTTCCCGGCTGTCGTTGAGCCCGAAAGCCATTTAACGTTTAAGGTGAGGCCAGCCGCTTTGCCTGCAGATAGAGAAGATATTATGCAAACCGTCGAGACACAGAATGAAGGCCTGAAGCGCGCATATCGTATGACGATTACCGCGAAAGACGTCGAATCACGCATCGATGCCGAGGTAAAGAAAATCGCGCCTCAGGTGCGGATGCCCGGTTTCCGTCCTGGTAAGGTTCCCGCCAATCTGGTCAAGAAAATGCATAAGGATTCGCTGCTTCAGGACGCGCTGAACAGTTCGATCCAAGAAGGCGTCCAAAAGGCGATTTCCGACCACAAGCTGCGCCCTGCGACTCAGCCGCACGTGCATCTAGATAATGGGTACGAACCCGGCAAAGACGCGGTTGTTGATTTCCATCTCGAAGTCCTGCCCGCCATTACCGCTCCGTCGATCGATGGCATTACGCTGGAGCGCCTGACGGTTGAAGTCAGCGACGCACAGGTAGACGAATCGATCCTGAAGCTTGCTGAAGGTCAAAAGAGCTTTGAAGCGGCTGACAAGAAATATGCCGCAAAGATGGGCGACAGCGTCGTTATCGACTTTGAAGGCAAGGTTGACGGCGTTCCATTCGAGGGCGGCAAGGGCGAAGGCATGGCGGTTGAGCTTGGCTCAGGTCAGTTGATCCCCGGTTTCGAAGACCAGCTCGTTGGTGTCAAAGCCAATGACGAGAAGGTTCTGAACGTAACCTTCCCCGAAGATTACAATGCCGAAAACCTAAAGGGCAAAGCCGCGACGTTTGACATCGTCGTCACCGAAGTCCGCAAGCCAGTTGAAGCGAAAGCGGATGACAATCTTGCAAAGATGTTCGGCCTTGAAGGCATCGACAAGCTGCGTGAACTGATGAAGGTTCAGGTTGAGCAAGAACATAACGG
>JBEEIJ010000054.1:0-2748 GCA_041169905.1 Pseudomonadota bacterium | reverse complement strand
TTGTTTCTCGACGAGGTCGCGGACATGCCCTGGACCACGCAGGGTAAGATTTTGCGTGTTTTAACCGACCAAAGCTTTGTGCGGGTAGGGGGCGACCGGCAGATTAGGGTCGATGTGCGCTTTGTCTCAGCCACCGCCTGTGATTTGGCGATTGAGATTGCGGAGGGGCGGTTTCGCGAAGATCTCTTCTATCGCCTAAATGTTGTGCCCGTTGAAATCCCCCCATTGTCGGGCCGTCGGGAGGATATTCCGGATCTCGCCAATCATTATGCGGCGCGCTTTGCTTCGGAACATCGTATCCAACCGCCCTATTTTTCCGATGACGCCATGGCCGCGCTTCAGGCGTGTGAGTGGCCGGGAAATGTCCGCCAGTTGCGCAATATCATTGAGCGGACGATCATATTGGCACCCGCAAACCGGGTCCACAGGATTGACGCGGACATGCTACCCTCGGAAGTCATCAATAGCTATGAAGGCACCGAGCATAACGTCACGTCGCTGATGGGCGCACCCTTGCGTGAGGCGCGCGAAGCGTTTGAACGCGAATATCTGCGCGTTCAGATCAAGCGCTTTTCAGGCAATATTTCGAAAACGGCGGCCTTTGTCGGGATGGAGCGTTCTGCACTGCATCGCAAGCTCAAGCTACTTGGCATTTCCGTGCGAAAAAACGGCCTAGAGGAGGGGGAAGATAACGACGCATGAGCCCAATTGCGCCGTCTGCAGTCCTCGTGTATAGGGGCTTTTGCCTCTGCTCATACCCTTTTAGGGTCTCCCGTTAAGCCGAGCACAACAAAAATATAATCGGATAATAATAATGACTGAAAAGAATAACGGACTGCAAGATCTGTTTCTGAACTCGCTCAGGAAATCAAAAACACCGGTGACCATGTTTTTGGTCAAAGGCGTGAAGCTTCAAGGCGTCGTCACCTGGTTTGACAACTTCTCCGTGCTGTTGCGCCGCGATGGCATGTCCCAGCTGGTCTATAAGCACAGCATTTCCACGATTATGCCATCTGTCTCGCCCGATCGGTCGGTGTTTGATGATATGATGAGTCGTACCAGCCACCGTGCAGGCATGCTGCAGGATGTATTTTTGCATGCCATGTGCGACAAGAAGGAGCCTGTCACGACGTTCCTCGTCAATGGTGTGATGCTTCAGGGTGGTATTGCGGCCTATGACCTGTTTTCGGTTCTGCTGGAGCGCGATGGCACGACGCAACTGGTGTATAAGCATGCCATATCGACCATTCAGCCCGAACATCCCGTAAATCTCGCCGAATATAATCAGGGCGTGGACGAGGATGATATTTGAGCGTTTTTGAACGGAGCGAAACCGACGAATTTGCGCGCGGTGCGCGTGCATTGGTCATTTACCCCGAATTGCCCGGACGGGCTTCGGTAGGCCCAGAGGCGCGGCTTGCCGAGGCCGAGGGTCTTGCCTTGGCCATTGGCCTGAATGTCGTCCAGAAAAAGCATTTTCGCGTGCGTTCGCCGCGCGCTGTTACGCTGCTTGGTGGCGGGCAGGTGGAGGAAATCGCCCAGATAGGCAAGGACTTGGAAATCGACCTGTTGATCGTCGATGCGTCTTTGACCGCCATTCAGCAGCGCAATCTGGAAGAGCGGACGGGATTGAAAACGATTGACCGTACGGGGCTCATTTTGGAAATTTTTGGCGAGCGTGCGGCAACGGCCGAAGGACGGTTGCAGGTTGAGCTGGCGCATTTGGATTACCAAGCCGGTCGCTTGGTCCGCAGCTGGACCCACTTGGAACGGCAGCGTGGTGGCTTCGGCTTCTTGGGCGGCCCGGGCGAAACGCAGATTGAAGCTGACCGCCGGATGATCCGCGACCGGATGGCCCGTTTGCGCCGCGAGTTGGAGGAAGTAAAACGGACGCGTTCGCTGCACCGTGCGCGCCGCAAACGGGCGCCTTGGCCAGTGATCGCTTTGGTTGGCTATACCAACGCCGGCAAATCGACCTTGTTCAACAGCCTGACCCGCGCGACGGTGTTGGCAGAAGATATGCTTTTTGCGACGCTCGACCCCACTATGCGCGAAATTTCCTTGCCGGGGGTGGAAAAGGCAATTTTGTCGGACACGGTGGGGTTTGTATCCGACCTGCCAACCCAATTGGTCGCGGCGTTTCGCGCCACGCTCGAAGAAGTGATCTCCGCGGATATCATTGTGCATGTGCGCGATATTTCGCACAGCGAAACCGATGCGCAGCGTGATGACGTCCTCCAAATCCTACGCGATTTGGGCGTTTTGGACGATGAAGATGCCGCAAACCAACCGCGCATGTTGGAGGTTTGGAACAAGATTGACCTGCTCGATGCTGAAAAGCGTGAGGATATGTCGGCGCTTGTTCAGCGAAATGATGATGTGCTGATGATCTCCGCGCAGACGGGGGAGGGCGTTGATGCCTTTAAGGCGCATCTGTCCGCGCTGATTGCCAAGGGCAATCTCGTGCGGGCGGTTCGATTGAAGGCCAGCGATGGCGCTGCGCTCGCATGGCTTCACGCGCGGGGAGCAATTAACAGCCAGATTGTCGATGAGGACCTCGTAACCGTCGAAGCCTCGCTTAGCCGCCAATTATGGGGTCAGTTCGATAAGCAATTCGCCCAAATAGAGGCCTGATTATTTCGCTTCCTTGGCCTTCGCCTGTTGCCAAAGATCTTCTTTTTCATCGAGTGATAGCGCTTTGAACCCCGCGCCAGCGGAATCTTCCATATCGCGAAAGCGGCGTTCGAA
>JBEEIJ010000053.1:0-19354 GCA_041169905.1 Pseudomonadota bacterium | reverse complement strand
GGCAAGCGATGCCCAATATTTGCGCAGGATCAGGCCGATGGCGCCAAGCGTTCCGACGCCAACGCCGATGGCATAAGCCGCCCAAGCCCAACCCGGCATCGACACCCATAAATCACGCTGGGTCTGCGGTAGTGCGGCGATGTCGGCGGCTGTCATCGTCCATTGGCTGACAAAGGCGCCGACGCCCATGAGGTTCCAGAGCAGGAAGAGGATGCTGACCCAAGTCAGCCAGCGTGGTGTGGTCATTGCGTTCATATAGGTGCTCCAGTTGCGCACTGACGGGCAGTGCAGAGAAGGCGGCCGACTCGCGATAATGTGAAAAGCATAACAATTGGTTGGTATCGATCAATCCACCCATGACCTTCGCGCGGTGTAACCGCACCGGACTAACATGGTTTCGGCGCAGATTTGATATACCAACGCTTCGTATACGAAACGGCAGCGGTTGCCCTGAGCGGGATTTTTCGCGCATCGAATATGGGTCGACCACTGGACCGGTCGACCGGACCTCCGCTGCAGCTTCATCCCAGTGCGGCGGGGGTCCATAATTGAGCCATGCGGGGTAACAATATGGTGTCGATAGTCTCGACGGTTGCCTATCTCGGGCTCGAAGCACGCAGTGTAGAGGTGCAATGTCAGATAGCACCCGGCGTCGTGAGTTTCGCGGTCGTGGGGCTGCCGGACAAGGCCGTGGCCGAAAGCCGCGAGCGTGTGCGCGCCGCGATTTCCGCGCTTGGACTTGCGCTGCCTCCCAAACGGATCACGATCAACCTGTCGCCTGCGGACTTGCCCAAGGAAGGGTCGCATTATGACCTGCCCATCGCGTTGGCCTTATTGGCTGCGATGGGGTTGGTCGATGCAGAGACGATGGCCCAATATGTCGTGGTGGGGGAGCTTGGGCTGGATGGCCGCGTTGCAGCGTCACCCGGGGTGCTCCTCGCAGCTTTACACGCATCATCACGCGGCATGGGGTTGATATGTCCGGCGGTGCAGGGGTCCGAAGCAGCGTGGGCGGGTGAGATTGAAGTGATCGCTGCGCCGGATTTGCTTGGGCTGCTGAATCATTTGAAGGGGCAGACGCTGCTGCGCACCCCCGAACCGGGCATCGCCGAAGCGCGCAAAGGCGGTCCTGACATGAAAATGGTGAAGGGGCAGGAAACGGCCAAGCGCGCGCTTGAGATTGCGGCTGCGGGTGGCCACAATCTGTGCATGGTGGGTCCGCCGGGTGCGGGCAAGTCGCTTTTGGCCTCGTGCATGCCCGGCATATTGCCCGAGCTGACGCCCGCAGAAGCGTTAGAAGTGTCGATGATTGCATCGGTGGCGGGAACGTTGGAGGGCGGGCGGTTGATGCGCACACGGCCATTCAGAGCGCCGCATCACAGCGCATCCATGCCGGCGTTGGTCGGTGGCGGCCTGCGCATTCGGCCCGGCGAAGTGAGCCTTGCGCATCTGGGCGTATTGTTTCTCGATGAGCTGCCCGAATTTCAGCGTGCTGTGCTCGATAGTCTGCGGCAACCGCTGGAAACACGCGAGGTCAGCATTGCGCGCGCGAACAGCCATGTGACATTTCCCGCCAATGTGCAGTTGGTTGCGGCCATGAACCCGTGCCGCTGCGGGCATTTGGGTGATGCCGCTTTGGCCTGCAGCCGCGCGCCGCGTTGCGCCGCCGATTATCAGGCAAAGATATCGGGACCGTTGCTGGATCGCATTGATCTGCATGTGGAGGTGCAGGCGGTGAGCGCCGCGGACCTTGTTCTGCCGCCGCCCGGCGAAGGATCGGCGGAGGTTGCTCTGCGTGTCGATGCCGCGCGCCAACTGCAAAGCGCGCGTCTGGCGGGGACTGGCCTGCGCACCAATGCGGATTTGGACGGTGATGCGCTGGCGGCCTTTGCCAGCCCCGACGCCGCTGGCCAGAAATTGCTGGCGCAAGCGGCAGAAGCGATGCGGTTATCCGCGCGCGGCTATACGCGCATCTTGCGGGTTGCCCGCACGATTGCCGATCTTGCAGGGTCGAGCGATGTTGGCCGCATCCATATCGCAGAGGCGCTGAGTTATCGCAGGCAAGCGCCGCGCAATTGAGTTTAGATTATGCCGAGTGGAGATTTCTGGGGCGCGCACGCTGCGCGCCGAGAAAAAAGATGGTGCGGATGGCGGGACTCGAACCCGCACGCCCAAAAGGACAACAGATTTTAAGTCTGTAGCGTCTACCATTCCGCCACATCCGCATGACATTGCGCAGACAGCATTACGTCCGCATGGTCAAGAGGCTTTGCAGCCCAGACTTATTTGTTAAGCCGTTCCCGCACTTCCTTGCCGGGTTTGAAATAAGGTACGCGCTTGGAAGGAACGTCAACCGCCGCGCCGGTGCGCGGGTTGCGGCCCTTACGCGGGCTGCGGTCGCGGGTAGAAAAGGCGCCAAAGCCGCGCAGCTCGACGCGTCCACCGTCGGCAAGACGTTGGATGATCTGGTCGAAAAACAGATCCAAAATCTTTTCGACTTCTTCCGTTTTTAACTCGGGGTTTTCAGCTTCCAGCTTTTTGATCAATTCTGAACGGATCATTTTATGTCCTTCACATCGGGCCAGATGAAGTTGCAAGGCAGCTTTTCAAGCGACTGACGGTCGTAATGGTGCCAAAGTGCCAGAAAATTACCGATATTACAACGGTGTTACCGATGTTGTTTGTCGAGATCATAAAAAAACCCGCCCTTCTTGAAAAGGGCGGGTTTTTGTTCCGATCAATCGGAGAACTGCGTTAGCCGAAGCTTATTTCTTCGCGCCCTTAAGTGCTTCACCCAAGATGTCGCCAAGCGATGCGCCGGAATCCGACGAACCATATTGCTCAACAGCTTGCTTCTCTTCAGCGAGTTGAAGCGCCTTGACGGAGAAGTTTGGCTTCTTCGAACGGTCGAAGCCAGTGATCATTGCGTCGAACTTCTGACCAACCTGGAAACGGTCTGGACGTTGCTCGTCACGGTCACGGCCAAGGTCGGCACGCTTGATGAAGCCAGTTGCGCCATCTTCACCGGCCTGCACTTCAAGTCCGCCATCGCGTACTTCAAGAACAGTAACAGTGGTGGTCGCACCCTTCTTCAGGCCGCTTGCCGAAGCAGCGCCGGCTGCCGATGGGGCACCCTTTTCAAGCTGCTTGATGCCAAGCGAAATGCGCTCTTTCTCGGCGTCGATGTCGAGGACGATTGCCTTGACGGTTTCGCCCTTGCGGTGAAGATGCAATGCTTCTTCGCCGGTGATGCCCCATGCGATGTCGGACATGTGGACCATGCCGTCAACGTCGCCGTCGAGACCGATGAACAGACCGAATTCGGTCGCATTCTTGACTTCGCCTTCAACGGTCGAACCAACTGGGAACTTGTCAGCAAACGATGCCCATGGATTGTCGTGCGCTTGCTTGAGACCAAGCGAAATGCGGCGCTTTTCCATGTCGATGTCGAGAACAACAACGTCGACTTCTTGGCTTGTCGAAACGATCTTGCCAGGGTGCACGTTCTTCTTTGTCCAGGACATTTCCGAAACGTGGACCAAGCCTTCGATACCGGCTTCGAGTTCGATGAACGCACCATATTCGGTGATGTTCGTGACTGCGCCCTTGAGCTTTGTGCCCACTGGATATTTTGCAACCGCTGCATCCCAAGGATCGCTTTCCAGCTGCTTCATGCCAAGGCTGATGCGCTGTGTGTCCTTGTTGATACGAACGATCTGAACCTTAACGGTGTCACCAATGTTGATGATTTCGCTTGGGTGGTTGATACGCTTGTAGCTGATGTCGGTGACGTGCAGCAGGCCATCGATGCCGCCCAAGTCAACGAACGCACCATAATCGGTGATGTTCTTGACAACGCCGTCGATGATCTGACCTTCAGCAAGGTTCTGGATGAGGCCAGTGCGCTGTTCTGCGCGTGTCTCTTCCAAAATGGCGCGACGCGAAACAACGATGTTGCCACGCTTGCGGTCCATTTTCAGGATGACGAATGGCTGCGCGATGTCCATCAAAGGCGCTACGTCGCGCACGGGGCGAACGTCGACTTGGCTGCCGGGCAAGAATGCCACTGCGCCGCCGAGGTCAACGGTGAAACCACCCTTTACGCGGCCGAAGATAACGCCATCGACGCGGTTGCCCGCTTCGAATTCGCCTTCAAGAACGTCCCACGCAGCTTCGCGGCGGGCACGGTCACGGCTGAGCATGGCTTCGCCGTTCATATTTTCTACGCGGTCAACGAAGACTTCAACTTCGTCGCCAACCTTCAGGTCGGCTTTTTGGCCGGGCATAGCGAATTCACGCAGCGCCACACGGCCTTCGGATTTGAGACCCACATCGATGACAGCATGGTCATTATCGATTGCGGTTACGGTGCCCTTTACGACGCGGCCTTCAAAGCCACCGTCTGCGCCACCAAGTGATTCGTCGAGAAGTGCCGCGAAATCGTCGCGGGTCGGGTTTGGCGAAGTTGCCATAGGTTAGAGTTTCCTTACGTACTTTTTGTCCGGCCAGCCGGTTGGTTCCGACGGTCTTTGACCAGAAATGCCCTATTGCCCGAATAGCAATAAAGCGTTCAAATACAGATTGTTGTATTCCAAACCATTGTCGCCCTGAACTTGTTTCAGGGTCTTACTGTTTACAGGCATGTGCCAAAGTAAGATGCTGAAACGAGTTCAGCATGACGCGTGCATGGAAACCAAACACTCCGGCCACTCAACTCTGCCGGAGTTTACCCTCCACCAGCGCAATCGCAGCTTGAACGGCGCCGCCTATAGTCAAATCGCCGGTATCAAGCAATAGCGCGTCTTGCGCGGGTTTTAACGGGGCATCGGCCCGCCCCATGTCGCGTGCGTCGCGGGCATGAATATCGGCAAGAATATCGGCAAAGCGCACCTCAATTCCGTGCCGCTGCATTTCGTCATAACGCCGCTGCGCCCGCACCTCTGCAGGCGCGGTTACAAACAGCTTCACATCGGCATGCGGCGCGATCACTGTGCCGATGTCCCGCCCGTCCAACAACGCACCGCCGGGTTGGTTGGCAAAATCGACCTGACGCTTGTTCAACGCAGCGCGCACCTGCGGGTGGAGCGACACGCGGCTGGCCCAACCGCCGACCTCTTCGGTCCGCAAAGCGGCGTCACCCAGAATGCTGTCGGGAAAATCACATCCGGCCAAGGCGTCCGCTGGATCGTCGGGGTTGCCATTGTGTAATTGCACCTGCCGACCGACGGCGCGGTACAGCAGGCCCGTGTCCAGAAACGGCAGGCCGAAATGCGCGGCCAATGCCTTTGCCAACGTGCCCTTGCCCGAAGCAGTTGGCCCGTCGACGGCGATAATCATTGCGCAACCTGAAGATTGTGCATCATCGCCTCGAACGTTGGAAAGCTCGTGGCGATGGGCGAAACATCATCGACTGTCACGGCATGGTAGCAATGCTGCCCTGCGACCGCGAAGCTCATGGCGATGCGGTGATCGAGCGCGCTGTTGATCGTTGCCCCGCCCTCGAGCGGTTCGCCGCCTGTGCCTTGAATGACAAGACCGTCTTCGCGTTCCTCAACCTGCGCGCCAATGGCTTTCAGGCCCGTCGCCATCAATGCCAACCGGTCGGATTCTTTTACGCGCAATTCGTCAAGGCCGCTGGTGATGGTCTGTCCTTGCGCCATGCACGCGGCGACGAAGAATACGGGAAATTCGTCGATCATGCTTGGTGCAACTTCGGGTGGCACTTCTATGCCGCGCAAGGCCGAATGGCGCGCGGTAATATCCGCCACAGGCTCGCCGCCAACTTCGCGTTCGTTGGCGTACGTCAGGTCAGCGCCCATCGCTTCTAACATCTTGAAAATGCCGGTGCGGGTCGGGTTCATGCCGACATGGGTTACGGTCACTTCGCTGCCGGGGGTAATGAGCGCCGCGACAATAGGGAAGGCAGCCGATGAAGGGTCGCCGGGCACGTCGATTGTCTGGGGCTTCAGTTCTGCTTCGCCGCGTAGCCGGATATGGCGCACGCCGTCGGCATCGACTTCAACCGTCAGATCCGCGCCAAAGCCGCGCAGCATCCGTTCGCTATGGTCACGCGTGGGGACGGGTTCAATCACTTCGGTGATGCCGGGTGTATTCAGGCCAGCCAGCAACACGGCACTTTTCACCTGTGCAGAGGCGACCGGCAGATGATAGCGGATCGGCACCGCAGGCACCAAGCCGCGCACCATCAGCGGCAATGTGCCACCGGGGCTTGCGGTGAATTCCGCGCCCATTTGGCTCAGCGGATCGATAACGCGGCCCATCGGGCGTTTCGATAAGGACGCATCGCCAATGAATGTGGCGGTGAGCCGGTGGCTCGCAACCAGACCCATCAACAAGCGTGTCGACGTTCCGCTATTGCCCATGTCGAGCGCGCTTGCGGGCTGCATCAGGCCGCCAACGCCAACGCCGTGGACGGTCCAGCATCCTTCGCCGGTGCGTTCGATATGTGCGCCCATCGCGCGCATCGCGGCGGCGGTCGACAGCACGTCTTCGCCCTCGAGCAGACCGGAAATCCGGCTTTCGCCAACGGCCAATGCGCTGAGCATCAGCGACCGGTGCGAGATGGATTTGTCTCCGGGTACCTTCACTGTGCCGCGAAGCGGGCCTTGCGAACGGAAACTGGCGGGGCGGGGTTGAACGCTATGCATGACGTTTTGCGCTTTGCGGATGATGCGTGGCCAAGTCAACGACCACAGTAATTTTTGACAGCGGCGCGTCGCTGTGGCAAAGGCCGCGCCAATTGACGGTGATTCACAGATGTGCATCGCCCTTCCAAGCCAGTTTAAAAAGGATTTGAGCCCGCCATGATCAAGGCTGAATGGGGAACCAAGCGCACTTGCCCGAAATGTGGTGTTCGTTTTTACGATCTGACCAAGGACGAGCCGGTTGAATGCATTGAATGCGGCAACCAGTGGACACCTGAGCCAGTTTTGAAGTCGAAGCAGCCATTGCCGTTTGAAGAAGCCGAAAAGAAGAAAGACGATTCGGATCTGGCCGATGACGATCTCGACATTGATGTCGATGCCGTTGACGGTGACGTATCGCCCGACAATGATGTCGATCTTGGCGGTGACGAAGATCTCGGCGTTGCTGGCACCGAAGACGAGCCAGACGACATCTAATCTTCGGACTTGAAATATATAGGAGCGCCCGCTAGTGGCGCTCCTCACCAAGGCTGCCCCAAGGGCGGCCAGATGGGGCCTTAGCTCAGCTGGTAGAGCGCTACACTGGCAGTGTAGAGGTCAGGGGTTCGACTCCCCTAGGCTCCACCAACCTTCGCTAAAGCTTCGGCTGGCAGGCAAGCGCGGCACGTGCGCTGATTTTTCGTAACGTAGTTTCGTCATGCTGAACCTGTTTCAGCATAACATGCGGCGTTAGCCTGTTGTCCTAGAACGCACTCACCATCGGTGCATTGAGTTCAGGATGACGAAATCGTTTTGATAGTCTAAGGCCAACACATGCATTTTCTCGACCAAGCAAAAATCTTCATCCGTTCCGGCGCCGGTGGCCCGGGGGCGGTCAGCTTTCGTCGTGAAAAATATGTGCAATATGGCGGCCCAGACGGCGGCAATGGCGGCAAGGGTGGCGATATCATCTTTGAAGCGGTCGCTGGACTGAACACGCTTATCGATTTTCGTTATGCGCAGCATTTCAAAGCCATGCGCGGTATTCAGGGCATGGGCCGTGATCGCCACGGTGCCTATGGCGATGACTTGGTCATTCAGGTGCCTGTGGGAACGCAGGTGCTGGCTGATGACGAAGAACGTTCGCTTTTGCTCGATTTGACCGAAGTGGGCCAACGCGTTGTGTTCCTGCGCGGCGGCGATGGCGGTCGCGGTAACGCATCGTATAAAAGCTCAACCAACCGCGCCCCGCGTCAGCATGGCCCCGGTTGGCCCGGCGAAGAAATGTATGTCTGGCTGCGCCTGAAATTGCTGGCGGACGCCGGACTTGTCGGCATGCCCAATGCGGGCAAATCGACCTTCATCAATCAGGTGTCGAATACCAAGGCAAAGGTTGGCGATTATCCGTTCACAACGACACGCCCGCAATTGGGCGTCGTCGACCATAAATCGCGCGAGTTCGTTCTGGCGGATATTCCAGGGCTTATCGCTGGCGCAGCCGAAGGCGTTGGCATTGGCGACCGCTTTTTGGGCCACATCGAACGTTGCCGCATCCTCATTCATTTGATTGACGCGACGCAGGATGATCCCATCGCCGCGTGGCATATCGTGTGTGACGAATTGAGCGAATATGGCGCGGCGTTGGATGAAAAGCCGCAGATTGTGGCGCTCAACAAGGGCGACTTGCTTGATCCCGAATTGATGGCCGACATTGCCGAGCAATTGCAGGCAGCCGGCGCGTTGGACGTGATATCCATTTCCGGTGCAACGGGGCAGGGCGTTGATCTTGTGCTCGACCGGATCTTGGAAGCTTTGCCCGCCAAAAGCGGGATTGAAGGCGCAAAGGCCGATGGCATAGCCGAGGACGGGACATGGTCGCCGATCTAAACGCAGCATTCTTGCCGACATCTTGCCCGCTGTTGGTGGTCAAGGTCGGATCGTCGCTGCTGGTGCAGCCTGACGGGAGTGTGCGGCGGCAATGGTTGGAAACGCTCGTTGCGGATATCAGCGCGCGGTACAAGGCAGGACAGCGGATCGTTATCGTCACCTCCGGCGCGATTGCATTGGGTGCGCGCCGTCTGGGTTTTGAAAAAGGCGGCCGCAGCAGCCTCGCCGATGCGCAGGCCGCGGCATCCGTCGGGCAAATTGTGCTGTCGGGCATCTGGGCAGAGCTGCTCGACGCCCAGTCGCTTGCTGCGGCGCAAATGCTTGTGACGCTTGATGATCTGGAGGATCGCCGCCGCTATTTGAATATTGCGGCGACGCTGGATCGCCTTTTGGGTGCAGGCGCCGTTCCCGTCATCAATGAAAATGACAGCGTCGCCACCGAAGAAATCCGCTTTGGCGACAATGACCGGCTGGCCGCGCGCGTTGCGCAGGCGGCTGGCGCCAGTGGGGTGATTTTGCTGTCGGATGTCGACGGCCTTTTCGACCGCGCGCCACATTTGCCCGGTGCGACGTTGTTGCCAACAATCGAAAAAATTGACGGCCATGTGCGCGTGATGGTGGCGGAGGGTTCATCCTCTGGCATGGGGTCGGGCGGTATGGCGTCCAAGCTGGATGCCGCCGATATTGCGACGCGCGCTGGCATTGGGCTGGTCATCGCCTCTGGCCTTCGCGATCATCCCCTTGCTGCGCTTGAAGCGGGCGGGCCTTCAACCTTTTTTGCACCGCGCGACGGTGGTTCTGCACGCAAAAGCTGGTTGGGCGGACGGCTGACCGTCAAGGGCCGCATCCGCATCGATGCTGGCGCCATCCAAGCGCTCATATCGGGTAGTAGCTTGTTGCCCGCAGGCGCCTTGTCGGTGGAGGGTGAGTTTAAACGCGGCGACGTCATCGACATCAGCGATGATGACGGCGTTGCAGTCGCGCGCGGCCTGTCGGAATACGACGCCGTCGATGCCGCTCGCATTTGCGGGCATCGTTCAAGTGAGTTGGCGGATATCTTGGGCACCGTGCCCCGCTCCGTCCTTGTCCACCGCGATCAGTTGGTCCTTTTGTGAAAACAGTCGCGCTAACCGGAGCGACGGGTTTTGTCGGACGGATCACGCTGGATCGGTTGATTGCTGCTGGATGGCATGTCCGCGCGCTGACGCGGCGGGACCAGCACAAAAAAGCGGGCGTTACTTGGGTGCATGGCAGCCTAAATGATACCGCAAGCCTGGGCGAATTGTGCAAAGGCGCCGATGCCGTTTTGCATGTCGCTGGCGTCGTTAATGCGCCCGACGCGGCTGGGTTCGAAAGCGGGAATGTCACAGGCACAGCCCATATCCTCGCCGCTGCCAAATCGGCTGCCATCAAACGTTTTGTCTGCGTCTCCTCGCTTGCTGCGCGCCATCCGGAGCTTTCGATGTACGGCGCGAGCAAGGCCACCGCAGAGGCGCTTGTGCGGACATCATCGCTCGACTGGACCGTCATTCGCCCGCCCGGTGTGTACGGCCCCGGCGACACCGAAATGTTCGATATGTTCCGCATCGCCGCCAAGGGGTGGGCATTGTTGCCGCCGCGCGGAAGGGTGTCCGTCATTCATGTCGATGACCTCGCCCGCTTGCTGGTGACATTGCTGTCGGCGGATGATGTGTCGAAATGCGTGTTTGAGGCAGATGACGGAACACAGGGCGGGTGGAGCCACGCCGGCTTTGCCAAGGCGATCGGCGCTGCGGTCGGGCGCAAGGTCACGACGGTGCACGCGCCTGCATTTTTGTTGAAATTTGCGGGATGGGCCGATCGTGCCATACGCGGTGCAAAGGCCAAACTGACGCCCGACCGCGCCAATTATCTGGCGCATCCCGACTGGACCATCAATCGCGATGCTGCGCCAGCGCCCCAGCTTTGGACGCCGGAAATCGCAACGCCCAAGGGGTTGAAAGACACCGTAAGCTGGTATCGCGCGCAAGGGTGGATGTAGGCGCATGGCTTTGCCCTCATACTGCCTTATTCGCTTGCCATAGCGCGCCCATATGGCGCATTGCCCGTCACATAATTTGAGGATTTACGTATGACTGACCGCAGTGAAATGTTTGATCGCCTAAAGGGCCTGATTGAACCATTTAACAAAAAAGGTGTCGAGGTTGTGGAAACCACCACTTTTGCAGGTGATTTGGAATGGGACAGCCTGACCGTCATGGATTTTGTCGCTGAAGTCGAAGACAGCTTTGACATCATCATCAGCATGAATTTACAGGCGGAAATCGAAAATGTCGGCCATCTGGTCGACGCTGTGACCAAGCTGGCCGCGGCCTGATCCAAACGGACGCCTGATTTTAACGGAAGACGTGCATGACTGACTTATTCTCCAAATTTGATGCCCTGATTGCGCAACGTGAAGGCTTGCTGGCCACGGGCGTAAAAGACCCGTTCAGCCTTGTGATGGAAGAGGTGAAATCGCCGACCGTTGCCGTCGTGAATGGCAAGGAAACCATTTTGCTTGGCACCTATAATTATATGGGCATGACCTTTGACGATGACGTCATCGCCGCGGGCAAACAGGCTTTGGACGAATTTGGCGCGGGCACGACCGGCAGCCGCGTTTTGAACGGTACATTTCAGGGCCATAAGGAATGCGAAGACGCGTTGAAGGAATTTTACGGAATGGACCATGCGATGGTCTTTTCCACGGGCTATCAGGCGAACCTTGGCATCATCAGCACGATTGCGGGCAAGGGCGATTATATCATTCTGGATATCGACAGCCATGCGTCGATCTATGACGGCTGCAAAATGGGCGATGCCGAAATTGTGGCCTTCCGCCATAATGACGTCGAAGCGCTGGAAAAGCGGCTGAAGCGCCTGCCCGCCGATGCGGGCAAGCTTGTCGTGCTTGAAGGTGTCTATTCGATGCTGGGCGATGTTGCGCCGCTGAAGGAAATGATCCGCGTTTCGAAAGAAGCAGGCGCGATGGTCCTTGTCGACGAAGCGCATTCGATGGGCTTCATCGGCGAAAATGGCCGCGGCGTGGCCGAAGAGCAGGGCGTGCTGGACGATGTTGACTTCGTCATCGGCACATTCTCCAAATCGGTCGGAACTGTCGGTGGCTTCTGTGTGTCGAACCATCCCAAATTTGAAATCATGCGGCTTGTCTGCCGCCCTTATGTGTTCACCGCGTCATTGCCGCCAGCGGTCGTCGCATGTTCGGCCGCGAGCATTCGCAAGTTGATGCACAATGGCAACAAGCGCGCGCATTTGTGGGAAAACTCCAGAAATCTGCATCAGGGTCTGCGCGATCTTGGTTTCAAACTCGGTACGCCTGAAGCGCAAAGCGCCATCATCGCGGTGGTCATGCCCGATTTGGAAAAGGGCGCGATGATGTGGGCTGCGCTTCTTGAAAACGGCCTATATGTAAACCTCGCCCGTCCGCCCGCGACGCCCGCTGGCATGACATTGCTGCGCTGTTCTTTATGTGCCGAACATAGCAGCGAACAGGTTGCCGATATCCTCAGCCGCTTCGAACGCGCGGGCAAGGCCGTCGGGATCATTTGACCGCCACCCCATGAACAGGCTTGACCGCAACGCGCGCTTATTGGCGACTGGCTTTGCGGCAATGGCCGGCATGGTGGATGCCATCGGATTTATGGCGAGCGGCGGGTTTTTCCTGTCGTTCATGAGCGGTAACTCGACGCGCCTTAGCGTCGGGATCGTTGAAAGCGCGCCTTATACCGGTCTGGTTGCGGCGTTGCTCGCCAGCTTTGTAGGCGGGGTTGTCGCTGGGTCGTTGGTTGGCCGCCGAACGACATTTGGCCCGCATCATCGGCAGGCGATTATCCTGACCGGTATTTCGCTTTTGCTGTTCGCCGCACCTATTGTCGCTGACGCCGGGTTGCTGCCCGTCGCTTTGTGCTTTGCAGCCTTTTGCATGGGGATGGAAAACACGCTGTTTGAAAGCGAAGGGTCGGTGTCGTTCGGCTTAACCTATATGACGGGTGCACTTGTCAAAATCGGGCAAGGCCTTGCGACGCTGATCAGCGGTGGCGCGCGTCTGGAATGGGTGCCCTATTTGCTGCTTTGGTTGGGTCTGGCCAGCGGTGCGATGATTGGCGCGCTTATGTTCGGCGCGTTCGGGCTTAAAAGCCTTTGGCTGCCTGCCGCTTATGCAGGGGTTTTCGCGCTGGCGCTTTTCGTGCCGCGTAAAAATGCGCTTTAACGCACGGCGCCTTTGGCCAAAAGCTTGGGCACCAAAAACAACGCCGCGATCAGGGGCCATTTGCGCTGCCAAGGGCGTATGTTGATGTGCGTGCCGGCGTGACGATTTATCTTCCACGCCAGATAATCAATGCCGCCGGCATAAGTGAACGCCGCCTTTGCCAGTCGTGCAACGGTCAGCCATTTTCCACGGCGACGTAACGCCGGCCAACGGCGTTTTTCTTGAATTATGTGGCCATCGGGGTCGGGCAAGATATGAATTTTGTCGCCGCGCATTTCATGTGCGATCGTTATGTGCTGCAATGCCGCCCGCCCAAAGCGCGCGTAGCGATCGGGGTCGAATGCAATCACCGACGATGGCCGGTCCTTGCGTTCCGCGCGCAGCTCCGCGCCATAGGTCATGTGGAATCCCGCCTGCCAAAGGTCGAGCACATCAGCTTCGCGCTCCGCAAATGCCAGTGCCGCATTCAGCAAGGTTGGGGCCGCCCCCGATATCGCTAGCACCGCAGACTGTCGCGCGTCTTCATCCGCGCACCAAACGAGGCGTGATGGCTGGGAAAAGCGCGCCCAGACCGACACCGCCGATGCGGCCGGGCGGTTGAGGTGGTGAAAGTCCGCTTCGCTTAAAATCGCCACCTTGGCGACCAGATCACCATGTTGAAACGGGAACACATTGGGCGGCAGGCGGCGGTTCCATGTGGCGAGCCAACCGCGTCCATAAGCCGATTGGTAATCGGACACGATGAGGTAGAAGTCGAGCATCTCGCCCTCTAGCTGTTCCGACCGCAGGCACGATCCGTAGAACAGAACAGCGCGCGCTGCCGCGCCATATTGCGCGGCGATATGCGCCGCGAATTCGCTCGCGCCCTGTTGCGCGGGTATGGCCAATTCTTCGGCCACAAGCTGGGTCAGCGAAAGCATAAGTGCGCCTTAACCGTTTCCGTTGCCGCTTGTTAAGCAGCGATTTTCAGGAAAGGGACAGGCGGCGTTGACCGAAGCACGATCGGACTACCGCGATAGGCCTCGAACACTTCGCCATCCAACACGACGCTGCTGCGTTCGCTGTCGATGCGGATGACATCGCCTTGCTGGAAATGGACACCGCTTGTGGGCGTGTGCCCCAATTTGCCGCGCAGTGATGCCGCGATCATTTTCAGCATCGCCCATGGCGTTTGGTCGACGGCCATAAATTTCATCAAGCCACGCTGTTTGGTTTTGCCGGCCTGTCCGCCAAGCAAAAGCTTTTCCAGCGTCGTGACGATCAAAATTGAAAATGTGCCCTGCAATTCGTCGTTGCGGATAAACGATATGCTGACGGGTTTTGATCGTTCCGGGAGGAAACTTGCCTTCACCCGGACAATGGCGGAAAACATAACAGCGACGAACGTCAGAAAATGGCTTAGGCCATTGGGCAATCCCAATGGATAAATTTTGTGGCGACAATATAGGATCGTTTCGGCAAGGCCCGCGCCGCCCAAGAACATGCCCAGAACCGGACGCGCGCCTTCGCTGCCATCGCTTAACGCAATCAGTTCGCGGACAACGATATGTTCGGAAAGATCGCCCTTTGCGACGTCGATGATACGCGCCAGCGCTTCCAACGGGTCACCTTCCGCACCCAAATCGAGGGCAATCAGGTTGGTCTTACCATTGGGCAGCACCGCGACGGGCGGCGGTGACCCTTCAAAATGTCCACCATGATACAATTCGGTCAAAGCGGACTGCACGGTGCCATCGCCGCCATTGATGACGAGCACCTTTGGCTTCACGCGGGCAATCATTTCGAGCGCTTTGGCGATCTGGCCAATTTCTTCGACTTCGTAATGGAATATATCAGGATTTTTCGCGCAATAGTTTCGCACCGCCGGCAACAATGACCTGTTGCCGGTGGAATTGGGGTTCGAAAGAAGCGCGACTAAAGCCAAATAACGACCTTCACATATATTTCAGGTTGATGGTGATCCGCGTGACACCGGGGCCCACGTCGAATGCAACCTTGCTGACCGACGGCTTGCCCAAATTCAATATGCTCACGCTGGGGTTGTTGGAAAAGCCGCCGCCATCCTGCGTGAAGTCCGTTTTACCATTTCCATTCCGGTCATGGCGCACAGCGATGCCATATTTCCCTTCAGAAGGGACGGGCATGCAAAAGCTCATATTTCCTGCGCTTGCGCGGCTTTCGATGCGGTGCAGCCAGCGGCCTTTGGCCAGCCAAGTGCCGGGCGTTGCGACATAAGATTGCACGCGAACATTGCCTCTCGCTTCCTTCACGCCCTGCACGTTCACCAGCACAGCGGGGCCCTTGCCCGCGGCGCAGCGCGACAAATCATTGCTTATTTCTTCGCTTGCGGCAGCGGTGCCCGATACGAGCGCCAATGCTGTGGCGGATATAAGAACCAAATATTTATGCATCTCAAAACTCCTGGAACAGCAAATCCGGCATCACTTCACAACGATACCATCGATATATTGCCCCTGAACCTGTAAGCGTCTATCGGGTCAGTTTGCGGCCAAATTAGGGTGACAGGGCGACCATAAGTTGAAATTTCTTACTGCCACCGACCGATATATCTTCCGGCTTGTGATGTTGCCGCTGCTGGCGACGCTCGCAATCGCGGCATCATTGCTGCTGCTGGACAAGATGTTGACCCTGTTTGACTTCGTCGCCGCAGAGGGCGGACCGGTCAGCGTGGTCTGGCGCATGCTCGCAAATCTGATACCTGAATATCTGTCGCTTGGCATTCCTATCGGGCTGTTGCTGGGCATATTGCTGGCGTTCCGCAAACTCGCCACATCCTCCGAACTCGACATTTTCCGCGCGGTGGGGATGAGCTATTTTCGGCTGCTGCGCGTCCCATTCCTGCTGGCCATCGCGCTGGCTATGGTCAACTTTGCCATTGTCGGATTTGTTCAGCCCAGCGCACGCTATCTCTATGAAGAACTCCGGTTCGAACTGCGTTCAGGCGCCTTTGGTGCAAAGGTTCGGGTCGGCGAATTCAACAATGTTGGCAAAAATTTGACCATGCGCATCGATGAAAGCCGGAACAATGGCAACGCCCTGTCTGGCATGTTTGTGTACGCGCAAAGCAACAATGGACAGTCCATTGCCGTTACGGCTGAAAAGGGTCAGTTTCTGCGTACCGACGATCCGGACACGATATTGCTGCGCTTGGAAAAAGGTACGCTGGTGCATGACGCGCCCAATTATAAATCACCGCGCGTGCTCAGTTTCACCAGCCATGATGTGCCCATCCCGCTGCCGCAGATTGAAAGTTTTCGGTCGCGTGGCGGCAAAGACCGCGAGTATCTGATTACAGAATTGGTGCAGATTGGAAATGATGCGCAAAGGCCCGCGTCGGAACGCGACAGTGCGTGGTCGAATTTCCATTTCCGCCTTGTGGAGGTGGCGATGATGCTCCTGCTGCCATTGCTTGCACTGGCGCTGGCCATACCGCCAAAGCGGTCGACATCCGCGCTCGGCGTCTTTTTATCGATCGTGATGGTCGTGACCTATCATAAGATAAATGAATATGCCGAAAGCGTGGGCGCAATGGGCATTGTTGATCCGTTTATCGCATTGTGGGTGCCATTTGTGCTGTTCGCCGCGCTGATCATCTGGATGTATCATGTGATCGCGCATGTGCCCGGTGGTCAGCCCATCGGCGCACTGGAGGTCTTCGCGACAAAGGCCGGTAAATGGTTCAAGAAACTGTTCCGCTGGGGCCGAAAATCGCGGCTGGCCACCATTGGCATGCCAGTCCCGCAAGAGGGGTCATAACCCATGCATTTCTTCCCCTCGCGCAATATCACAATGTACATGGCCCGGCTGTTTGTCGTGCGCAGCTTTGCGGTGTTGATGATGCTTGTGCTGGTGTTGATGACGCTCGATCTGCTGGGTGAAAGTGGCAAGATATTGGCGGTCCCCGGAAATGATCAGGGCGATGTGCTGCGCTATGTGACGATGCGCGCCCCGCAAATTATTGCGCGGTTTCTGCCCTTCTCGGTGCTGTTGGGGACGTTAATCACCTTCGCGACGCTCAGCCAGAACAGCGAAGTGGTGGCGATGAAGGCGGCGGGATTGTCGGCGCATCAAATTCTAGCGCCCATGTTTGTCGCCAGCTTGGGCGTCGCGCTTATTTCGTTCGTGTTTAACGACGTTGTCGTCGCGCCGAATACGCAAAAGCTTAAAGTTTGGAAGGATGCCGAATATGGCGCGATCGCGCCCGATAGCGACCCGCGCAATAATGTGTGGGTCCGCGAAGGCGGCGACCTTATCAATGCAGGCAGGGTGCTGGGATCAGGCGACAATATCGTCCTCGATAATGTCCGCGTCTATTTGCGCGCCAATGGCGGTTTGCGTCAGGTGATTACCGCGCCAAATGCCCGTTATGTGGACAATGCATGGCTGCTTGAAAATGCGGAGACATTCGACGTTGCGACCACCGAACAGAAGAAGGTGACCAATCTTGTGATCGGCAAAGGCATCACGCCCGCTCGGTTCAACGTCATCAAGGTTGACGGAGACAGCCTTGCCTTCTTGCCATTGATGCGCGCCATTGATGATCTGCGCGCTGCCGGTCGCCGCACCGATAATCTGGAAGGCATATTGTGGCACAAGCTGGCAGGGCCTTTGTCGACCTTGTTAATGCCCTTGCTCGCGGCGGTCGCCGCCTTTGGCCTTGCCCGCTCGGGCGCTTTGTTCGTGCGCGCGGTGCTGGGCATGGCGCTTGGCTTTACCTATTTCGTGGCGGATAACTTTGCCTTGGCGATGGGCAATCTGGGCGCTTATCCGCCCTGGATTGCCGCATGGGGGCCGTTTTTGCTGTTTTTGCTGATCGGCGAAACGGTGCTTATCCGCACCGAAGAATAAGGCGGCTTTGGGCACATAAAAATGCGTTTCGGGAATTCATTATGACAGACATCATCATTCGGCCGGTTGTAACCAAGGCAGACAAACGCGCCTTTATTGACCTGCCGTTCCGGCTTTATGCCAATGATCCCAACTGGGTTCCGCCATTGAAAAGCGATGTGATGGCGACCATTACGCCGGGCAAAAACCCATGGTTCGAACATGGTGAGGCGCAGCTTTTCCTCGCGGAGAAGGACGGGAAGGTTGTTGGCCGGATCTCCGCACATTTGGATTTTCTCGCGCTGAAACAGCCGCCCGAACAAGGCATGGGCCCCGGCGTCGGCAATTGGGGATTTTTTGAGGCGGAAGATGAAGCCACCGGAAAACTGCTGATTTCGACTGCTGAGGATTGGCTGCGCAGCAAAAACATGGTGCGCTCGCTCGGGCCGCTTAGCCTGTCCATCTGGGAAGAGCCCGGCGTGTTGATTGATGGCCATGACCATCCGTCCACCGTGCTGATGGGCTATCATAACGCAGCCTATGGCGGGTGGATTGAAGCGGCAGGCTATGCCGGCATCAAAGATCTTTATACCTATCAAATCCCGATTGATGTGCCGTTTCCGCCCTTGGTAGAACGCATTGTCGCGTCGGGCGAGCGCAATGAACGCATCGTCATTCGCAAAGTGAACAAGGATAATTTTGATGCGGAAGCGGCGTTAATCCTGTCCATATTGAACGACGCGTGGAGCGGGAATTGGGGCTTTGTCCCCATCACCGATGCCGAAGTCGCGCATACCGGAAAGCAGTTAAAGCCTATCGTCTTTAACGACCTGATCCGGATTGCGGAGGTCGATGGCGAACCCGTCGCCTTCATGATGACATGGCCCGACATCAACGAAAAAATCGGTCAATTCGGCGGCAGCCTGTTCCCGTTCAACTGGGCGAAGCTGTTGTGGTGGCTGCGCGCGCCAAAGGTCAGCACGATGCGCGTGCCGTTGATGGGCGTGATGAAAAAGCTGCAGTCGACCCGCATGGCAAGCCAATTGGCGTTCATGATGGTCTCGCTCATTCGCGATGCGTCCACCAGCCAATTTGGCGCGAGCCGGGGGGAATTCGGCTGGGTCCTTGACGATAATGGCCCGATGCGATCGGTGGGTGAGGCGATTAACGGCAAAATCAACAAGGTGTACCGCATCTACGAAAAGCAGCTGTGACCGCGAAGGCCATAGCGCCCGCGCCCGCCGCATCCATGTGATGGGCCTTTAACGCGTGATGGCTTCGCCGACGCTGGCGTAAATCATCACCACGGCAAAGGATGCGATCATGCCGATGAACAAGGCGACGGCGGGAATTTGAAAAACGTCCATATCAGGCTCCTATATTGAGGAACCCTGTATGCACCGCGCCATCAGGTCATGCTTTGATCTGCATCAAATAGGCCAATAATCGCGCCCATCGGCAACGGCCCGTAAATATGCGGGAAAAGCGCACCACCGCGCGATTCTTCCCAGATGATGGTCTCACCCAGCTGGGCCAGGTTCACCTCGGCAATCACAAGGCCGTCTTGTCCGGCAAAATGCTTGTCGAGCGTGCCCTGCAGCTGATCGGTCGCCGACAAATGAATATAGCCATCGGCCAGATCAACAGGCGCGCCGTGAAAGACGCCGTCGGCTTCAAACTGCGCCCATTGCGCGGCGGTGAATATTTTGAAGGCGGTATCGGG
>JBEEIJ010000052.1:0-3486 GCA_041169905.1 Pseudomonadota bacterium | reverse complement strand
TTGACCACGCCGCCAATTGCTTGGCTGCCCCAGATGATCGAGTTTGGCCCGCGCAGGACTTCCACCTGACCAATATTGCCAGTCATCAGCGTGCCAAAGTCAAACGCACCATTGGGGCTGGTGAGATCATTGATCCGCACGCCATCGATGAGCACCAGCGTCTGCGAACTATTGCCGCCGCGCAAAAACGCGCTGGTCTGACCGCCAAGCCCGCCGCGCGTGGCAACGGTAACGCCGGGTACGGTTTGCAAGGCATCGCCAATGGTCGCGCTTTGCAATTGGTCGAGCCGTTCGCGGTCGACAATATCAATCGCTTGTCCGGTTTCCGATCGCGGCTGTTCAAATCCGCTCGCGGTGACAACGATAACGTCGTCCCGTTCATCTGCAAACGCAGACACCGGCAGCAACGCAAGCGTCGCGGCCGTATATTTTAAAAAGGTCATGGATATTTCTCCTTCGCATGACGTTCAACACAATGTCGTCACGCGGAGGAAAACCCCGATTGCGCCAGTGTCCCGCAAGCACAAAGGACAAACCGCAATCAGGCAGGTCTCCTGGCTCCCGGGTCAGTGCTTTTGCCCCGCCTTCCCAGTTTCACGGTTACCCGTTTTCCCAGTGGCATATGGAGCAAAAGCTCGCCGGTTACAGTTGCGGGAACAGCGCCGGATTTCCGCCGGCTTCCCTATTATCCACGCTCTCGCGCAGACCTGGTGCGTACGAAGCGGGTTACGCCGCTTTTGTAAGGAGGGCAAGGACTTCAGCGGCTATCGGCGCTGGCGCTATTCAGTGGCGGGTCTTGCCCGGGCGCTGCATACCCCAAAATTGGGGGCCTTCGGGTACTTGCCAGCTATGCTTGATGGCAAAACCAAAGCTTTGATATAGCGGAATATTATGTTCGTCGGCTGTTTCCAGATAGGCCGGTAATCCATCCTGATCGGCGCGTTGCAGCCCTGCGCGAATGGCAGCGCCGCCATAGCCTTTGCCCCGATAGGCAGGGTCGCATCCCGCATAATGTAAATACCAGACAGGCTCTTTCGGCAGATGCTTTTCGATGAGGTCGGCGACTTCGAGACCGCGAAATATCGAAAAGCGCAGCTGCTGGACGAACGGCACGATCAGCCGCGCGGTATCAAACATAGTGTCGCGGGCCTGCCCCGGGCCGCGCCATAAAGTGACGGCCTCTATGCCATCGGTTCCATACACCGCGCCTTTGCGATGTTCGTCGCGCAGAAACAAATGGAACACGCCGGCAAGTCGCTGCGCACGCAGCTTTGCGTCTGGAATGACATAGCTCCATCCGGTCTCGGTCTGGAACGCCCGCGCCAATGTCTCGGCGATTTCCAGATTGTCCGTTGGCTTCAACAAACGGGCGTGCGGCAAATTAGGCCTTTGCTTGCGTTAGGATGGGCAGATTGCGGACACGCTTGCCGGTGGCCGCGAACAACGCGTTGGCCAACGCAGGCGCAGCCGGCGGAACGCCAGGTTCGCCAATGCCGCCCATGTCTGCGCCGCTGTTGAGGAAATGGATATCCATCACCAAAGGTGCGCCTGCCATTTTCAGCAACGGATAATCGGCCAAGTTGCTTTGCTGAACCGCGCCATTTTCAAGCGTAATCGCCTCGCCGATTGCGGACGAAAGCCCCATGATGGTGCCGCCTTCAATCTGTGCCATCGCTGCGTCCGGATTAACAATGCTTCCGGCATCTACGACCGTTGTTACCTTATGGACTTTGGGCATGCCGTCGTCACCGACCGACGCCTCGATCACATGTGCGACGATGGTTCTGAAGCTTTCGATCAGTGCAACGCCGCGACCCGTTCCGGCGGGAAGGGGGGAGCCCCAACCGCTGCGTGCGGCGACTTCGTCCAAGACGCGCAAATGCCGCGATCCCGCCTTTAAATGGTTACGGCGGAATACGACGGGGTCTTCGCCCGCTGCATGGGCCAACTCGTCCATAAAGCTTTCATTGTAAAAGCCCTGCTGGGTCGAGTTCACCGAACGCCACGCGCCGGTTTGCTGGTTCGAAACATGCGCAAAGTGCCGGCGCGACACCGCGGGCAGGGTATAAGGGAATACCGTTTCGCTCTCGGCGCTTTCGGGTTGGGCATAATCGTTGCGATATGCCGTTATCCGCTTTTCTTTGGTCAACGACGCCTTCAACGCGGCGGAGCTTTGTGGGCGATATGCGCCTTGGGCGACTTCTTCCTCGCGGCTCCAGATAAGCTTGACGGGATAGGGCAATTGCATCGCAAGTTTCGTTACCTGCGCGACGATTTCCATATACATCGGCAGGCGGCGGCCAAAGCTGCCACCGATCATCATCGGGTGGAAGGTCACATCATCCGCGTCGAGACCGGAAACGTCCACGGCCATCATCTTGGTGGCAAGTGGGTCCTGCATGCCGCCCCAAATGTTGAGCTTCCCATCCTTAAAATGGGCGGTCAGGGCGAATGGTTCCATCATCGCGTGGTGCAGGAACGGCACCTGATATGTCGCCTCAATCGGCTTTGCGCCAAGTCTGGCCTGCACATCACCGTCGCCGGCTGTGCTATCGGCATCACCCTTGGCGATAAGGTCATCCTGCGCCTTGAAAATGGACGCGGTCGAAATGCCGCCGTTGCCGCCGTCGGAAAACTCTGGTGTGAGCGCGCGCAAGCCGGAAATGGCAGGCCAATAGCCTTTCGCCACGACAGCCACCGCATCATCAAGCTTGATGACTTTCTCGACACCTTTGACCGCCAAAGCAGGCGCGGTGTCCACGGACGTCAATTTGCCGCCGCGCACAGGCGCTGCCATGATCGTTGCGACGCGCATGTCGGGAACCGAAAAGTCTATGCCATATTGCGCGCTGCCATCGACCTTCGCAGGAATGTCGAGCCGCTGCATCGATTGGCGCATGATGCGATATTGCGACGGATCCTTCAGCTTCGGCGCATTGTCGAGTGACAAGGTCGCCGCCTCGGCCGCTAGTTCGCCGTAGCGCAACGCACGGCCCGATTTGGCATGGATGACGTGGCTGTCCTGTGTCGTCAGTTCATCGGCCGGAACGTCCAGCCGCTTGGCAGCGGTTTCAACCAATGCCAGCCGCGTCGCCGCGCCGACATTCTGAAATGTCACCCGGCCTGTGAAGCGCAAAGCCGTGGAGCCGCCGGTCATCTGAAGGTTCATTTGCCGCGCGATGAACGACAAAAATGATTGCGGAATGCCATTAATAATCGCAGGCTGCCCCGTCATATCGGCAAGGAAAGCGCGTCCAAGCCCGACATTGGCGAACGCCGGTTCGGCAGGTGCAGAAACAACGCGCACCTGATCCCACGCCGCATCCAGTTCTTCGGCGAGCATTTGCGCAAGACCGGTGTTGGAACCCTGACCAATGTCGGTGTGCGGCGAATAAATGGTGATGCTGTCATCCTCACCAATTTTCAGCCATGTGGCAAAGCTGTGGCCGCCGTCGCTTTCAAGGCGTGCCTTGGCGGATTTGGCGG
>JBEEIJ010000051.1:0-7899 GCA_041169905.1 Pseudomonadota bacterium | reverse complement strand
CGCCCATTCACTTTCGCGCCAACGGTCTTGTCGCCAAGATCGGTATGCACTGCGTACGCAAAATCAACGACTGTTGAACCCTTGGGCAGCTGATGCAGCGCACCCTTTGGGGTGAAGGCGAATATCCGGTCTTGGTACATCGCCATGCGGGTGTTTTCGAGGATGTCCTCGGCATCTTGGCTGGTTTCAAGAATTTCGATGAGATCGCGCAACCATGCAGCCTGGCCATCGGGCTTGTCGGCTTGCTTATAGGCCCAGTGCGCAGCGAAGCCATGTTCCGAACTTCGGTGCATTTCGGCGCTGCGGATTTGCACTTCGACGCGCATATTTTTGGCAAACATGATCGTGGTGTGCAGCGATTTATATCCATTACGCTTTGGCGTTGAGACGAAATCCTTGAACCGCCCCGGCACCATCTGCCAACGCCGATGCAGCACGCCCAGCGCGCGATAACAGTCTTCGGTGGTCTCGGTTATCACGCGAAAGGCATTGATATCCGTCAGCTGCTCGAACGCAACATGGCGTTCCTGCATCTTTTTCCAAATCGAATAAGGATGTTTTTCGCGGCCGGATATTTTGATCTTCAGCCCGGCCTGCTCCATTTCCCAAGCAATGGTTTGGTTAATCTGGTCGATTTCAACATCGGCCTTTTCGCGGATTTGTTTCAGACGTCCTGTAATCGTCTGATATGCTTCGGGTTCCAGCTGTTCGAACGCAAGCAGCTGCATTTCGCGCATATATTCATACATGCCAATCCGCTCCGCCAGCGGGGCATAGATATCCATCGTTTCTTTGGCGATACGACGACGCTTTTCGGGGCTTTTGATGAAATGCAGCGTCCGCATATTGTGCAGGCGATCCGCAAGCTTGACCAAAAGAACGCGGATATCATCGGAAATGGCGAGCAGGAACTTGCGCAAATTCTCGGCAGCGCGTTCGTTTTCGGTTTGCGCTTCGATTTTCGAAAGCTTGGTAACGCCGTCGACCAAGCGGGCGACTTCGGAACCGAAGCGGCTTTCCACATCTTCGATGGAGGTGAGCGTGTCTTCCACCGTGTCATGGAGCAGCGCAGTGATGATCGTGTCCTCATCCATTTTGAGGTCGGTCATTAACCCTGCGACTTCGACCGGATGGCTGAAATACGGGTCGCCTGATGCCCGTTTCTGTGCACCATGCATCTGAACCGTAAAGACATAGGCACGGTTAAGCCGATCCTCATCGACATCCGGGATATAGGCCCGCACCCGTTCAACCAATTCATATTGCCGCATCATAAGCTCCAAGATGTGGCTTTTGCGCTACGTTGCAACAAGAAACTTAAAAACATAGTCGATTTCACAACGAATTGTGCGCTGGCTACTCGAGCATGGCGCACGTGACAACGCCTGCGCCAATAAAAAATGCACCGGAATACGGCGTCCGCGATGTTGCGCGTATGCCCATATTCCGGTGCAGTTGTCTCGGCTCAAAGCGTCAATAAAATTGTCGCAGGTCAAAAAAGGAGGAGAGAAGAGCCGAATTTGTTAATTGAGAGGTTGGCCGATTAAGCGCCAGCGTTGCAGGCTGCGATTTCGTCGGCTGTAAAGACGCGATCACCAGCGGTGAATGCAGTCACTGAACCCAATTTGCGGGCAACACTGATGCACATATTCTTTGCTGCAGTCGAAGCCATTGGCGCGCGGCATGCTGTGCCTTCGCACTTTACAACAACGCTACGGAGCAATTCTTGCTTCGACGTGGCTGGCTGCGCCAGTTCGATTTTGTAATATGCGCTATTGCTTGCAGCTTGCGCCTGCGTTGGAACACCTAAAAGAAGTGTGGCGCTGATAACAGATGCGGCAGCGAGCGCGCCCAAACGGGCGGAAACGTGGGAGAGAGTCATAATCTTATCCTTTTAGCTTTGCTAAACGAGCACAACGATGGCCGGTGCTATTGTCCCCCAGCCTTCGTTTTGCGCTTCTGGAAAACCAGTTGCGAATCGCTACTTATTAGATTAGGTTTTTAGTTGCAACTTAAAACTTAAATGAGGTTGCAAAATTTTTCCGGCCGGCTCACGCTATTCGTAAGAGGATAAATATATGGGCGAATTGCGCGAGTCACTACAGGATATTACCGAGTGTGGGCTACCGACAGCTCTGGAGGCAATGGGCGAACGATGGTCGTTCATGATCCTGCGCGCTGCCTTCAATGGTATCCGCCATTTTGAAGATTTTCTTACGGAAATCAGCATTGCGCGCAACATTTTGGCCAACCGTTTAAGCCGATTGAGCGAAAGCGGCATATTGCATCGTACGCCCTGCCCTGATGACCGACGTAAAGTGGAATATCGCCTGACCGAAAAAGGGTTGGATTTGCTGCCCACAATGATTGCGCTGCGCCAATGGGGCGAAAAATGGGGGACGGGCGTCCCATCCAATCCGGTTTTGGTCGATGAACTGCATCACCAACCCATCCTGCCGGTCACCATAAGAAGCCATGATGACCGCGTTCTGGGCCATATGGACCTGTGCTGGATGAACTCGGCGGATATCAAGCCGATTAGCAATGCCGTGTTTGCCGAACATGATGATCGCGTGCGAAAATTAAGCGCAATTTAAGTCGCATTGTTGAGGCTCTGTACAGCAGCATTGAACTTTTGCGGCGAATCTGTTACACTTCTTGTCGACCGGCCAAAAATGGTCGATAGCCGCCTTCCTATCATGGGATTGAGCGGATGATGACGTAAGGGACGAATGCCAACTGTCTTATGGACGACATCATGTCGTCAGCGAGCTTATTCTCCCGAATAATCAGAAAGGTCGTAATATGACGTCCAACGCGGCGATGTTTGATGTAGGCGATTATGTGGTGTACCCCAAGCATGGGGTTGGTCGCGTAATAGAGCTTCAGGATTCCGAAATCGCAGGGATGCAGCTTCAGCTTTATGTGCTGCGCTTTGAAAAAGAAAAAATGACGCTGCGTGTGCCTTTCAACAAGGCCGAAGGCGTTGGTATGCGCAAGCTGTCGAGCGACAAAACGCTCAAAGAAGCAATGCATACGCTCACTGGCAAGCCCAAGGTAAAGCGCACCATGTGGTCGCGCCGCGCTCAGGAATATGAAGCGAAGATCAACTCGGGCGACCTGGTTTCGATCGCCGAAGTGACCCGCGACTTGTTCCGCCCCGATGACCAGCCTGAACAGAGCTATTCGGAGCGTCAGATTTTTGAAGCGGCATCCAGCCGTTTGGCGCGCGAGCTCGCGGCAATGGAAAAGACCGACGAAAAAGCGGCTCTCCAGAAAATTTTGGCCATTCTGAATGAAGCGGCTCCGCAATATTACGAAAAAGCCGAATAACCAGTTTCCTTACCGGAAAATGTGAGGGGCGCTGGCAACGGCGCCCTTTTTTTTGGCTATATTATACCATATTATGCCCAGCCTGACGCCCGCTTGCGGAGCGTCTAAACAAAGGCATGTTCAATCTCATCATCTGGTATGACGGCGCATGTCCGCTGTGTGTGCGTGAAATCGCACTGATGCGGCGTCTCGATTGGCAGCGCAAAATCGATTTCCAAGATATCGCGCCAGACACGGCCATATGTCCGCTCGACCGGCAGCTTATGCTTGAACGGCTGCACGCCTGTGAAAATGGCGTAATGCTATCGGGGGCGGCTGCATTTGCGGCCATGTGGCGACATATTCCCCTGCTTAAACCGCTGGGTTGGCTTGCGCGAAATCCGGTTATTTTGGACATATTCGAGCGGCTTTATGTCCGCTTCCTGAAAATCCGTCCTTATTTGCAAAAGTGGCTGGCATGACAGTGGTGAAGGATGTTTTCCCCGCCTCGCGGACCGCCGCAATCGCACGCCTTGCCCATTTCATACCCGGTGCAGGCCAAAATTATGCCTTTGGCCGCAACACCGATCCGGGGCCAGAGCAGCCAAGTGCTGTGTCCAAACTCTCGCCCTATCTGCGCTATCGGATGATTACCGAGCAGGAAGTCGTCCAAGCTGTTCTAGAGCAGCACAGCCTGGCAGCAGCCGAAAAGTTCACTCAGGAAATATTGTGGCGCACCTATTGGAAGGGTTGGCTGGAAATGCGCCCCTCCGTGTGGACGCAGTTTCAGGAAGAACGCGACCGGCAGCGCGACAGTTTTCCCAACGCGCGCGCAATCCGCAACGCTGAGGCTGGGCAGACCGGCATTGAAGGCTTTGACGATTGGGCACGCGAGCTGGTGGAGACGGGCTATCTGCACAATCACGCAAGAATGTGGTTTGCCTCAATCTGGATTTTTACACTGCGCCTACCATGGGCGTTAGGTGCGGACTTTTTCCTGCGCCACTTGGTTGACGCCGACGCAGCGAGCAACACATTGTCATGGCGTTGGGTGGCCGGCTTGCAAACCGCTGGAAAAACCTATCTCGCGACAACGGACAATATTGCGCGCTATACCAATGGGCGATTTGCACCAAAAGGACTGGCAACGACGGCCGTCATCCCACCTGATTTGACCGTCGCAAATCCGCGTCCCGTTCCCTTCGCAGCGCAATGGGACACGCAAAAGTCGGCATTGTTGCTGGTGACTGCAGATGACCTAAATCCAGAGTCGCTCTTTGCGCCCTCGGCGTCCATCAAGGCGGCATTTGTCGCTGCCGATCCCGTAACTTTGTGGGGAGACAATGCACGGGGCTTCGTCGCAAGCGCGTCACGTGACGCAGCAGAACGGGTCAGCACTGCGTTTCAATGTCCCACCGATATTCTCGATACACTCCATATCGAAACCTTAATCACACAGGCAAAACAAGCAGGCGCTGAGCAGATTGTCACCGCTTATGCGCCGGTTGGTCCAGTTGCGGATCTATTCGCCAAATTCGCTCCGCGTCTAGAACAGGAAGGCATACCGCTCGTCCAAATCCGTCGAAGCTGGGACGAGAAATTCTGGCCACATGCGACCAAGGGCTTTTTCCCCTTCAAAGAAAAAATCCCGAAAATCTTGGGTGAAATAGGTTCGTAGGACAGCTTGCAATTTGCTCTTGAGTTACATTCCCGAAGTGCATCATAACGACGATACACAAAGAGATTGACCCATGCGTAAAATCACGTTGTTCCTGCCATTTACCGCACGCGCCATCACCGCATGCCGACATTCGGTTTTGGTCGCTGCCGGGGATGTTAAACCTTCGGGTATCCGCGCATGAACGGTTGGTGGGACCGGCACGTCATGCCACGCCTCATTGGCTGCGCCTGCACGCAGCCTGCGGTGATGCGTGATCGTGCAAAAGTTGTCCCGCGGGCCTCAGGAGATATCCTGGAACTGGGCTGCGGCGGCGGAACCAATCTGCAGTTTTACGATTGGTCGCAGGTGCGATCCCTATCGGGTGTTGATCCATCGCCGGAGTTGCTTGGCCGTGCGCAAGACGCGCTCTTGCGATCAGGCCGAAGCGCAAATTTCGCAAACGGCATTGCAGAGGCGCTTCCCTTTGAAAACAACAGCTTTGACTCAGTCGTCACCACTTTCACATTATGTTCGGTTCAAGATCCAACCGTCGCGCTGTCGGAGGTCCGGCGCGTTCTTCGTCCCGGCGGGCGGCTGATATTTTTGGAGCATGGCAAAGCACCAGACCCTGCTGCGGCAAACTGGCAAAATCGGATTGAGCCTGTTTGGAAACATATTGCTGGCGGATGTCATTTGACCCGACCCGTGACTGGGGCCATATCGAATGCTGGCTTTGTGTGTGATGCGCCGCACGGTCATTATATGAAAAGGACACCGAAATGGCTTGGCTGGGTGGAATGGGGCGAGGCAACATTGGCACATTAATTGTTGCCATATCGCTGTCCGCCGGATTTTTTGCGGAGCGGCCCGCGATGGCCGAAGAACGCAAAATCCTCGTCGCCAGCTTTGAAAATATTCAAGTCATCGGCGACATCAAAGTACGGGTGCAAACTGGCAAGGCGCCATCTGCCAAAGCCAAGGGCGACAAAAGGATGCTCGACGCCCTAAAACTGGAACGTGTCGGCATGACATTGCGTGTGCGTCTTCAGGGTGCTTTGAATAACGAAAAGGGCGTCCCGATGACGCAACCGCTTGAGGTCATGCTATCGACTCAGGCCATTAAAGACATGACGGTCAGCGGCAATGGAAGCCTGCACATTTCCGAGGTAAAGCAACAAGACGCCGCCCGCATGCTATTGGCGGGCAACGGTTCCATTGCGGTGGACCGGCTACTCACCGACCAATTTTCGGCCGACATCGACGGAAACGGACGGATTGATATACAGGCCGGAAAAGTCCGTGACGGGCGCGTCACATTGAATGGCACCGGTCATTTTGACGCGGCCAATGTACCCATGCGTACATTGCGGCTCGAACATATCGGCAATGGGGAATCCCGGGCGAATGTCGACGAAGCGGCCAATATCTTCAATCGTGGAACCGGATCGATCAATGTGGGTGGAAACGGCAGTTGTTTTGTGAAACAGGCTGGCAGTGCCGCAATAAACTGTGCCAGAATCGAAAAAGGATCGCCTAAATGAACTTAAGTAAGCTTGGCAAAATGGGCCTTTACGCTACCGCCCTTTCGCTGGCCGCGTGCACAATGCCTGCCAATGGCGGAAACCAAACCGCAGGGTGCAAACCCGGAACGGGCGCCGGTCGGTCTGCCGCAGGGCTTGAACAAGTGACATTGTGCATAACCAGTGGCGCAAAATCGCGGGCGTTCACTGTCGAACTTGCGCAGACGTCGATGGAGCAGGCCCGGGGAATGATGTTCCGTACCGCGCTTGCGGACAATGCAGGCATGGTCTTTCCCTTTCCTGAACCCCGCATGGCAAGCTTTTGGATGAAGAACACGGTGATCCCGCTCGACATCATCTTTGTCCGGACAGACGGCACGATCGAGAGCATCGCCGAAAACACAATTCCGTACTCCACAATACCGGTTGAATCGGGTGAACCGGTTGGAGCTGTATTGGAACTGCGCGGGGGGTTATCCGCCGAGTTGGGTATTTCGGCAGGTGACACAGTTAAATGGACCGCAAAGTGAGGCAAATAGGGATTGCACCGCAACGTGCTTGGTCCTAATCGCGGGTCCATGGGTATTCTCGGTAAAATCTTCACTTGGTGGGACGGTGCCACCATCGGCACAACGATATACAGCTGGCGTAAGGGCAAAGCTGTGGGCAGTGATGCCCAGGGAAATAAATATTACCAGTCGTCCGACGGTAAGCGTCGCTGGGTCATCTACAATGGCGCGAACGATGCAAGCCGCGTAGCGCCTGACTGGCACGGATGGTTGCATGGCACCCATGATGGCGATCCCGAAAGCTATTTGCCGCCCGTACGCGGTTATGAAACACTGCCTGAGGCCAATTTGACGGGTACGGACCGTGCGTATCGGCCAGCAGGATCGATACAGCGTGGCGGCCATCGTGCCCGCGCCACTGGTGATTATGAGGCGTGGAGTCCCGACGCATCATGATTCGCCGGCACAGCCTGATGCTGCTGCCGTTGCTGGCGACGCTCGCGGCGTGCGGACCCACTGACGAAGAAAAACTGGCACCGGAAAAATCCGGTAAAGCCCAAGCGACCGCAGACCGGATTGTCGCTGGTTCTGATAACGCACTGGGCACACCCATGGCAGAACGTGTTGCTGTGCTGGGCCTGTTGAACAAACGCAACGGACAGACGCGCGATATTGAACTCAAGCCCGGCGAAGCCATTCGCTTTGGTAAAGTTGTCGTAAGGTTGCGTGCCTGCGAGAAAACAGCGCCGTGGGAAAATTACCCTGACGAAGGTGCCTTTGTTCAACTGCTGGTGCAGGAACGTCCGCCGGGCACAACCGATGCCGAAAAATGGCGCCGCGTGTTTTCAGGCTGGCTTTTCAAAGAAAACCCGGCCGCAAATGTTGTTGAACACCCGGT
>JBEEIJ010000050.1:0-18078 GCA_041169905.1 Pseudomonadota bacterium | reverse complement strand
CATTCCATCGCGCTCAATCCTGCGCCACCCGAAATGCGCGGTTCGCTGTGGGACATGGACTGGTTCGAAGACCCGATTTGGCGGCAGGACCGGATCAATGCCATCAACCTGCACTTTATTTCCGCGTTTCTGGCCGTGCATTTGCGGGGCGACGAAAGCAAAAATGCGTATCTGAAGGTCGCCACCGAAAATTCGGATGATGGCGTATGGAATGCGCCTGCCGGGACGCCATGGGGCGCGTATAGCCCGGGCGGTGAAAATGTTACCTTGTGGAAGGGTTTCCAGCAAAGGCATGCGCGTGGCATGACGCTTCGTTATGCGTCTAAAGCGTCAGACTGAGTGCGGCTGTCTTCCAAAAATGGATCATGGCTTCGCTGTAGCTGAGCGGAACATAGGCATGGCAGATATTGTCATCCACCACGTGCAGGCGAACATTGACGTGATCGATGCTTGTGGACGCGCTGCATCCCGACGCGAAATTGGGGTTTTCCGCATCGAAAACGCCGCCTTCCATCAACAATGTGCGCCAGCCTTTTCCAGAAAGCTGCACCCGCACAACGCTGCCGCCAATGGCGGTTAGCGCACCGTCATCCGCCAATAGGCCGGACAGTTCCAACACATCGCCCTCGACCAGCCAAACGGTGGGCTCATAGCGGATCAGACGCAGCGCATCATTGCCGTCAGAACGACCCATGGCTGGCAAGGCAAAGCCGGCAGCTTTTTTGAACCTTGTCCCAACAGCCGCCGGGTTGCTCCATATCTCCAGAGCATGAAGCGGCGCTGCGGGCAGCACTGTGATTGTTACATCAGTCACGATAACGCTCCCCGGCCGTGTCGTAGAAATGCGGTGCCACAACGCGGACCCGGGCCATTTGACCGCGCGTGGGTGAGGTTGCGATAAGCTCCTCGCCGTGCCGCGCAAAGCCGTCGGTCAATTGACCCAGCGCAACCGATCCGCCTTCCAGTATTCGAAACGCAGCCGCGCTGACATGGCCTTGCGGGGACGCGCCTTCGCCGGTGACAAGCATCGCGCCTTCGGGAATATTACCCTCGATTGCTTCAAGCCCGACCAGTTGCAGGCGTCCGGCTTCGGACAAGGCGGGGCGCGATAGGCCGGACGCGCCGACATAGCCACCGGCCTTATTGAGCATTTTGTCGAGCGCCAGATCATGCGGGGTCATCCGTCCATCGACTTCACCGCCGACGACCAGATGGCCTTTTTCGATACGCAAGAATTCCATGGCCTCAAGGCCATAGAGCGCGCCGCCTCGCGCGCTGACCTCGGCCTCGCACGCACCCCAAACGGGCCCTGCATGGCTTGCCTCGACGTAGATTTCGAACGCGCGTTCGCCGCTGTAGCTGGCGGCGAGGATGATGACCGGAACCCCGGCAATCATGGCCGGAACCGTCGACATATGGCGTGGTGGTTCCTCGCCGATCAATGCCGCCAGCGCCGCTTTGGCTTGCGGCCCTGCGACCGCAATTCCGGCATAATGTTCCTGCACATTGACGGCGGAGACGCGCAAATGCGGGCAGAGATATTGGCGGACATAGGAAATATGCGTCGCCATCCGGTCTGCGCCACCGGTTGAACTGGTCAACAGATAGCGATTCTCGTCCAACCGCCAAACGGTACCATCGTCGAAAACAAACCCGTCCTCGCGTAACATGAATGTGTATCGGCCACGTCCGACGGCAAGTTTGCCAACCGTCGTTGCGCAGATGATTTCCAGAAACGCGGCGGCATCTGGCCCGGACACTTCAAACTTCGCGAGCGTTGACACGTCGGTCATCCCGACATTTGAACGCACGGCTTTGGCTTCACGCATCGCCGCTTGCGCCAAAGTTTCGCTGCCCACCGGATACGCACGGGGGCGGAACCAATATCCCAGCGGTTGCCAGATCGGGTTCTTCGCCGCGTGCACATCGTATAGCGCGAGGCGGCGAACATGCGCGCCTGCGTCTTTCGCGCCGGCGCCAGCCAACAGGCCCATCGTAACGGGCGTATAAGGCGGACGGAATGTGGTCAGCCCGGCCTCAGGAATAGCCACGCCCTGCTTTTCTGCCAAGCGCCCGAGCGCCGCCATATTGCTAAGCTTGCCCTGATCGGTCGCCATTCCGAGTGTGGTATAGCGTTTGAGATGCTCAACCGAGCGATAGCCCTCGGCCCACGCCAGATCGACATCCGACAGCGTCACATCGTTCTGAAAATCGATGAAGCTTTTCTTTGGTGTGGAAACCGGGACGACATTAAACACCGGTTCGGGATTGGCCGCCCCGCCTATCGTCGTCACATTCTGACGCGATGTCGCAGGGACAAAGGCTTGCGCAGCATCGTTCCAATCGAGCGTGCCGCCTGCCTGCATGTGCAGATGCACCACGGGTGTGAAGCCACCGGACACAGCGATCAGATCGGCATCCCAGCTTTGGGTCAGGCCATAGACACGCGCGGTTACGCTTTTCAGGTGATGACGCGCGCCTTTGGTCGAAAGCGGAACGGCATTGTTATAGACGGGAAGCCCGCTTTCCGCGCCCGCCGGTGCTGGCCGTGCGTCAAGGACGGCCACGATCTCAGCTCCAGCCGCCTTCAGCGCGTAGGCTGTTTTATACGCGTCATCATTATTAGTCGCGATCACCACGCGTTTGCCCGGGACCACGCCAAAGCGACGCACATAGGTACGCACGGCTTGTGACAGCATCACGCCGGGGCGGTCATTATGCGCAAAGGCCATCGGGCGTTCAATGCTGCCGGTCGCAAGTATCACTTGGCCCGCCCGCACATGCCAAAGCCGCTGTGCAACGCCGTGCGGTGGAGTTTGACCCGGCTCTGCTATGCGCTGCGTCAGCGTGACCAGATCATGTTCCCAATATCCAGACGCCGTCGTGCGTGTGAGGATGCGTCCTCCGGCGGCGCGGATGCGGGCTTGGGTCGCTTCCACCCATGCACCATCGAGATCTTGGCCGTCGCGGATTAACGAAGCACCGAGAATATTGTCCTGTTCGACGAGGATGACGCGTTTGCCTGCTTCAGCGGCTTCGAGAGCGGCGGAAAGTCCGGCTGGTCCGGCACCGACCACAAGCACATCGCAAAAGGCGGCACGTTGGCTGAAATGGTCCGGGTCGGTCTTCGTCGGCGCATTGCCGAGGCCCGCGGCTTTACGAATGAAATATTCGTAGATCATCCAGCGTTTGGCCGAACCGAAAAAGGTCTTGTAATAGAAACCTGCAGACAGGGCAGGCGCGGCCAGGCCAAAGACAGAACCGATATCGAATGACAGGTTCGGCCAGCGGTTCTGGCTTTTGGCGACTAGGCCTTCATACACAAAAACGTCGGTAGCGCGGGTATTGGGTTCGGTGCGTCCGCCATCCCCAATGGTGACGAGCGCGTTTGGCTCCTCAACGCCAGCCGTCATAATCCCGCGTGGACGGTGATATTTGAAGCTGCGGCCAACAAGGCCAATGCCGTTGCGCAAAAGCGCGGCGGCAAGTGTGTCGCCGTCTTGCGCTTGATAGGTCTTTCCGTCGAAACTGAAGTTTATCACGGCAGAGCCTCCGGACCAACGGCACGGGTGGCGCTGATTTCATTCGTTACACGGTTTCGTGCGATCACCATCCATGCACGGCATCCATAAGTGTGCCGCCAGATTTCTTCGTCAACACCGCGTGGATTGTTGCGGGTGAAGAGCGATTTCATCGCCTCTTCTGGTGCAGCATCAAGCGACACGACCGCGTCTACGGTGCGTTCGTATATAAACTCGGCCTGATCGCGCGGGCCGCAATGGGGACAGGTGAACTGCATCATTAGCGACTGTTCGGCATTGGGCCGCTCCCTGTTTCATCGATTGTCGCACCGCGTTCGAAACGGTCGAGCGCGAATGGCGCATTCAGGGCATGTGGTTTGCCGGTCGCGAGTGTGTGCGCATATGTCCAACCCGACGCCGGTGTCGCCTTGAACCCGCCATAGCACCAACCGCCATTGAGAAAGAGGTTCTTCACGGGCGTTTCGCCAATGATCGGCGCACCGTCAAAGCTCATATCGGTCACCCCAGACCATGTCCGCACCATGCGCAGACGTGAGAGCGCCGGGACGAGCGCGAGGCCCTGCGCCACGGCACGCTCCATCACCATCGGATTGCCGCGTTGGGCATAGCTTGGCCAGTTATCAGGGTCACCGCCAAAGACGACGCCGCCTTTGTCGGACTGGCTGATATAGCAATGCAGTGATTGCGACATGATGACGCTGTTTATCATTGGCTTGACGCCTTCGGTCACCATCGCCTGCAACGTTTGCGATTCCACGGGCAGTTTGAGGCCCGCCAGCCCGGCGACATGGCCGCTATGGCCCGCAACGCATATGCCGACGCGACCGGCGTTGATCCGCCCGCGTGTGGTTTCCACGCCGACGACCGCATCGCCATCGCGGACAAAGCCTGTGACTTCGCATTTCTGGATGATGTCGACGCCAAGGCTGTCTGCGCCACGTGCATAGCCCCAGGCGACGGCATCATGGCGGGCCGTGCCGCCGCGCCGCTGAATCAAGCCACCCTCAATTGGGAAACGCGCGCTGCGTGACATGTCGAGCAACGGTTCCAGCTTTTGCACTTCGTCGCGGGTCATTAAATCGGCATCGATCCCGTCACAACGCATCGCGTCACCGCGTTCGGCAAGCTTGGTCATATCGGCGTCGCTGTGACCCAGAAACATTGCGCCGCGCGGCGAGAACATGACATTGTAATTCAACTCGTCGCTTAAATGCTCCCACATTTTCAGGCCGAATTCGAACAGGTCGTGCAATGGCTTTAGCCGATAGTTTGACCGGACAATCGTCGTGTTACGTCCGGTGTTACCACCGCCTATCCAGCCCTTTTCCAGAACCGCGATATTTTTCAGGCCATGGACCTTGGCAAGATAATAGGCTGTCGCCAGCCCGTGCCCACCGCCGCCGATGATGATGATATCATAATGCGATTTAGGCTCCGGATCGCGCCACGCAGGTTGCCAATGCTTCTGCCCGTTCAAAGCACCGCGCAGCAATCCGAAAGCCGAATATTGGCTCATGAAATCGGCATCCACCCGCGCTTTTCGCGCCAATCGGACTCGAGATTATCGAAACGCGATAGTTTCAGGATATCGATATCAGCAAACGAACATTTCCCGTCGATCACCAAGTCGCGGATCGCGTGACCCGACGCTGGCGATAGGCCGAAGCCGACGCTCGACATCGATGCGACCACGACATTGTCTGGGCTGGTGAGGCGATCGATGATTGGACGGCCATCGGGCGAGTTTTCGATGATTCCAGCCCAGCTGCGGATGACATTCAGATGCGCGGCCTTTGGCAAAAGTTCCGCCAGTCGTTTCGCAAGGTTGCGGGCCAATGGCGTCGAAGGCCGTGCGGCCGGACCAGTTGCGTCGACATCAAGCCATTCATGCGGGCCACCGCCATAAGCGAGGTTTCCGCGCAGCGTTTGGCGGCCATAGATTTTGTGGCCATCAACGCCGCCAAGTGGCATCATTGGCGCAGGTTCCGTGATGATCATTTCCGCGCGGGCGGCGGCCAATGGCACGTCGACGCCAAGCTGTGCCATCAATTGTGGTATCTGCGGTCCAGCCGCCACCACGACGGCGTCACAACCATAAGTGGCGTTCGCAGTTTTCACGGCCGTGACCTTGCCGCCAGCGGTTTCAAAACCGGTTACGGGGCTGTGCTGCACGATTTTTCCACCGAGATCCTGCAAGGCCCAAGCATAAGCCTGCACGCTGCGCTGTGGGTTGGCATGCCCGCCAAATTTATAATGCACACCGCCAAAGCAATTGTCGCCTGCCAATGGCACTGCCTCTTGCACCTGTTTAACGTCCAGCAATTCCACCGGATGATTAAGCCGCGTGTGACGTTCCGCAATGAAACGATATTGTTCCCACTGCCGTTCGGTCATCGCAATCAGGATGCGGCCTTTCTGGTGCTCGGTCGGATAGCCAAGCAATTCGTCCATTTGTGGCCAAAGGCGCTGCTCTTCGTCAAACAACGGGCTCGAATAATGCGATGCACCGCCGCCATTACGTCCGGAGGCTTCCCAACCGACGATGAACTTGTCGAGTACTGTGACCTTGACCCCCGAGCGCGCGAGCCACCAGCCCGCACTTAGGCCCGTAACGCCGCCGCCGACGATGACAACTTCCGAACCGCTCATGTGTACATCCCCGTGTAAAGCATCTGGCGATGCTCATCCTGATAAGGCGTGTTAATATCCTCGACTGGCACCCATTGGGTAGGGATACCAAACCAGACATCCCATGCCGCGTCCATTTCCGCAGGCTCATCCCATTCAGCAAGGATTTTGAGTGGCAGCGGACGAACCGGTGCGCGGTGGCTGGCGAGCGGGATTGAGCCAAATGGCTTGTCCGCCTCAATCGCCAACAGCATCGCAACTTGATCGCGGCAGCGGCGACCTTGGCACACGCCCATGCCTGCGCGCGTCAGCCGCTTGATCTGGTCCGGATTGGCCGGGCCGTCCTCAAGCAACGTGCCCAGCGAACGTGCGCACATGGGCGCAGGGCGCGACAGATAATTCGGGGGCTGCACGCCAATCAAATCGGCGCGTGTGACTTCTTCGCACTGGCAAATGATCGTGTCATCGGCGCTGATGTCAGATAGCGCGCGCATCCAGTCCATACGGTAGGCGATATGGTCGAAACCGCTATCTGCAAGTCCCGCACAATCGCCCACGGCCGTGACCAAAGGTTCGCCAGCCGGAATGTAACCGCCCCGCGTGGCGTTCAGCGCGCGCGGGCCGTGCATCGCATCCACCAGTTCGATGGACGGGATTAGGCCAATAGCGACGCAGATGGTGTCACATGCGATCACGTCTCCGGTTGAAAGCGTTGCGCTTTCAATGCCGTTGATACCGCCTGTTGCCGATGTAATGGTCTGTCCGCAGTGGATGGCGATGCCAGCGGCTGCGACCTTGGCGACCAGTTCAGAATGCCCTTGCGGTGCATCGCGGACTTCAACCAGACCAACGACGTCGATACCGCGCGCCTGCGCCAACAGTGCGGTTTCGAGCGCGAGATCATGCGAGCCCAAGACCAAAATGCGCTGTCCCGCAAATGCCTCGTAACGGGTAAGCAGCATTTGAAGCGCTGCTGCGCCCATAACGCCGGGCTGGTTCCACCCGGGGAAAGACATCGCCAAATCGCGCGCGCCGGTCGCAAGGACAATTTTATCAAAACCAACCAACCATGATCGTTCGGAATCGGCGAGGCCGACAACTTGCTGTGGCAGGCTGGCGACGCCGGGACCATTGCGGTAAACACCCCATGCGGTTGTGCCGAGCAACAATTCGACGCCCGCATCCATCGCGGTTTCAAGTGCGGGCATGCTCATGAAGATAGCTTCGAGCATGCGCTCTGTATTCTGGGTCGCTGCGGTCATCCGCCCGCCAAAATATAGCGGTATATCATTGCCCATCAACGCGCCCGAAACGGGGTTTTCATCGACCAGCAGCACTTTTGCTCCGGCTTTGGCCGCGTCGATTGCCGCAGCAACGCCGCTTGGCCCCGCGCCAACGACAACAACTTCATAATGCGTTTCAGGAGCGCTGCGCGTTCCATTTATCGCGCATATATCGGTTCCGGTAAAATTCAGTTCCATTACACCGCCTCCAGCGCTTGGCGTAAATCGCCTATTAAATCGTCAACATGTTCCAACCCGACAGACAGTCGGATCGTGCCATCGGTAATACCGCCTGCCAACCGCTGGGCGGGGGGGACCGCATAATGCGTTGTGCTTGCCGAATGGCAGATTAAAGTTTCCGAACCACCCAGACTGACCGCTACCTTAAGCAGCTTTAATTGGTCAAGCATACGGAAGGCCTCTGCCTCACCGCCGTGCAGGTGGAACGAGAATGTCGAACCGGCTGCCTTGCACTGCCGGTCATAGACCGCGCGAGGACGTGTGCCGGGTTCAAGAAAGCCCAAATAGGTCACACCCGCGACCTTGGGATGATCGCGCAGAAATTCGGCCACGCCGCGCGCGTTGTCCATTGCACGCTCGGTGCGCACCGCGACCGATTCCAATGAACGCAGGACAAGCCATGACGTATAGGGATCAAGGTGATTGCCCCATGTCGTGCGTTGCATGCGCAGATGGTCGATCAATTCCTTGCGACCGGAAATCCCGCCTGCGAGCAGATCGCTATGCCCACCGCAATATTTCGTCAGCGAGGTCATGCATAGGTCGACACCATGTTCAATGGGGCGCTGCGCAAATGGCCCGAGCAAAGTGTTGTCGACCACCACCAGCGGCCGATGTCCTTGCTTGGCACCGACTTCGTCCGCAATCCGTACCATCAGATCAAGATCAACCACGGCTGCCGTCGGGTTAGCGGGTGTCTCGGCGATGATAAGCTTCAACGGCCCCTTGGCCATCGCTTCATCCGCCGCTTTGCGGACATCATTTTCGTCCGTGCCATCGGTATAGGCGGCTACATGCGATCCGAATTGCGGCATGATGCTGTTGTAGAGCATATCAACGCCGCCATAGATGGGGCGGCCATGCAATACGCTGTCGCCGGGACGAACATAGGCAAGCGCAATGCTCGAATGCGCAGCCATGCCGCTGGAATATGCAACCGCTTCCTCTGCGCCATCGATTGCCGCGAGGCGTTTTTCGAGGAAGTCCAAGCCTGGATGCCCCAACCGCGAATAAATGTGGTTGGTTTCCCCCACCAGCGGCCCCGTGCCGTCAAAATATGCTTCGTGCACGTCCTTGGCATGTTGCGCCGAGGGATAGACAAAGGTGGATGTCATGAAGATCGGTGGCTTGACCGATCCCATGCCCATTTCCGGGTCATAACCAAATGCGACTGCCAGCGTTTCGGGACGCAACCCCTTGTTGTTATCCTTTGCCATGGGTTGCAATATAATCACGAGCCTTGTCGCAATAATAGTCCGTAAAACGCAAAGCGAGCATTTCAGCTTCTTGCGAATAGGGGCCGGGCGTGTAGCCGGGGCTGTTAACGCCCACTTGATTGTTTTCGGCCAGCATCTTGTCTTCCAAATTTGTCATGGTCCACAAAGCGATGAGCTTTTCGACATCATAATCGACGCCTTCGACAGCATCTTTATGGACATACCATTTGCCGGTGACATGGGTTTCATTGGGGCCGACGGGCATAGCGCTGAACATGAAAACATGGTCTGCGGTGCAATGGACAAAACAATGCGGATCAACTGCCCAGCGCATCGAACCGATATCGCCTTCATTGGCGTCGCACATTAATTTTTTGGACAGGTGCTTCCCATCGCCCGATATCGAAACGCAGCCTTCGTTCAATGCAAAGCGCGCGATTTGCCAATAATGTCCCTCAACCGGGGTTTGTGGCAGGCCAAGCGCGTCCATTTTTTCTTCGAAAGCGATGACGCGTGCATCTTCGCCGCTATCAAAATGCTTCGACATTCCGACCGGAAATGTTTTGGACAGTTCGGGGTGGCCGGTGCTGCAATGATAGCATTCGCGGCCATTTTCCATAACCAGTTTCCAGTTGGCATTTTCGACCAGAACGCTCTCATATGCCAGCTTTGCGTCTTTCAGATTATGCGGCGCTGCATATTCAGCAAGCTTTGCGCTAAAGTCGTCAATGGGTGGCGGTGTTTCGGACAGGCAGATGAAAATCGCCCCTGCAACACATTCGATCGCGACAGGTTTCAGGCCATGTTCGGCTTTATCAAAATCATCGCCCATCCGGTTTGCGGCAAACAAAGTTCCATCCAGATCATATGTCCAACGATGATAAGGGCACACCAGCTTTGGCGCGGTCCCGCTGCCGACGGCGCAAATCATGGAGCCGCGATGGCGGCAGCTGTTGTGAAAGGCGCGGATCTCGCCCTGCCGATCACGCGTGATGATAACCGGCCATTTGCCGACCATCATCGATAGATAGCTTCCCGCTTTGGGCAGTTCGCATTCGAGACCGGCCATAAGCCAGCTTTGACCGAAAATAGCAGCCATATCGAAATCGAAGCTATCAGGATCGGTGTAAAGACCCTGCGGTAACGTGTGTCCTTCGCGACGCTGCTGGAACAGCGCGTCAATCCGCCCTAAGTCCATTTTTATGCCTTTGGTTAGTTTTCCCCAGATTTGAGAATGGGCCACTTGTCCGGTCTAATAAAATCGCATTTTCGCATAGCCCTATCTCAAAATGTCGGGCAGTGACGTCATTGGAAACCAATATGCTTTTGAAAGGTCGATTCCATTTCCAACCGCAGCAATATTAACCGTCGTTGGTTGCCGTTAAATGCCTTGCGCGCCTTTGAAGCGGTGGGCCAGAATTTGAGCTTCACAGGCGGCGCATCGGCGCTTTCGGTGTCGCAAAGTGCCATGAGCCGGCATGTCGGCGGGCTTGAGGAATTGCTGGGCAAGCAACTCTTCGTCCGTGATGCATCGCGCCTATTGCTAACCCCCGCAGGTGAGGAGCTGTTGCCCGTCGTGAGCAAATGCCTCGACCGGCTTGAGCAAACGATGAACTCGATCCGCAACGATGAAGTGACCGGCCGTTCGCTTCGGCTCCATGTGCCGCCATCCTTGTTGCAGCAGCTGTTCCTGCCGATGCTGCGCGATTTTCGTGCCGAACATCCGGATATCCGGCTGGATGTTTCGAGTGCGCATGTCACCGGTTTGCCCGCCACCGATTTTGATATGGCGATTGCCTATGACCGCCCCAATGTCGACGACCGGATCACCGACCTTCTTTGGATGGTGCGTGTCGCGCCGCTGTGTTCGCCCGCGACAGCCATTGCCAGTCAGGGTAAATCGCTTGAGGAATTTCTGGAAAGTCAGGAGCTGCTTCACCTGAAACTGGACGGAGAGCCGCGCGATCTTTTGTGGACGGCCTATCTGCGGCAAAATGGCCTGACCATGGCGACGCATGGTGGTCTCGCATTCGATACGACGATTGCCGCTGCGCAATATGCCATGACCGCAAGTGGCGTGTTTCTCGGCGACATAGATATGTTTGCCCGGGAAATCGCTGACGGACGGCTGGTCATGCCATATGATGCCGTCATCGAAGACGGCTATGGCTATTATCTAAAACTCCACGCCGATGATCTGGGCGATGCCGCGATTTCCATGTTCCGCAGCTGGCTGATCAACCGGTTTGCGGCATTGCGGCAAGCGCCGAGTCTGCACGCGCCAGGCTGATCAGACGAAGGCCGGATTTTTCCGCCACGTCAATCGCAAGGTCGGTTGCCGCTGATATGGTCACGAGCATTGGACAGTTGGCAAGGATAGCCTTCTGCGCCAGTTCAAGGCTGCAGCGCGCGGTCAAAATGATAAAACCGGCTGAGATGTCTATGTGCGCGCGGGCAAGCGCTCCAATCAATTTGTCGAGTGCATTGTGGCGGCCAACGTCTTCCCGCGTCATCAGGATAGAGCCGCCCGGCGCACAGAATGCGGCGGCGTGGGCGGAACCTGTTTGGGCATTGAGTGTCTGATGTGCACGCAATGCCGATAATGCTGTAAACATCGCAGCGTCCGATACATCAATCTGCGCCGTGACCCGCGGCAAGGGGCGCATGACCTCTTCCAGATTATCCATGCCACACAGCCCGCAACTGCTTTCGGAAACGCGCTGACGGGCGCGGGCAAAGACCTTTTCGGCGTTTTCGGACGGCACTTGAATCCGCAATATCCAGCCCAGATCGGCCTTATGTGTGTCGACGGCCAAAATTTCGTCAGCGCGCCTAATCAACCCCTCCGACATGCTAAAGCCAATCGCATAATCCTCAAGATCAACCGGCGTTGCCATCATCACGGCATAGCCGATGCCATTATATTCGATTGCGACAGGCGCTTCGACAATGATGCTGCGTTCTATGGTTTCGGTCGCGCCCTGATCAGGCTTAAGCACAGAAAATTGGATTGGTTTTGAACTCTGATCAGGCGCCATTTTGCGCGTCGGCCAGTAAGCTGATGGCGGCTGCAGCAACCGGAGATAGGCCCGCGGTCCCGTGCGCAAAAATCATTTTTTTCATGCGCGGGTCCCAGAATTGCTGAATGTGATCGGCGACCGCCGCAACAGGCGCAGCGTCAGTCGCCAGATTTGTTGCAATCTGGTTCGCCATATGGACGAGGCGTTCAACGCTGTTCATTCGGCAGCAATTCCCGTTTCGACCCGGCGAGAGCGCGTCGACAAAGCTTCATATTCTTCCTGCCACTCGGTCGGCCCGTTCGATGCGCTAATCTGAACCGCGGTGACCTTATATTCGGGGCAGTTGGTTGCCCAGTCGCTAAAGTCGGTGGTGACGACATTCGCCTGCGTTACGGCATGGTGGAATGTGGTGTAGACAACGCCGGGGGCAACGCGATCGGTTACGGTGGCGCGCAACGTGGTTTCTCCCGCGCGGCTCGCCAATTTGACCCAATCACCAGATTTAACGCCGCGATCCTCAGCATCCACCGGGTGAATTTCCAGCAAGTCCTCTGGATGCCAAGCGACATTTTCTGTCCGCCGCGTTTGTGCGCCGACATTATACTGCGACAATATGCGTCCGGTCGTCAGCAACAATGGAAAGCGTGGCCCGGTTTTCTCATCGGTTGGGACATAATCTGTCACAACGAATTTGCCCTTGCCCCGGACGAAGCCGTCAACATGCATGATCGGCGATCCATCGGGTGCGTCTGCGGTCACTGGCCATTGCAGCGAGCCGGCTTCATCGAGCCGTGCAAAGGACACGCCAGCAAAGGTCGGCGTAAGCCGCGCGATTTCGTCCATAATTTCGGACGGGTGGGTATAGTTCCAATCCAGCCCCATCGCCTGCGCCAGCCGCTGCGTGACTTCCCAGTCCTCCAAACCGTTCATCGGCGTCATCACCTTGCGCACGGGCTGAATGCGGCGTTCGGCATTGGTGAACGTGCCATTTTTTTCAAGGAAGGTGGAACCGGGCAGGAAGATATGCGCGTAGTTGGCGGTCTCGTTCAGGAAAAGATCGTGGACAATGACACATTCCATCGCCGCCAACCCAGCCGACACATGGGCGGTGTTTGGATCGGATTGGAGGATGTCTTCACCCTGACAATATAGCGCCTTGAATACCCCATCGACCGCGGCATCGAGCATGTTGGGTATGCGCAGGCCGGGTTCGGGATCCAGTGTCACGCCCCAGTCATCTTCAAACAATTTCCGCGTATTGCCATCGCTGATGTGGCGATATCCGGCAAGCTCATGTGGGAAGCTGCCCATATCGCATGCGCCTTGGACGTTGTTCTGGCCACGAAGCGGATTAACACCAACACCCCGGCGGCCAATATTGCCGGTCGCCATCGCCAAGTTTGCGATGGCCATAACTGTCGAGCTGCCTTGCGAATGTTCGGTGACACCGAGGCCGTAATAGATCGCTCCATTGCCACCTGTGGCATACAACCGCGCGGCGGCGCGCAGCTCGTCTGCATCGACCAGCGTTACCGGCTGCAGATTTTCGGGGCTATTGCGGGCTTGCGAAACGAACTCGGCCCAATGGCTATATTCGTCCCAGTCGCAACGCTCCCGAATGAATGCCTCATCGGCCAGACCTTCGGTGACAATGACATGGGCCATCGCGGTCAGCACGGCAACGTTCGTGCCGGGACGAAGCGGAAGATGGTGCTGCGCCTCGATATGCGGCGAACGGACAATGTCGGTACGGCGCGGGTCGATGACGATCAACTTAGCGCCCGGGCGACCATCCTGTCCGCGCAAACGGCGCTTCATCCGGCTGGCAAATACCGGGTGTCCGTCGGTGGGGTTGGCCCCGATGATCAGGATGACGTCGGTGTCTTCGACGCTGTCAAAATCCTGCGTTCCCGCGCTGGTGCCAAAGGTTGTTTTGAGGCCGTATCCCGTGGGCGAATGGCATACGCGGGCGCAGGTATCGACATTGTTATTGCCAAAGCCTGCCCGGACAAGCTTTTGCACAAGGAAGGTTTCTTCATTGGTGCAACGGCTTGAGGTGATTCCGCCAAGGGCATTGCGGCCATATTTTTCGCTAATCCGTTTCAGTTCGGACGCGGTGTAGGCAAAAGCTTCGTCCCATTCGACTTCGCGCCAAGGATCGCTGATCGACTTGCGGATCATGGGCTTCAAAATGCGTTCCTGATGCTGCGCATAGCCCCAGGCAAAGCGGCCCTTGACGCAGCTATGGCCACGGTTGGCCTTGCCGTCTTTGTACGGGACCATCCGCACCAGTTGTTCGCCGCGCATTTCGGCGCGGAAGGTGCAGCCAACACCGCAATAAGCGCAGGTTGTCACAACGCTGCGTTCGGGTGTGCCGACTTCGACCACTTTTTTCTCAACCAATGTCGCGGTCGGGCAGGCTTGTACACACGCCCCGCAAGACACGCATTCAGACTCGAGGAAATTGTCGCTCGCGAGACCTGCGGAAATCTTTGAGTCCCAGCCTCTGCCTTCCATGGTCAGGGCAAGGGTGCCTTGTACTTCGTCGCAGGCACGGATGCAACGCGAACAGGCGATACATTTGCTTGGATCAAAATCGAAATAGGGATTGGAGTGATCTTTTTCCTGCCCCAGATGCGTCGCCTGCACATCGTAACGGACATCGCGTAAACCAACGGCGCCTGCCTGATCCTGCAATTCGCAATCGCCATTGGCGGCGCATGTCAGGCAATCGAGCGGATGGTCAGAGATATAAAGCTCCATCACGCCTTTGCGCAATTTTGCCAGATGCGGGGTTTGCGTGCGCACAACCATGCCGGGTTCAACTGGGGTCGTGCAACTCGCCGGGGTCCCTCTGCGGCCATCGATTTCGACTAAGCACAAGCGGCATGAGCCGAAGCTTTTAACACTATCGGTGGCGCATAATTTGGGGATCGACGTGCCTTGTTCTGCAGCTGCGCGCATGACGCTTGTCCCTGCAGGCACAGTCACATTGCGGCCGTCGATCGTAAGCGAAACTGTTTCGTCCGAACGGCTCTCCGGGGTCCCAAAATCTTTTTGCGGCTGGTACGTCATATGTCTACCTTATACCCATATTCGACTGTTGAGCAGCATATTTTGCCAGCTCCCGGGGTGTATTGAAGTTGTGAAAAACATCAGCGGACGTGATTGCTTGCGCGCCGGATACGGCAATCCAGTTGCGCATAGATAGATTATCCTGATGACGCAGATGTCTATCCAGCAATGGCGCAAGCGCAACAGGCCACACGCCAAACAGATAATGACCGTCGATATAGACGGCATTTTTATAAGGGTGATCCATCGGAAATTGCGCCACGGGCACAACATCGCAACCGGCGGTCACCACCGCATCAAACCCGTTTTGCTGCGCATAATGCAGCGCAGCGTTCAGACCACCCAAAGGGCCCATATCGGGGAATGGTCGGTCTTCGACCCAATCCATGCCCGGCCAAGCGCGCCCGCAGACAATCAATTTGTCGACTTGATCGCGCAAGCCATCGGCGACATGTTCGATCAGGGCGGTTCCATTTAGAGGTGCAGCTGCCTTGTCGCTCCCAAAGCGCGTAGCCTTGCCACCGGCAATGATCGCTCCCAGCCGTCTCATTTGAAATCTTCGGGGAAAAGCTTAATTGCGCTCATAACGGGATAGGGCGTGAATCCACCCATCGCGCAAAGTGACCCGAACTTCATGGTTTCGGCAAGATCGGCAAGCAAAGCCAGATTGGCGTCGACATTGTTGCCTGCGATAATCTGGTCGATCGTCTCGACGCCGCGCGTGCTGCCCAAGCGGCAGGGCGTGCATTTGCCGCAGCTTTCAATCGCACAAAATTCCATGGCAAAGCGCGCCATTTGTGCCATGTCGACGCTGTCATCAAAAACGGTAATCCCGGCATGTCCAATCAGCGCATCCGCCGCGGCGAACGCTTCATAATCGAAGGGCAGATCAAACTGCGCAGGCGAAATATACGCGCCCAATGGCCCGCCGACCTGAACACAGCGCACCGGGCGACCGCTTGCCGTGCCGCCACCGATATCGTTGACCAGCTCGCCAAGCGTAATACCGAACGCGACTTCGAAAAGGCCGCCATGTTTGACATTTCCGGCAAGCTGGACGGGCATCGTCCCCTTTGACCTGCCCATGCCATATGCGGCATAGGCTTCACCGCCATGCGCCAATATCCATGGCACGGCAGCCAGCGTCAGCACATTGTTGACGACTGTGGGTTTGCCGAACAGGCCCTCCAACGCGGGAAGGGGAGGCTTGGCACGCACTTCACCACGCTTGCCCTCAAGGCTATTCAAGAGCGAGGTTTCTTCGCCGCAAATATATGCGCCCGCGCCAACGCGAACTTCCACGACAAATGGCGCAATCAAATGCGCCGACAGCCGGATAGCGTCTTCCATTTTGGCAATGGCGTGCGGATATTCGGAACGGATGTAGATATAGGCTTTGCTCGCGCCGACGGCGAAACCGGCAATCGCCATGCCCTCGATCAGCATGAACGGGTCGCCTTCCATCACCATCCGGTCGGCAAAGGTTCCGCTGTCGCCTTCATCGGCGTTGCAGACGATATATTTCTGGTCGGCTGCCGCGTCCGCCACCGTCCGCCATTTAATGCCAGCCGGAAAACCCGCGCCGCCGCGACCGCGAAGGCCCGATGCCATGATTGTTTCGATGGTTGCTTCAGCGCCAATCGCGCGTGCTTGGCCAAGACCCAGCCAGCCACCCGATGCGTAATAATCGTCCAGCGATGTCGGCCGCGTTTTGCCCGCGCGCGCGAACGTCAACCGGTTCTGCTTGGCAATGAAGGGGTGATCCTCAATCCGTCCGATGGATTTAGCGTCACCTTTTAGGATCGAAGGAACTTGATCGGCCGAGACTTGCCCATAGCCCACGCCGTCAATGTCAACCAACGGCTCCATCCAGTGCATGCCCCAGCTGGAAACGCGTTCAACCTCGACGCCCGCCGCGGCAAAAGCAGCCGCAACCGCATCCGCTCCACAAGCAAGCGCAACAGCGTCATTGGATATCCGGACTGTCACATGGCCTCCAGTAATGAATTAAGGCGCGCCTGGTCCAATCGGGCGATGACTTGGTCGCCCACCAACGCAGCTGGACCAACCGAGCACATGCCAAGGCAATAGACAGCCTCTACCTTCACGCGGCTTTGGCCTTCGGCAATCGGCACCAACGCGTCGACACCGCGCGCCTTGCACGCCTCTGCGCGGCACAATTTCAATATTGGCCGCGCTTCGGCTTCTTTGCGGAAATCATGGTAGAAACTCACGACGCCGTACACTTCCGCGCGGGTCAGGTTCAGCGCCTGTGCAATGTCGCGCATGGCATCTTCGCTGACATGGCCGAACGCTTTTTGCACGTCATGCAGGATGGGCAGCAACGGCCCTTCCCGGTGCGCATGTTCGGCGACTATGTCAGCGATTGACGTCATTTAAAACACCACGACACTGCGGATGCTGGTCCCCGCGTGCATCAATTCAAATGCCTTGTTGATGTCCTCAAGCCCCATGACATGCGTAATCATCGGGTCGATTTCGATCTTGCCGGTCATATACATGTCGACGATCTTGGGAACATCGGTGCGGCCCTTGGCCCCGCCAAAGGCCGTGCCCCGCCAGTTGCGGCCGGTCACGAGCTGGAATGGACGGGTGGCAATCTCTTTGCCCGCTTCGGCCACACCAATGATGATGCTGGTGCCCCAACCCCGATGGCATGCCTCAAGCGCGGTGCGCATCACTTCGGTGTTGCCCGTGGCGTCAAAAGTGTAATCCGCGCCGCCGTCGGTCATCTCGACAATCTTTGCGACAACATCTTCACGGCTCATGCCCCTGGAGTTCAGGAACGCGGTCATGCCGAACTTACGGCCCCATTCTTCGCGGTCAGGATTAATATCAACGCCGATAATCATACCCGCACCCGCAAGCCGTGCGCCCTGAATAACATTTAGCCCAATGCCGCCAAGGCCAAACACCACGACATTGTCGCCCACTTGCACCTTGGCTGTGTTGACCACAGCGCCAACGCCTGTGGTCACGCCGCAACCGATATAGCAGCTTGACTGGAACGGCGCGTCTTCACGGATTTTGGCAACCGCGATTTCCGGAAGCA
>JBEEIJ010000049.1:0-27071 GCA_041169905.1 Pseudomonadota bacterium | reverse complement strand
TCTCCAGCATGGAACAGTTGCTTAAGGTGACCGTCGAGACCGATTTCGCGCCCTTATATAAACGGCTTGAATCATTGCCCGACATATTGGTTGGCGAAATCATCGCCGAAGATGCGCTTATCACCAAGGGCACTCAGGCATATTTTAACGGCGCCAACCGCTACCAGGTTCCGAAATCACCCGGCGGCTGACTCGTGCGACCTGACGCGCGCAGCGGGCGTTGCCAGCCATAGCTCCGGCGCTTGACGAGCCATAGGCATGGCCAATCGCCCATATCCTTGCGCCTTTGCAGTCGAAACCCGTGCAGGCGATATGCGCGCGTGACAGCCTCCGCCTGCGTATTCAGCAAGCCAGCCAAGATGAGCGAACCACCTTCGCGCAATATGGCCGATAACGACGGCGCAAGCTCGATTAATGGGCCCGCCAAAATATTGGCGATCACCAAGTCATAAGGCGCGCGGGCGGTGATAAGGTCGTGCGCTGTCCCTGCGGCCACACACAGCGCCAGCTGGCCCTGCGCAACGCCACAAGGGACATTGTTGACCGCAGCATTGGCCGCGGTGACATCAATGCTAACGGGGTCGATATCCGATGCCGTCAAATATGCCTTGGGCCACAACGCATGGGCAGCAAAAGCTAGCAGGCCAGTGCCCGTCCCGATGTCGGCAATCAGGTCAAACCGTTTGCCGGCACGTTTCATTCTGTCGAGCATATCAAGACAGCCGCTGGTCGTTTCATGTCCGCCCGTGCCAAAGGCGCGGCTAGCCTCGATTTGGAATGGGGTTGCGCCGTATGGCACTGTGCCCTTGTTAGCCATTGTATGGACGTAGAAGCGCCCGGCATGCACCGGCTGAAGCCCTTGTTGGCTCATGACGACCCAGTCGGCATCGGGAAGTTTTTCAACCACCGCCTTTGCGCCTGCGGCACTGGGAAGACGGATTTGGATGGAGGAGATCACCTGCGCGTTTGGCTTCTCATTAAAATAAGCTTCAAGCCGCCATTTCTCATCGTTGAAGGCTTCGACTTCGTCCGCAACGATTGTCGGCATGGGTTCCAATGCCGCAAACCACTCGTCGTCATGGTGCAGCGCTTCCGCTTCATTGCGGGTGCAGGGCAGGGTCACCTTCCAGCTCATTGTGCTGCTTCTTTTGCTAACCGGGCGTCAAGCCGCTCCATGGCTGCTTTCGCATAATTTGCACAGCCGGCAGGGTCGGCCAGCGGTTCCTTGCCCGAAACGCGCTCAAAGAAGCGTGATTGCGCGGGGTGCGGGGTAATCAGGACGTCGCATGGCTTTAGTTCAGATACGCGTTTCATGGTCGCCCTTAACACCGCCACATATTCTGGGTGGTCCGTAAATCGGTATGCATCAGCAGACACAGCGCCAAGGCTATCGGCGAAAACAAATTGACGACAGGTCGCACCCTCACATGATTTCCAAGTCCAACTCGTTCCACCCGGTGCGTGCCCCGGTGTGGCGATGGCGGTCATTTTTATCGGGCCAAGGGTGATCGTTTCACCGTCTTGCACGATTTGGTCCACCTTTATGCCCGCAAAGGGTGGCAAGATTGCCAATTGCGGGTCCGTAGGGTCCGAAATACCCGTCTCCAGACTTTTGCGGGCTTCGGCCCGCGCGAGCATGCGGGCACTGGTAATGCTCTTTAGCGCGGCAAGTCCGCCAACATGATCCAAATGTTCATGACTGCTGACCAGATATTTCACGTCGCTCGGTTGGAAACCAAGCTTTCGGATATTGTCGGCAATGAATGGGGCAGCTTCGGCGGTCGCGCCGTCGATAAGGATATGACCTTTGGGTGACGTGACGAGTAACGACACAATGCCACATGTGCCCACCATATACACATTGGCGAATATGTGCGCGGGCGGGGCAGGGTCGCTCCAGCCGTCACGGCCTTGGCACTGTGACGCGAGCGTGGCTCCACTGCTGATGGTTTTGACGGGTGCCACCGGCGCGCAGGCCGTCAGGGCCAATGCCAGTATGGAGCCAAGCTTAGCGTACATAGCTCGCGCCATTTATATCCAATACCGCACCTGTCATCGACGGCGGCGCATCCAGTGCACAGAATTTCACAATCGCAGCGACTTCTTCGGGATCAGCGACCTTGCCAAGCGGAATATCGGCGAGCAGCTTATCGCCGCCGCGGCTTGCAAGATAATCGTCCGCCATGCCGGTCATCGTAAATCCGGGGCAGATAGCAAAAGCATAGATCTTTTGGGCGGCATAAGCGCGGGCGATAGTCTTGGTCATGGCGACCATGCCGGCCTTTGATGCCGCATAATGCCAATGGGCGGGGCTATCCCCGCGATGCGCGGCGCGGCTGGCAATATTGACGATCCTGCCACTCGCATGCGATTCCTGCCAATGCAGGACAGCGCGGCGGCACAAATCCGCACTGGCGGTCAGGTTGATCTGCATGGTCCGGTTCCAATTGGCGAGCCATTCTTCGCCTGAGGTCGAAATCGGGTTTTGCTCAAATATCCCGGCATTGTTGATTAATACATCCACACGGCCGTCAAGGCGATCAATCGCATGGTTCCAAAGCCGTTGTGGCGTTGCGGGATCGTTAAGATCGCCATCTTTGCTCGACAGCGCCAGTACGGAAGTCGTTGCGGGGTCAAAGCTTGCCGCAGCGGCAGCGCCGATGCCGCGGGATGCGCCGGTGATAAGGATATGGGTTTTCATCCGCGCTGCTTTTCACAGCGCTGACAAAATTTCAACCGAAGTTATCGGATGAGGTTCCCAACAAAGCGCGTTGCGTTGGCTTGAAGTGATGAGATTTTCTCATTCACTTCGCTAAACCCGCCCTCAAGCTGCATGATTTCCGAAACCACATTTTCCGTATCGCTGCGGATGGCAGATATGGTGTTTGACATCAAATCCGCTGCCAGCGCGGTTTCATCGACGGACGCGGTAATCATCGTAACCGTTTGTGCTTGGTCTTCCATCGCCCGCCGGATGCGTTCGGCAGACATGCGCACTTCGTCAACGGTTTCGCGGATGGATGCATTTGATTCAACGGACGCCTTGGTCGCGCTTTGAATGGATGAAATCTTCTGCGCAATTTCGTCTGTTGCCTGCGCTGTTTGATTTGCGAGGCTTTTCACTTCTTGCGCGACCACTGCGAAGCCGCGGCCTGCATCACCTGCACGCGCCGCTTCGATCGTGGCATTCAACGCCAGCAAGTTTGTTTGTCCCGCGATGTCGCGGATAAGGCCTAATATAGATTCGATGGATTGTGATTGTTCGGACAGCGTATCGGTCGCGACCGCACCTTTTGTTGCAACATCGGCAGCGCGGTTTGCAACGTCGGCGGCGGTCTCCACTTCTGTCCGTGCATCTTCAATGGCGCGGATGAGGCCAGCGGCCGTCTGGGCCGCTTCGCGCATGGCGATGGCAGATTGTTCAGACGCTGCCGCAACTTCAGATGCTTTGGACAGCATGCCGTTCGCCATTTGCGAGCTGCTCGCGGCTTGCTGGCGCAATACGGCTGTGCGGTCGGCAACCTCATGTGCAGTAACGCCGATGTCGGATTCAAACTGCGCCGATTGTTCCTGGCGGCGCGCCGCGTTCTGATTGGCGTGATATGCCGTGTGGCACATTGCCATGATGGACAGTTCCAGACCCGTCGCGGTCAGCACGGCAGCTGCGAGGTCCTGATAGTCTTCTTGCTCCACGCCATATACTTCACCGAGCAACTTTAGCGTGAAGGCGTTCGTCCGTATCGACGCTGCATTAAGAGCTTTGGGCGGGATACCCCGTTGGCAAGAATCCATAATCTGGCGGGTTAGAAACTTGGACCATTCCGCGCCTTCGATATCGTTAAGGCGTTTACCAATAAAGGCCGCTGTTTTGACACGGGCTTTTTCTACATTTTCGGGATCCTGCATTTCAGGAAACTTGCCCATGCGGGTCCAATAATCCCAATAATAGCTGCTAATGTCGTATAGCCGGTCTTTCAGCAGCTCACCGACTTTGCGGCAGCGGGGCGCAAAGTTTTTGTCTTCGACAAACACATCAATAATCGCCTGGACGTCCGATTGTTCAATGTCCTGTTTTTCTGCCATTGTCGCATTCCTGTGTCATGGTCTTCCGCAATGCGGACTTATTTTCCATGTTTAAGCGGTAAATGGTTAATAGGCGGTTATTGCCGAAACACCCCGATGCTCTGGTTCGGATTTTGTACAAAGTTGTGATTGAACAAATCCATCATCTGTATGCGCGATTCTGACGGTGCAGGCCTTGCGCCACGCCATTAAACGATTAAAGAGCGACGCTTAATACAGGCCGCGCTTAAATGAAGGACGCTGAAATCATGGCGAAAAACCCGAACCGCCCGTTATCCCCGCATTTGCAGGTGTATCGCTGGTCACCGCAGATGGCGATTTCGATTTTCCACCGCGCAACAGGATTCATTCTCGCGACGGTTGGTATGATCACTTTGCTTTGGTGGTTGTCCGCAATTGGCGGTGGCGCGGAAAGCTATGCGACCTTTCAAAAATATGTCGTCTCCGCAGGGGAAAGTGCAACCGGTTTTGAAACCGCGGTTAACTGGTTCTTCCGGCTTTTGGGCTTGGCTGTGACTTTCAGTTTCTTCCAGCATCTCGCTTCGGGCATTCGCCACCTTGTTTTGGATATTGGCGCTGGCTACGAATTGAAGGCGAACCGGACCTGGGCTTCGGCTGCATTCATTGCGGCCTTTTTTGCAACTGCATTCGTTGTCCTATTTGTGGCATCGCGCGTTCTGGGAGTTTGATGATGGACAGTAGAACATATATCGGGCGCGTGCGCGGGCTGGGTTCAGCAAAGCATGGTGGCGAACATTGGTTGAAACAGCGCCTGACCGCGATTGGCAATATCTTGCTGACCACGTGGTTGGTTGTCTCGCTGCTTCTCATGCCGAATTTTGATCAGGCAACTTTGGCGCAATGGCTGGCTCAGCCAACAGTTGCGGTCCCAATGATATTGATGATCGTCAACATTTTTTCGCACGCGCGCCTTGGTCTTCAGGTTTTGATTGAAGATTATGTGCATGACGAAGGATTGAAGTTTGGCGCAATGGCGCTTCTCAACTTCTATGTCGTCGCGAGCGCCGTATTCGGCATTTTCGTCGTAGCAAAATTAGCATTTACCGGAGCATCCGCCTGATGTCAGACGCTTACAAAATTATCGACCATACCTATGACACGGTTGTTGTTGGAGCCGGCGGCTCTGGCTTGCGCGCTACGATGGGCAGCGCTGAAGCCGGTTTGAAAACAGCCTGCATCACCAAGGTTTTCCCCACCCGTTCGCACACTGTTGCGGCACAGGGCGGAATTGCGGCGTCGCTTGGCAACAACTCGCCGGACCATTGGACCTGGCACATGTACGACACCGTAAAGGGTTCGGACTGGTTGGGTGACCAAGACGCGATCGAATATATGGTGCGTGAAGCGCCTGCCGCGGTGTACGAGCTTGAGCATGCCGGCGTTCCATTTAGCCGCAATGCCGACGGCACAATTTATCAGCGCCCCTTTGGCGGCCACATGCAGAATATGGGCGAAGGCCCCCCCGTGCAGCGCACGGCCGCAGCGGCCGACCGCACCGGTCACGCCATGCTGCACAGCCTGTATCAGCAGAGCCTGAAATATGATGCGGATTTCTTTATCGAATATTTCGCGCTCGATCTGATTATGGAAAATGGCGAATGCCGCGGCGTGATCGCCATGTGCATGGAAGATGGCACCATCCACCGTTTCAAGAGCCATGCCGTCGTGCTGGCAACCGGCGGATATGGCCGTGCCTATTTCTCCGCTACTTCGGCGCATACATGCACGGGTGACGGTGGCGGCATGGTGCTGCGCGCCGGGCTTCCGCTTCAGGATATGGAATTCGTGCAATTCCACCCGACCGGTATTTATGGCGCTGGCGTTCTCATCACAGAAGGCGCGCGCGGCGAAGGCGGATATCTGACCAACAGCGAAGGTGAGCGCTTCATGGAGCGTTATGCACCGTCCGCTAAGGACTTGGCATCACGCGACGTTGTCAGCCGTTCGATGGCACTTGAAATGCGTGAAGGCCGTGGTGTCGGCCCGCATAAGGACCATATCTACCTACATCTCGACCATATCGACCCCAAGGTTTTGGCCCAGCGTTTGCCCGGCATCACCGAAAGCGGAAAGATTTTTGCCGGCGTCGATTTGACACGCCAACCACTTCCCGTGACACCAACGGTTCACTACAATATGGGCGGAATTCCGTGCAATTATCACGGTCAGGTTGTCACCAAAGTTGGTGATGATCCCGAAGTCATCGTTCCGGGCCTTTACGCCGTTGGCGAAGCTGCATGCGTTTCGGTGCATGGCGCGAACCGGCTTGGATCAAACTCGTTGATCGACTTGGTGGTATTCGGCCGCGCAACTGGTCTGCATTTGAAAGCTTCGCTGACGCCCGGTGCGCCGCACAAGGCGTTGCCGAAAGATGCTGCCGATTTGGCGCTGACCCGCGTCGACAAGTTCCGTGCCGCAAAGGGCGGTTCGCCGACTGCAGACATCCGTTTGCAAATGCAGCGGACAATGCAAAAGCACGCTGCCGTTTTCCGCGACACAGCATTGCTGGCCGAAGGCGTTACCGAAATGCAAAAGGTCAACCAGCGTCTTGCCGACGTGCACGTCACCGACCGCAGCATGATCTGGAACACCGACCTTATTGAAACGCTTGAGCTCGACAATTTGATGGCGCAGGCTGTCTGCACCATCGAAAGCGCCAACAACCGCAAGGAAAGCCGCGGCGCGCATGCGCATGAGGATTATCCAGAGCGTGATGACGCAAACTGGATGAAGCACACCGCTTCATGGTTTGAAGGTTGGGGCGGCTCAGGCGGCGCGGTGAAAATCGACTACCGCCCAGTGCATGATTATACGCTGACCGACGAGGCAGAGTATATCAAGCCGAAGCCACGGGTTTACTAAGTTCCGCGAAAACGGAGGCTGTTATATCCAGGCTCCGTTTTCGTTTTTCATGATCGAAATCCGAACAGGCGACCATGATTTCGTCCGCTTGGGCGCGCGCTAAACTTTAGTGAAAACCCACTTCACTTCAACCACCGTTCGAAATCACTAGCCACGTGCACAACGCGCACAATCTCGATCCGGTCATCTAATGTCAGATAGAACACCGCATGCCGCCCGCTGTTCATTCGGCGCAAGCCGGGGCGGGAGTCAAATTCCGGGAAGCGCAGCGGGAATTCGGCCAGTGACGTGATATCGTCGCGCAACTGTCTGGAATATTTATATGCCTGCGCCTCGCCCCACGCCGCTCGGGTCTCGCAGGCGACCCTCCGCATGTCGGCGGAAGCGGCAGTGCGGAAATGGATGCGCATCACTTGCGCGGGAATTCCTCATCGAGCCACTGATCGATATTGAAATTCTCATCAACAGGGCTGGCCAAACCCTCATCAAGCGCATCGAGCAGCTTATCCTTAAATACAGACCGCTCTTCGTGCAGCCGCAACGCCTCGCGGATTACTTCGCTAGTTGAACCATATTCGCCGGATTCTACCTTACTTCGAGCATAGTTCGAAAAGTGGTCGCCCAGGGCAATAGACGTGTTTTTTGCTACCATGCACAAATGATACCAAAAATTGGTAACATGTCAATTGAGGCTGGCAAAAACCTCCACCGCTATCTCCAAACTGCGTTTTCGTTTCTCATGATCGAAAACCGAACAAGCGACGATGATTTCGTCGGCTTGTGTGCGGACGATAAACGCCTTTACCTTGTCCCTAACGGTTTCCACGGCGCCAATTGCGCTGGCCGACAAAACGCCATCTAGTGCGCCTGCAAATTGGGCGGGCAGGGACGCAAGATAGCCTTCGACCGGCGGCGGCATTTGGCGCGGGTTGCCGGTGCGTAAGGCGACGAAGCTTTGCATCAATGAGCTGGCCAAAAACTCCGCTTCCGCATCGGTTTCGCCGGCGATGATGTTGAATGCCGCCATCGCATAGGGATTGTCCAATATTGCGCTTGGCCGGAAATGGCTGCGGTAAATATGCAGGGCTTCATCCAGCATTTGCGGCGCGAAATGGCTGGCGAACGCAAAGGGCAAGCCAAGCGCAGCGGCCACTTGCGCGCCGTAGAGGCTGCTGCCCAATATGTAGAGTTGCACATTCGCGCCCGCGCCGGGTGTCGCGACTATGCCGGTTTTGCCATCATCGGCGAAATAGCTTTGCAGTTCCATCACGTCGCGGGGGAAGGCATTCGGGTCGCTGTCCAATGTGCGGCGGATCGCTGCGGCAACGCGTTGGTCGCTGCCGGGGGCGCGGCCCAATCCAAGATCGATCCTGCCGGGGTAGAGGGCGTCTAAAGTGCCAAATTGCTCGGCGATGACCAATGGCGCATGGTTCGGCAGCATGATGCCGCCCGAACCAACGCGGATGGATTTCGTTGCAGCAGCGATATGCCCGATGACGACGCTGGTGGCCGCGCTGGCAATTCCGCGCATCCCGTGATGTTCGGCAACCCAGTAACGGCTGAAGCCCAGACTTTCGGCATGAGCAGCAAGATCTGCGGCATTGGCCAGCGCGCCAGCCACTGAACCACCTTCGATAACAGGAACAAGATCAAGCAGGGAATAATTGGTCATGAACCCTAAATGGGTGCGTTCACGTGTAAAGCCAAGCGCAATCGACTATCGGGTGAAGGCGTGTATAAAATGCGGATGATGACCGCGCTGTTCCTTCCCTTTCTCATCACCACGATACTGATTGAACTCACCCCAGGGCCGAACATGGCATGGCTCGCTTTGACCAGCGCCACACAAGGGAAGCGGTCGGGTTTCGCCGCTGTGGCGGGCATTGCAACGGGCCTTGCGATCCTTGCTGTGGCTTCGGCAGTAGGTCTTGCCGAGCTCGCAGCCCGTTCACCTTTTGCCTTTAGTTTGCTGCGCTACGCAGGTGTGGCCTATTTATTATGGTTGGCATGGCAAAAATGGGTTGGGGAGAAAGAAGCTGCAACCAATCACATAGACGCGGCGGCCATGGCGACATGGTTCCGCCACGGCGTGCTGCTCAACTTGCTGAACCCAAAGGCAGCGGTGTTTTTTGTCACGGTCCTGCCAGCCTATATCGCAACAAATGCGCCGATTGTGCCGCAAACCATGCTGCTGTCGGCCAGCTACGTCGCGATTGCGACAGCGGTGCACATCGTCATCGTTGCGTTGGCGGCCCAAGCGCATGGGTGGATGACTGTGGGCAACCGCCGGAACCAAGTGCGTCGTATATTTGCGGTTCTATTGGCGGCGGTCGCAATCTGGTTCTTGCTCAGCACACGCTAACACTATTTTCCTGACATTGCAGGCGCGCGAAAACGCCTAGCGATAGCGCAACATAGAACGGTTAAGCTGCGCGACGGATTTGACTCCCATCAATCGCATGTCACGATCAATTTCGTCGCGCAATCTGCCAACGATACGTTCAACACCCGGTTGGCCCGCTGCGGCCAATGCGTAAAGATAAAGCCGCCCGCCTGAGCATGCTGTGGCGCCTGCCGCCAGCGCCTTCAATACATGACTGCCCCGCTGCACGCCGCCGTCACAGATGATGTCGATCTTGCCGCCCACGGCGTCGGCGATTTCGGAAATCTGGTCGAATGGCGACCGCGATCCATCCAGCTGCCGTCCGCCGTGGTTAGAGACCATGATCGCTGTCGCGCCAATGTCGACAGCCCGCTTGGCATCATCAACGGACATGATGCCTTTTAAGCAAAATTCGCCGCCCCAGTCGGACCGAACTTTCTCCGCCATTTTCCAATCCATCGACGTGTCGAGCATGGTATTGAAATATTCGGCCACAGACACCGCAACATTGGTTCCGGCGTCAACATGCGTTTGCAGGTTCGGAAGCGAGAATTTCTCCCGAAACATATAGTTCAGCGCCCATGCTGGATGGATGGCGTAGCTGAGCACCGATGCAGGTGTAAATCGCGGCGGCGAGGTGAACCCACTGCGTAGGCAGCGTTCCCGATTGCCCGATACGATCGTATCGACGGTAAGTGCGATGGCATCAAATTTCGCTGCTTTACAGCGTTCGATCATCGACGCGTTCAGGCCTTTGTCTTTGTGGATATACAGCTGAAACATTTTGGGTGTTTTGATGCGTTCGCCGACTTCCTCGATGCTCACTGTGGCAAGTGAGGAAATGCCGAACCATGTGTTAAACTGCTGCGCCACAGCGGCAACGGCGCGCTCACCTTGCCAATGGAACAAGCGTTGCAACGCGGTGGGCGATAGCATGAGCGGCATCGCAATGTCTTTGCCCATGACCCGAACTTTTGCGTCGATATCCGAAACGCCCGCGAGCACATTGGGCACAAGATCGCAGTCGTCGAACGACGAGCTGTTGCGCCCTTTCGTCCGCTCATCATCGGCTGCGCCGTCGATATAGTTAAAGATAGGCGACGGCAGGCGCGACTTCGCCAGCTGGCGAAAATCGGCGACATTATGGCAATCATTCAAACGCATGCGGTGCTTATGACAGGCCTTTTATATAATTGCACGTGTTTGGTCTTGGCATTCTGCCATATTGTCCTGCACCAACATTGCGTTTAGCGATATACAACGCAACCCTAACGCAAAGGCTATCTCCCATGTTCCTCCAAGGCAAAACGGCGCTTATCACTGGTTCAACATCGGGCATTGGTCTGGGTTATGCGCGCGCCCTTGCGGCCGAGGGCGCCAATGTCATGATCAACGGCTTTGGTGACGCAGATGTCATACAAGGTTATGTGTCGGAGCTCGCCGCCGCTAGCGGTGGCAAAGCGCTCCATTCTGGCGCTAACATGATGAAACCAGATGAAATCAGGGCGATGGTCGCTGAATGTAGCGAGAAACTGGGATCGCCTGATATTTTGATCAACAATGCGGGCATCCAGCATGTTGCGCCGGTTGATGAATTCCCGGAAGATAAATGGGACGCAATCATGTCGATCATTTTGTCGTCCGCCTTCCATACCACGAAAGCTGCCTTGCCCGCGATGAAGGCAAAGGGGTGGGGCAGGGTCATCAACACCGGTTCGATGCACAGCCTTGTCGCGTCACCGTTTAAGTCGGCGTATAATGCGGCGAAACATGGCCTTGCAGGCTTCAGTAAAACGGTTGCGCTTGAGGTGGCGACGCAGGGCATAACCGTCAACAATATCTGCCCGGGATATGTGTGGACGTCATTGGTTGAAAACCAAATTCCCGACACGATGAAGGCACGCGGATTGACGCGCGAACAGGTTATCAACGATGTGTTGCTGGCCAACCAGCCGCAGAAAAAATTTGTTCAGGTTGAACAATTGGCGGCTTTGGCGGTGTTTCTGTGCCGGGACGAGGCCAGCGCGATTACCGGAACGAACCTATCGGTTGATGGTGGCTGGACCGCCCAATAAATCTTGGCTTTTGGGTTCAATGCGTAAGGGGGCGCCAGTCTCCCCGTTATTCCGCTCTTCCTGATGGTCTCGGAGAGGTGCGCCCGGCACGCTAAACAACGGCGGCGGATAGCCAATTTTGTTCTGTTGGGGGGCGTCCGGATTTTCCCTCTCTGATCGCGGGGATACGCCAAATGGCAATCCGAAATCGGCTTGCATTGGTCTGCCGTCAATCGATGGCGCACCTGTTATAAATTCAACAGAAACCCCAGAATCGAATGATACAGGCGGCGGAGATGGCGGTGGAGAGGGTGGCGGTGCTGTTGGCTCGGGTGGCGGCGCGTTAACTTCGGGGTTTGCTATATCTGCCGCTAGGCTAGGCGCTAGGGGGTCGCCCTGCGGAATGACCACGGTGATGAACCCGGTGACCGACAGAACCCCAAGCAAGATTTTTAGAGTATTGTCCACGCGCCCCAGCCTATTTGGTTGCAAGGGGGATATACGAACGGCCTTAAGAAAATATTAGCGACAATGCGTTGGCCCATAGAAAAAACCGCCGACATTGCTGCCGGCGGTCAGGTGTTTTCCTCCCCAGGAAAACTCGCAAAATAGATGTGCGCTTACTTGCCGCCTGCGCTTCCCAAACGGTGGTAGAGGCGGGCAAATTTGATCGACTCCGGTTGATCCTTGATCGCTTCCAGATAGTGGACCAAGGCTTGCCTCAAAAGCGTGAGGTCCTCGGTCGACAAAACGGCGCGGGCGCGTGCTGGTTCGCTCATGGCTTCCCCTTCCTTACGCGGCGTTGCTGAACTGGTTCATGGTGTTGTCTTTACCACCAGCCTTGAGCGCGGCTTCGCCAGCGAAATATTCCTTATGTTCATCGCCAATGTCGGAACCTGACATATTCTGGTGCTTCACACAGGCGATACCTTGGCGGATTTCCTTGCGTTGGACGCCGGCAACATAGCCAAGCATACCCATTTCGCCGAAATAATCCTTCGCCAGATTGTCCGTGCTCAATGCGGCGGTGTGATATGTTGGCAAGGTGATCAGGTGGTGGAATATGCCCGCGCGCTTTGCAGAATCGCGTTGGAAATTCTGGATCTTTATATCAGCCTCGGTGCCCAATTCGGATTCATCATATGATGCACTCATCAGGTTTGCGCGGTCATAAGCCGACACGTCTTTGCCTTCTGCAGCCCAGGCGTCGAATACTTGCTGACGGAAATTGAGCGTCCAGTTGAAGCTTGGCGAGTTATTATATGCCAACTTAGCGTTGGGAACGACTTCGCGGATACGGTCGACCATGCCGGCAATTTGTTCGATGTGCGGCTTTTCGGTTTCAATCCAGATCAGGTCCGCGCCATTCTGCAGCGATGTGATGCAATCCAACACGCACCGGTCTTCGCCTGTTCCCGAACGGAACTGGAAAAGGTTCGACGGCAAACGCTTTGGCTTCAAAAGCTTCCCATTGCGGTTCAGGATGACATCGCCATTCTGCGCGGTGCTTGGGTCGATTTCTTCGCAATCGAGGAAGCTGTTATACAGGTCGCCAAGGTCGCCAGCTTCTTTCGATACTGCGATCTGCTTGGTAAGGCCTGCCCCTAAGGAGTCTGTGCGCGCAACGATGATGCCATCAGGAACGCCCAGTTCGAGGAATGCGTAACGGCAGGCGCGAATTTTTTGCAGAAAATCTTCGTGTGGGACGGTCACTTTGCCATCTTGGTGGCCACATTGTTTTTCGTCCGAAACCTGATTTTCGATCTGCAGGGCGCATGCCCCCGCTTCGATCATCTTTTTGGCAAGAAGATAGGTTGCCTCGGCATTACCGAAACCGGCGTCAATGTCCGCAATGATCGGGACGACATGGGTTTCATGATTTTCGATTTTGGCAAGCACCTGCGCTTCTTTGGCCGAGTCATTAGCTGCGCGGGCGTCATCAAGATCCTTGAAGAGCAGGTTGAGCTCACGGCTGTCCGCCTGACGCAGGAATGTGTAGAGCTCGCCGATAAGGGCAGGGACGCTCGTCTTTTCATGCATCGATTGGTCGGGCAATGGGCCAAACTCGCTGCGCAGCGCCGCGATCATCCAGCCAGATAGATAAAGATAGCGTTTCTTGGTGGTGCCGAAATGCTTCTTAATTGAAATCATCTTCTGCTGCGCGATGAACCCGTGCCAGCAACCCAGCGACTGCGTATATTGTGCGGGGTCAGCATCATAAGCCGCCATGTCTTCGCGCATAATTTTTGCGGTGTATCGCGCAATGTCGAGGCCCGTCTGGAAACGGTTTTGCAACTGCATACGCGCCACAGACTCCGCGCTAATCGAGTCCCATGTGCCATTGTTCGCGGCAATGTGCGTGCTGTTTTCAGCAATGAGCGACTGGTACGACATTTACAATTCCTTCGGTAACCTGATTTATGCGTGCAGTTTTGCGACACAAATGGCCAAAGGACGAGTCAATTTTGTAATTTTTGTTGTGTTATGGTGCAGATAATCTAAGGTTTAATTGTAAATCTGTAATATACCTTACAAGGCGCTGCCATGAGTGAACAAAAGCTATTTGCCGGTCATGCCGTCCGCAGAATCCGTCGTGCAAACGGACTGACGCAAGGCGCTATGGCCGATGCGCTTGCAATATCTGCGTCTTACCTCAACCTGATCGAGCGCAACCAACGTCCGCTCACGGCCACCTTGTTGCTGAAGCTCGCGCAATCATATGATTTCGATCCACGCACACTGACTGGGACAACCCCCGGGGGCGGCGTTGAGGCCATTCGCCGCCGGTTGAGCGACCCCATGTTTGCCGATTTGTCGGTCGACCGAACGCAGGTGGAAGAATGGATCGCCGCCAGCCCTGATGCAGCCGAAGCCTTTGCCCGCGCGTTTGACCGTTTGTCCGGCGGTTCGCATGGCGCCGCAGGGACCTTGCAAGGCGGCGCAAGCATTGAACCTGAATCCATCGCATCGGCGCGGCGTGAGATTGAACGCTGGCGCAACCATTTTGCGGATTTGGACTCGCAAGCTGAAAATCTCGCCGATGAACTGCGTCTCACCAACGCGGACCTGTATGGCGCGATTACCGAACGGCTGCGCGTGAAGCATCAGCTGTCGATACGGATATTGCCGTTTGATGTGATGCCCGACCGATTGCGCCGGTTGGACCTCCATGCCCGGCAACTGCAGCTGTCGGAGCTGTTGGACCCAGCAAGCCGCACATTCGCCGCCGCCTTGCAACTTGGTATGTTGGAGGCAAAGGCAGAGATTGAGGCACTCGTTGCTGGGGCTTCTTTCACCGAACGGGCGGGCGAGCGCCTCTACCGACGCCATTTGCACAGCTATTTCGCCGCAGCCGTCATGATGCCCTATGCACGCTTCCTGCGCGCTTGCGAGGCGACGGGCTATGATCTTATCTTGCTGCAACGCCGGTTTGGCGCTGGTTTTGAACAAGTCGCGCACCGGCTAACGACTTTGCAGCGGGTTGGGCAACGCGGACTGCCATTTTTCATGCTGCGGATTGATCGGGCCGGGCAGAGCAGTAAGCGTTATGCCGGGGCGAGCGCTTCACCTTTGGTGGAGACCGACCGTCGGTGCCCGTTGTGGCACGTGCACAATGTCTTTGCACGACCGGGCACGCTGATGCCGCATCTGGTTGAGCTGGAGGACAAAAGCCGCTGGTTCACGCTGTCGCGCACGGTCCACCCGCAAACCGCTGTGAGTGGCGGCGTGGAGGCTGAATTCGCCATTTGCTTAGGGATTGATGCCAAGCTAGCGGCACCTTTGGCCGCGGCGCGCGGATGGGATTTAGGCGATGCGGCAGCGACACCGATCGGTTTGGGTTGCCCTGCATGCACGCGGTCGGACTGCCCGCAACGCAGCGCCCCGCCAGCGGGCAGGGTGCTTGTATTCAATGAGCGTGAACGCGGTATGTCGCCATTCGTGTTCGACCGGACGGTTTAACGATATAAGTGCCGATCAAGTAATGGGTGTGTCAGCCCATGGCGAAATCGCGCATGTTACATTTTGTGCAGTCGCCTTACGGGATGTGACTGCAGACTGTAAAATTAATCGACACTTTACTATTGGCTGTTAGCAAAGCCGACATGGATACGGCGCGATGATACCGATTCTTAGGCATTACATGCCCTATATGGACGTGTTGACCGCGTGTCTCATCAGGTGGTCGCGAAAATGACTGAACATCGGCAAAAGCTACTCATTGTGGAAAATGACCTTGGTCTTCAGAAGCAGCTAAAAAGCTCATATGAAGGCTTCGAAGTCTTTTGCGCGTCCAGTCGTGAAGAAGCGCTCGCCTTGCTGCGCGACGTAGAGCCTGACACCAAAATCATTGTCGTGTCGGGAGATGGCGCACATGAAAGCGCGCTGCGCGCTATTTCCGCATTGCAGCAACCCGATAGCGACGGCGCATTGTTGCTGGGAACAATCCTTACAGCGTCACCGGAAATGGTGAAGGTTGCCCGCACCATCGAGCGGATCGCACCAGCTGATATTTCGGTTTTGCTGTTGGGGGCCAGCGGCACGGGAAAGGAATTGCTGGCGCGCGGTTTGCACAATGCCAGCGGTCGGCGCGATCAGCCATTCGTCGCCATCAACTGCGGCGCTATTCCTGAAAACCTGCTGGAATCCGAATTGTTCGGCCACGAAAAAGGGGCGTTTACTGGCGCTGTTAAAACGACCGTGGGCAAGATTGAGCTGGCACATGGTGGCACGCTGTTTTTGGATGAAGTGGGCGACATCCCGTTAGCGCTGCAGGTAAAGCTGCTGCGTTTTCTACAGGAACGCACGATTGAGCGCATTGGCGGCCGCAAAGCCATTCCCGTGGATGTCCGCGTGGTCTGCGCCACGCATCGCAATCTCAGCAAGATGATTGCGGAACAAACATTCCGCGATGATTTGTTTTACCGATTGGCAGAAGTCACCGTTAACATTCCGCCGCTTGCTGCGCGCACGGGGGACGCAATTTTGTTGGCCAAGCATTTCGTGGGCAAATTTGCACAAGAGATGAACCCGACGGTTAAAGGCATGACGAGCGGCGCGTTGGCGGCAATTGATGCGTGGAACTGGCCGGGAAATGTTCGCGAACTTGAAAATCGCATCAAGCGCGCTGTTATCATGGCAGAGGGCGCGTTTGTCACGGCGGATGACCTTGACTTGGGCGACGGGAACGCGGACGATCTGCAACTCAACTTGAAGGCAGTGCGCGAGGCCGCCGACCGCAAGGCGATTAGGCGGGCGATTGCGCGGACAGAGGGCAATATTTCCAGCGCAGCGAAGTTATTGGGGATTAGCCGGCCGACGCTGTACGATCTGATGAAGCAATATGATCTGCAATTGTGATGGGCACTGTATCAGCCAAAAGCTGCGGTAACAAAGTCAGCTAAGCGCCAGTAATTCCGCTGGATCGATACCGGCGCGCTGCATTTGGGCTTTTACGTCAGGCCAAATATTGTGCATGAAATTGTCGCGCTCGAAACTGCGCAGTTTTGAGATTGCGCCAGTTGCAACGAACAAACCGACGCCGCGCTTAACGTCGACCAGTCCGCTGTCTTGAAATAGCTGATACGCTTTCGCGACCGTCAACGGGTTTGCGCCTTGATCAGCAGCAAATGCGCGGACAGAAGGCAACATGTCGCCTTCCTTATACGCACCGTCCAAAATGGCGGCGGCAATCACATCGCGCAATTTCAAATATACGGGTTTTACGTCGTTTTTCATTACGTGCTTACTGCCATAATACAGTAGGGCGCGTCAAGGCGGCACTTTTACGGCCATTGGCGGATGATGTTCGACGGATCGGGGCGTGGCCGCTCTTCAAGAGGCAGGGCCGGGGATCCCATGAAGAATAGTCCCGCAATTTGTTCGTCGCCGACGCAAATCGCTTTGCGCACGCTGTCGTCGTATGTCGCCCAACCGGTTATCCAGCTTCCGACAAAGCCATGTGCGTGCGCGGCGTGCAGCAGGTTCATGCCGACGGCACCGACGCTGAGTTGCTGTTCCCACAAAGGAATTTTTGCGCTTGGCTGGGGTGCGTACACTAAAAGGACAAGCGTTGGGGCCATGCGCGATGGCGATACCGCTGCGTCAATTTGTGCATCCCGCGCATCGGGATTGGCTAAGGTGAATGCATGTGTGAGGAGCTCAGCGAAGGCGCCGCGGTCAGTGATCTTGACAAAACGCCACGGAAATAGCTTGCCATGATCGGGGGTGCGCATAGCGGTCTGCAATATGCGGTTAAGTGTGGCTTGGTCGGGACCGGGCTCCACCATGTCGCGTGGTTTGCCAGACCGGCGGGTTTCGAGATAACGGGTTACAGAGGAGAGGTCGTTGAACATTCCACTCCCTTCGACGAATTTTGGCCGCATCCGCAATTAAATTCTTCACACGCGCAATTTTTTCGGTAGGTTCGCTGCCAATCGTTCCTTTCAATGGAACGTCAAACATAACAGAAATGAGGGGTTTTGCTCGATGGCGACGTCATATGCGCAAGATGGAGATGCAGCAGGGACATTCCTTGGCCATCCCAAAGGTCTTTTCGTCTTATTCTTTGCCGAAATGTGGGAGCGCTTTTCCTATTACGGAATGCGCGCACTGCTGATTTTTTATCTGACAAAGCATTGGCTGTTTTCGGATGAAAAATCAGGTGTCATTTATGGCGCGTACACGGCTTTGGTATATATTACGCCAGTACTGGGTGGATATTTGGCGGACAAATGGCTCGGGCAACGAAAAGCGGTGACATATGGCGCTATATTGTTGACCTTTGGACATCTCCTGATGGGCTTTGAAGGCACGGGCGGACAAGATGCTGCCTCGTTGAACATCTTCTGGCTCGCGTTGGCGTTCATTATCGTGGGATCGGGCTTTCTGAAGGCCAATATTTCCGTGATTGTAGGGCAGCTCTATCCACGGACCGACGTCCGTCGTGATGGTGCATATACGATTTTCTACATGGGCATTAACTTGGGCGCCGCGCTCGGTTCACTGCTGTGCGGATATTTGGGCGAAACCTACGGCTGGTCTTATGGTTTCGGTGCAGCTGGCGTTGGTATGTTGCTTGGCCTCATTGTATTTGTCGCATTCAAGCCGTTGTTGCTTGGACGCGGCGAACCGGCTGATGCCGCCGCGTTGAATAAGCCTGTCATGGGCATCAAGCTGGAGTGGCTTTTGTATTTGGTCGGCTTGGTCGCCGTTGCCGCTTGCTGGTGGCTGGTACAAAATCAGGCTGTCGTCGGGACGTTGCTTGGCATCGCCGGTGCCATTCTGGTTGCGTATGTTTTGTGGACCGCTGTTCGTAAGCTTGAACCACATGATCGTGACCGCATTTTTGCGGCGATGTTCCTGATCATCGGTTCGATCCTGTTCTGGGCCTTGTTCGAACAAGCTGGATCGTCGCTCAATCTGTTTACAGACCGCCATGTCGATCGTGCTGGTGTTCCCGCATCAGTGTTCCAATCGTTGAACGCCATTTACATCGTCCTGCTTGCGCCGCTGTTTGCGTGGCTTTGGACGACGCTTGGCCGCAAGGGGCTTGAACCTTCTGCACCGGCGAAATTTGGTTTGGGTATTGTACAGCTCGGAATTGGTTTCCTCGTTCTGGTCGCAGGTTCTGCAGCCGCAGGCGCGGACAGCATGGTTCCCGTGTTGTTCATTTTCCTCATCTACCTGTTCCACACGACCGGCGAATTGTGCCTGTCGCCTGTCGGACTCAGCGCCATGAACCGCCTCGCGCCTGCACATCTTGCTTCGTTGATCATGGGCACATGGTTCTTTGCGTCGGCTACCGGCAATTTCGTAGCGGGCCTCATCGCTTCTGCAACGGGTTCCGAAGCTGCATCGGGTGAAGGTGCTGGCCGCGAAGTCGTTATGGCTGTGTACAGTCAAATCGGCTGGATCGCGATTGGCGTAGGTGTTGCGGTTGTCGTAATCTCACCGCTGATCAAGAAATTGATGCATCTCGACACCTTGCGTGATGACGGAAATCGTGAAGGTTAAGCAGAAGCAGGCGAAGCTGCTGCCGCTGGTATTCGCCCCACAAACTGGAGTTAAGTGATGGCAAAGTTTAATGCATTGCGCAGCGCATATCTTGTGCTGCCGCTGGCTCTTATGGCCTGTTCAAATGCGGAAGGGCCAAAGACGGCTTCTGCCGCACCTGTCGTAAAGCCGGTGGAAAAGGCACCTGCGCCGTTCCCGTCGACATATAAGGCATATCCCGGCGTTGCCACAGCCGTCCGTAACGTCACCATTTATGATGGCGAAGGTGGCAAAATAGAAAATGGCGTGGTGTTCATTTCGGGCGGCAAGATTAGCAGCGTCGGCGGACCGGACACCGTTATACCTTCGGGTACGACGGTCATTGATGGTGCAGGCAAGTTTGTGACGCCAGGCATTATCGATATCCACTCACATCTCGGTGATTATCCTACGCCATCGGTGGACGCGCATAGCGACGGTAATGAAGCAACATCGCCGACTACACCCGAAGTTTGGGCGGAACACAGCGTATGGCCGCAGGATCCGGGCTTTAGCCGGGCACTCGCCAATGGCGGCGTCACCGCGCTTCAGGTTCTGCCCGGATCGGCTAACCTGATGGGTGGTCGCTCGGTTGTCCTAAAGAATGTCTATGCGCGCACGGTGCAGGGCATGAAGTTCCCGGGCGCGCCGTACGGCATGAAAATGGCCTGCGGTGAAAACCCGAAGCGCGTTTACGGCAGCAAGGGGCGCATGCCCTCCACCCGTATGGGCAACATCGCCGTGAACCGTCAGACATGGATTAAGGCGCAGGATTACAAGAAAAGGCGCGACAGCGGTAAGGAATATACCCGCGATCTCGGCCTTGAAACGCTTGCTGGAGTTTTGGATGGCGACATCTCGATCCAGAACCACTGCTATCGCGCCGACGAAATGGCGCTCGTTCTCGATATGGCGAAGGAATTTGGGTACAAGGTATCGACATTCCACCACGCTGTTGAAAGCTACAAAATCGCAGATTTGTTGCGCGACAACGGCGTGTGTTCCGCCGTTTGGGCGGACTGGTGGGGCTTCAAGATGGAAGCCTATGACGCCATCCCTGAAAATGCCGCGATATTGCACAACACGGGCGCTTGCGTGATCATTCACTCGGATGACGAGAACCAGATCCAGCGTCTGAACCAAGAAGCGGCAAAGGCGCAGGCCGATGGTCGCAGAATGGGCATCAATATTAGCGATGCTGAAGTCATTAAATGGCTGACATATAATCCAGCCAAGGCGCTTGGCATTTCGGACAAAACCGGCAGTTTGAAGCCGGGTAAAATGGCCGATCTGGTGTTGTGGAATGGCAATCCGCTCAGCGTATACACGCGGCCTGATAAGGTTTGGATCGACGGCGCGTTGATGTTTGATGCGAGTAACCCGAAAATACGTCCGGTCAGTGACTTTGAGCTTGGCCAACCTGGTGAAGGAGATGTGAAATGAGGCATTTCCTCTATGCTGCCGCCGCGCTTGCGGCTTTTGCGACACCGGTTTCGGCTGAAACCATAGCCATCACTGGCGGCCGCGTCGTGATTGGTGATGGTAGTGCACCTATTGAAGGCGGTACTGTCGTTGTGCGTGATGGCGTTGTCGTTGCGGCTGGTGCCGGTGTTTCGGTCCCGTCGGGCGCACGTCGCATTGACGCGTCGGGCAAATGGGTAACGCCGGGCGTTTTTGCTGGCTTCACCCGTTTGGGCCTCGCTGAAGTGGATGCCGTTAACGGCACGAACGACAAAAGCGGCGGTCGAAGCGGTTTTTCGGCTGCCATCGACGTTGCGCCTGCGATTGATCCGTTCCGGACGCCCTTTGCGGTCAACCGCTCAGCCGGGGTAACGCGCGCAGTGGTTGCGCCTGAAGGCGCTGCTTCTATTTTTGCGGGGCAGGGCGCCATCGCGGATTTGGGAGCGGACAGTAATCCGGTTACCAAGGCACGTGCATTTCAGTTTGCCGAATTTGGTGAGGATGGCGCGGATGCCGCTGGCGGAAGCCGTCCTGGAACGCATCTGCATTTCCGCGCGATGTTGCGTGAAGCGCAGGATTACGCCACTGGGCGCGGTACATTTGATGATGACTTGCTAAAGGCAGAAGACGCCAAGGCGTTGTTGTCTGTGCTTCGCGGCGAAACGCGTCTTTTGATCCATGTCGAAGGCGCAAATGATATTCTTCGCCTCATTGAACTGAAACGCGACTTTCCATCGATCAAAATGGTATTTGTCGGCGTAAGCGAAGGATGGCGGGTTGCACCGCAACTCGCGCAAGCCCGTATTCCCGTTATCGCGTCGGCGTTGAACGACTTGCCAGCATCGTTTGAAATGCTGGGGGCAACGCAGAGCAATATTGGTCGCATGAAAGATGCCGGTGTGCAGGTTGCGATTGGCATGATCAATGACCGCGATTCACACCAGCTGCGCTACACGACGCAATATGCAGGCAATATCGTGAGCCTTGAGCGCGTACCCGGTGCGACTGGCCTGACATGGGATGAGGCATTTGCCGCGATTAGCTCGGTTCCCGCCGATATCATGGGTGTTGGTGACCGTTTGGGTAGCCTCAAGGCCGGTAAAGCCGCAGACGTCGTTGTTTGGGATGGCGATCCGCTTGAGCTGTCCTCCGCGCCGACGACAGTGATCATCGATGGCGTCGAACAGCCGCTCGACAACCGGCAAAACCGACTGCGTGACCGCTATGCAAGGCCAACAGAAGGCGATTTGCCAAAGGCATATGACCGTTGATTTAATGGTCTGCTATTGAGTGGGGACATCCGACAGCGGGAGGTAATGTTGTGAGCGATTATTTGTTCTTGGCTGCTGCCTCCATATTGTTTGTCGGCAGCCATTTCCTCATGTCGCATCCTTGGCGCGCGGATATGGTCAGGAGATTCGGTGCAAACGGGTTTCTAGGGCTTTATTCGCTCGTCTCGTTCGCAACATTTGGCTGGATGCTTTTGGAATTTGGGCGTGCGCCAAAGGGTGACGCGCTGTGGCCGGCAAGCGACGCCGTGTGGATAGTGGCAAGCGTGCTCACTTTGGTTGCCGCTGTTCTGTTTTCCGGATCGTTCATCCGCAACCCGTCATTGCCGGGTGTGCCCGACGCTATGGCTGGGCAAACGCCCTTTGGTGTATTCAAGGCAACCCGTCACCCGATGATGTGGGGTTTCGCACTGTGGGGCATTGCGCATATTTTGGTCGCGCCGCGGATCGACAATGTCATTTTTGTCGGAAGCTTGGTTTTCCTCGCATTGGTGGGTTCCAAGGCGCAGGAAATAAAGAAATGCAAGCTTATGGGCGCCCAATGGGACGGGTGGCTGCGCAGGACGCATTTCGCCATCCAGCCCGTTGCCTTGTTTAAGGTCGGGATCGGTCCGTGGCTAGCGGGCATAATCCTCTGGGCCGCCGCAACTTGGGCGCATTCATATTGGAATGTTGCTGGCGCTGGCCTGTTCCGCTGGTTCAGCGTTTAAAGCCGAACCATCCGCATACCGCGTTCACCATAACGCGGACCAGCTGTCCCGCCACGTGGAGCGGCTAAATCGAGATTAGCGAGGTCGTCTGTATCCAGCATAACATCAACGGCCCGTGCGCTGTCCTCCATCGTCACGCGGCGTTTAAAGCCCGGGATCGGCACAATGTCGCTGCCTTGCGCCAATATCCAAGACAGCGCGATTTGCGCGTGCGATGCATTGTGTTTGGCGGCAATTTCACCAACGACATCAACAATGGCAAGGTTCGTGGCAAAATTGTCGCCTTGAAACCGCGGGTCCTGCCGCCGCCAATCATTCTCGGGGAGTTCATCAAGGCTACGGAATGAACCGGTTAGAAAACCGCGGCCAAGCGGTGAATAAGGCACAAAGCCGATACCGAGTTCGCGGCATGTTGGCAGGATGTCGTCTTCGATATCGCGTTCCCACAGCGAATATTCGCTTTGCAGGGCAGAGATTGGCGCAACCGCTGCGGCACGGCGAAGCGTTTCTGGTCCTGCTTCGGACAGCCCGATATGCTTGATTTTGCCTTCGGTGATTAAATCCGCCATTGCGCCAACGGTCTCTTCGATGGGAACAGCAGGATCGACGCGGTGCTGGTAATAAAGATCAAGGCAGTCGATGCCCAAACGCTTCAACGTGCCTTCGACTGCTGATTTTGCATTGGCTGGCGAACCATCCACGCCGACGATATTTTCGCCATCAAATTTGAAACCAAATTTACTCGCGATGACCAGTCCGTCGCGTTTGCCTTTGATCGCCTCGCCCACCAATTCTTCATTCTGGAACGGGCCATAAATCTGTGCCGTGTCGAAAAAAATGATGCCCATGTCGATCGCGCGATGGATAGTTTTGATTGCCTCATCCGGATCAGCATCTTGACCATAAGTGATATTCCCGCCTTTGATCATCGGCATGCAACCGACGCCAATGGCGGAGACTTTCAGGCCATGGCCAAGTTCACGATATTGCATGGGCGTTTTCCTTTTCGGGGGCTTCAATGGCGGTCGCAAGCGCAACGTCCATCTGCACATTGCCCGTTGTCCGGAAAATATCCGGCAGCGTTTCCACCGCGATTAACAAAGCGAGTGGCTCAACCGGAATTCCCAGCGCAATACATATCGGTGCGATAGAGGTCACAAAGCTGACCGTTCCGGGAAGGCTTACCGCGCCCATGGAGGTCAGGGCGGCGATAAAAATTGCAGCGCCATAATCGAACGCGTCAAGCTTTATGCCGAACCAGTTTGCAACATAAAGCGCGACGGCAAGGTTCATTGCAGGGCCAGTTGCCCGCAACAATGCCACCGCCATCGGCAACACAAGGCCTGCAGTGGACTCACGAACGCCCAACGCTTCCGATTTCTTTAACATCAATGGAAGGCTGGCCAAGGATGATTGTGTGGATACGGCGAACGCCTGGACGGGAGCGATCTGACGGGCAAAATCGCGGAAGCGCACTTTGCCGGCAAAAACCGCAATGGGATAAGCAAAGGCGCCGACGATGATACCGACTATGGATACCGTGACGATATAATGCGCAACGGCGCCCAACGCGGCCAATCCGGATCGCGCGCCAACGACAAATGCCAAAGCAAACACGCCAATAGGCGCGAGCTTTAGAACCCATTCGATGACGAGGATCATGGCGTCTGCAAGCGCGCTAAAAAATCCAGCCATATGCGCCCGTGGCTCTTGCGCAAGGCGCGTGACGGCAAAGGCAAAGACGAGCGTGAAAATCAGAAGTGGTAAGATAGAGTCGCTTGCTGCTGCTGAAATTGGGTTGGTTGGCACCAACGCAACGACGAAATCACGCAAACTGGGTTGTTCGGCGACCGCTGGCGCGGTTGTCAGCGCCGACCTTAGAGCGTCCGCACTTTCTTGTGGCATCGGCCAAAGCGAAAGCACCAACGGGGTCAACAGCGCGCCCAACGTAGCCGACATGAACATCATCACGACTATCCAGCTGATGGTGCGCGCGGCCATTGGTCCGGCCCGCGCGGCTTCCGCGCTTTTGACTATTCCAGTGATAACCAATGCGACCACCAACGGAACAACAGTCATGCGAAGGCCGTTGAGCCATAATGTTCCCACAATGTCGAGGATCAGATCCAGCTTTTCACCAGCGGCGGGTGATAGCGCGGTCACGAAAATGCCGAGGGCAAGGCCAATAACAAGGGCGATAAGAATACGGGTGGCGTTTGACATAGGATCGGGTCTTGCCAGCCCATCGCTCCCTATGCAAGGGAGAGGCTTAGCAGCGTGGAAATTCACAACGTGAACCGCAAAACGGCAGGAAGCAAAATGGCGCGCAAATATTTCGGGACGGATGGTATCAGAGGGCGCACCAATACGGGCGCTATGACACCGGAAATGGCGATGAGGGTCGGCCAGGCTGCAGGCACGCATTTCCTGCGCGGTGGGCATAAACACCGGGTCGTCATCGGGAAAGATACGCGCTTGTCGGGCTATATGATCGAAAATGCGCTCGTGGCTGGATTTACCAGCGTGGGCATGGATGTGGTCCAGTTCGGCCCGATTCCGACCCCGGCCGTTGCGCTCCTGACGCGGTCCATGCGCGCAGACCTTGGCGTGATGATCTCCGCCAGCCATAATCCTTATGAAGACAATGGCATCAAGCTGTTTGGACCCGATGGATATAAATTATCGGATGCCGATGAACTGGCCATTGAGGCCTTGCTGGGCGAGAAGCTGACGCTCGCTGACGCCCCCGACATTGGGCGCGCACGCCGTATTGAGGACAGCCGCGGGCGTTACATCCATGCGGTGAAGGCGTCGGTGCCGGAACATATCCGTTTTGATGGACTACATGTCGTGCTCGATTGCGCAAATGGCGCAGCATATCAGGTCGCACCTACGGCAATTTGGGAGCTGGGTGCCAAGGTTACGTCAATCGGCGTCGAACCAAATGGCAAGAACATCAACGACAAGGTTGGGTCAACGCATGTTGCCACGCTTCAGGAAACCGTTGTTGCATCGGGCGCGGATATCGGGATTGCGCTTGACGGTGACGCCGACCGTTTAATCGTCGTCGACGAACATGGCCAAGTGGTTGATGGTGACCAGATCATGGCTTTGCTTGGCGGTGCCATGCGCCGCGCGGGCAAACTAACGGGCGAAGGTATTGTCGCGACGGTGATGTCCAACCTTGGGCTCGAGCGTTATTTGGAGAGCCAGCATTTAAAACTCATCCGTGCAAAAGTGGGTGACCGCTATGTCCTCGAAGAAATGCGCAAACACGGCATCAACGTTGGTGGCGAACAGTCAGGGCATATGATCCTTTTGGATCATGCGACGACCGGCGACGGCACGATTGCTGCGCTTCAAGTATTGGCGCAACTCGTCGAGAGCGGGAAGCCAGCCAGTGAAGTGCTGCACCTGTTCGATCCCGTGCCGCAGCTTTTGAAGAATGTTCGTTTCTCCGGCGGAAAGCCGCTGGATGATGCCCGCGTGCAGCAGGTGATCGCCGAGGCTGAAGCCGAATTGGCCGGTACTGGGCGGCTTGTCATCCGTCCGTCAGGCACAGAATCCGTCATCCGCGTTATGGCAGAGGGAGATGACGCGACACAAGTCGAGCGCATCGTTGACCGGATCTGTGACGCTGTGAGGGCAGCTGCGGCCTGATGCCTCACAACGCACCCGCGCGGATACTGATCATCGCTGGGTCCGACAGCGGCGGCGGCGCTGGTATTCAGGCGGATATTAAGACGGTCACCATGCTCGGCGGTCATGCGATGACGGCGATTACGGCAATCACCGCGCAGAATACGCTGGGTGTCGATGCGGTGCATATGGTGCCAACGCAAATGGTCATTGACCAGATCGCGGCGGTCGTGAGCGATATTGGCGTGGATGCCGTAAAGATCGGGATGATTGGAAATGCGGCCACGGCCCATGCCGTTGCAGACAGCCTTTCGGAACTGTCATGTCCGATCATATTCGACCCAGTCATGGTGGCGACCAGTGGCGCTGTGCTCGCGGATGCCGATACCATCTCCGCATTTGAGCGCCTTATGGGAATTGCGACGCTGACGACGCCCAATCTGCCCGAGCTACAGGCGCTCGGCGGAAAGGACAGCTTGTTGGAGCGGCGCATATCGTTGCTTATCAAAGGCGGACATGCGGATGGCGACCAGATCGT
>JBEEIJ010000048.1:0-5081 GCA_041169905.1 Pseudomonadota bacterium | reverse complement strand
AAGCGGCTCGACGCGCGGCTGTTGTGGCTGGTCGACCCCATTGATGGCACACGCGATTATGTGCGCGGACGCAGCGGTTGGTGTGTGTCGGTTGCCTTGGTGGCCGATGGCATTCCGGTCTTTGCGGTGATGGCCGCGCCGGCTGAAGACAAAATCTGGGTCGCGGCGCGCGGTGAAGGCGTGACGTGCAACAATGCGCCACTGTCGGGCAGCACACGATTGGATTTCACCGGATCACGTGTGCCCGCCGATGAATTGCCACGGCTCGATGCGGACCTTGTGACGGTGACCAAGCCCAACAGCATCGCGATGCGGATGACGATGGTCGCCTGTGACCGTGCCGACTTGGTCGCAACGCTGCGCTGGGGCAATGAATGGGACATCGCCGCTGCGCATCTCGTGGCGCAGGAAGCGGGCGCAGTCGTAACCGATGCGCTTGGCGGACCGATTTTATATAATAAGCGCAAGCCATTGGATTTCGGCCTGATCTGCTGTTCGCCGGGGATACATGCCGCCGTGGTGGAGCGCTTGTCGGGGCGCGCGGCGCAGATTTTGTCTGGGTCCTGAATGTGTGCCCACATGCCCATCATCGTCACCCTGAACTTGTTTCAGGGTCTTACTACCCACGTCGAAAAAGTAAGATCCTGAAACAAGTTCAGGATGACGAATTGGGGGGATGAAACAAGTTCAGGATGACGAATTTCCGGTAACAACGTCAGCGCCACGAAGCTCGGGGCGTTAAACCCGCGCCCGCGTCCACAATGCCGCACGGTCCATATCACGCGGGTTGTTCGCAACAGCATCAACAAACGCTTTGCGTACCCAGCGAAACTTTTCGGGGCGGCTGGTGAAAATACGTTGGTCCCACGCGTTGCTACCGGCGGCGCGGACTTTGCGGGCGATTTCGCCATAAATCCCTGCGGCGGATAGCACCGCCCAACGCGCACGCAGCGGCAGATGCGCCGCGCCAACACGTGCTGACGCTTCATATTGCTCGGCCTCGTCCGCCAGCCAACGGCCCATCAGCGCCAGTTTCTTGCGGTTATGTGGCTTCATATGCTCACCCGGCGCGATGTCGAGCGTCGCCAGCCAGTCGTCGGGTAAATAGCAGCGTCCGGCGGCGTCATCTTCCGCAATATCCCGCGCGATGTTGGCAAGTTGAAAGGCGAGGCCAAGGTCGCATGCCCGGTCGAGCGTAGCGTCATCATCCGCCGGAACGCCCATCACCACGGCCATCATCACACCGACGGCACCAGCAACATGATAACAATATTGGTACAGGTCGCTTTCGCGGCGGGGGTGCCAGTCCGCGGCATCCAATGCGAAGCCCTCAATGACATCCTCCGCCATGCGCGCCGTTATGCCGCATTCCCGCGCGACAACGCCGAGGCAGTCAAACGCAGGCTCACCTGTGGGCATGCCCGCCAGCGCTGCTGCGGTCAGCGTGCGAATGGTGGCAAGGCTTTCCTGCGGGTCGGTGACCGCTACCATCGCGCCGCCATGGTCCTGACCATCGGCCATATCATCGCATTTGCGGCACCACGCGTAGAGCAGCCAAACGCGTTCCCGCGTGGTCCGGTCAAACAACCGGCTGGCGAAACGGAAGGACTTTGATCCCCGCGATATGCTGTCCTGCGCAAATTGAACAAGGGCAGGGCGATCAAATTCAGCCACGGCAAAAATCTGTGCAAGGGCTGATGGCGGCTTGGTTCACAAATCGTCTGCTTTCATCTGGAAGATGGTCTTGTGCGGCACATAGGCGGCCATTTTGTCCAGCAAGCCGTCCAGCGTGTCATCGACGATCATGATGCCCGCATGTTGCGGCCGGATAAAGCCGACATCGATCATATTCTGGTTGAACGCGATAAGCTGATCATAAAAACCCGCAATGTTCAAAACGCCGACGGGTTTTTGATGATAGCCAAGTTGTGACCAGCTGATCGCTTCCCACAATTCGTCCATCGTCCCGACACCGCCGGGAATGGTGATGAAGCCGTCGGACAATTCGGTAAAGCGCGCCTTGCGTTCGTGCATGCCCGAAACGACATGCAGTTCGGTGCAGCCCTTGTGCGCGACTTCAGCGCCGACCAGTGCTTCGGGGATGATGCCAATGACTTCGCCGCCTGCCGCAAGCGCGCTGTCGGCCACCGCGCCCATCAGCCCCAATCGGCCGCCGCCATAGACAACGCCAATGCCGCGTTCCGCCAGCATCTTTCCAACGCTGCGCGCCGCTTCGATATAAATGGGGTTATCGGGCGTAGCCGAACCGCAATAGACCGCGAGCCGTTTCACCTATTTGCGTCCTCCAGCATCAATGCGGCCGTTGCCTTTGCGCTGCCGACAACGCCGGGGATGCCAGCGCCTGGGTGCGTGCCTGCGCCGACGAAATACAGATTGTGTATCGCATCATCGCGGTTGTGTGCACGCATATATGCGGACTGCCACAAAACGGGTTCAAGGCTGAACGCGCTGCCCAAATGCGCCGAAAGGTCGCGGCCAAAATCGGCCGGTGTGTAATGGAACTGGGTCATGATCCGGCTGCGGATATCGGGGATCAGACGGCGCTCCAGCTCATCCAAAATCCGTTCCTTCAACGCTTCACCAACATCGCCATCCCAATCGAGCGGCGCTTTGCCCATATGCGCGACAGGCGCGAGGACATAAAATGTCGAGCAACCTTCGGGCGCAAGGCTTGGGTCAGTGACGGTTGGATGGTGCAGATACAGCGAGAAATCCTGCGGCAGGACCCCGTTCTTGTAAATGTCGTCGAGCAGCCCTTTGTAGCGCGGGCCAAACAGGATCATATGGTGCGGAATGCCCGGCCATGTGCCCTTAATGCCAAGGTGCAGAACGAAAAGCGATGGCGACCAGCTTTTGCGCCGCAGCGATTTTGTGGCACGTTCGCCGCGTTTGTTGCTGGTCAACAAATCCTTGTACGTGTGCATCAGGTCGCCATTGGACGCCGCCATGTCGCAGTCCATGCGCCAGCCTGATTTCGTGCGCACGCCAATGACCTTGTCACCGCGTGTTTCGATTTCTTCGACGGGATCGCCCAGACGGATCGTCCCGCCGAGCCTTTCAAAATGAGTCACCATCGCGGCGACAAGCCTGTTGGTGCCGCCCTTGGCAAACCAGACGCCGCCCTCTTTTTCGATGGTGTGGATGAGCGCGTAGATCGCGCTGGTGCTCATCGGATTTCCGCCCACGAGCAATGTGTGGAATGACAAAGCTTCGCGCAGCTTTTCATCTTTCACGTACGACGAAACGATCGAATAGACCGAACGCCATGCCTGATATTTCATCAGCGCTGGCGCGGCCTTGATCATCGATGCGAAGTCGAGGAATGCGACGGAACCGAGCTTTTGATAACCCTCTTTGAACACACCCTTTGAATATTCGAGGAACTTGCGATAGCCCTCGACATCGTCGGGGTTCAGCTTTTCAATTTCGGCTTTCAGGCCGGGTGCGTCATTCGAATAATCAAAATTCGTGCCATCGGGCCAGTTCAACCGGTAGAACGGGAACACAGGCATCAATTCAACGTCATCCGACATTTTATGGCCGGACAGCGACCACAACTCTTCCAGACATGGCGGGTCGGTGATGACCGTTGGACCACCGTCAAAGGTAAAGCCGTCTTTTTCCCAATAATAGCCACGGCCGCCGGGCTTATCGCGCGCTTCGATAATCGTCGTGGAGATGCCTGCAGATTGCAGCCGCATTGCAAGCGCGAGTCCGCCAAATCCGGCACCAATAATCGCTGCTGTCTTCGTCATAAATTATATCCCAAAAATGCGTCATCCTGAACTTGTTTCAGGATAACAGGCGACCCTATTTTGTTATCCCGAAACGAGTTCGGGATGACGAAAAGTGCGAGAGTCCTGCTCATTTCTTCTTGCTCCGGATCGCGGTGATGGCTTTCCCTATGGGAATGGGCGGCTTGCCAATCAGGATGCGCGCCTTGTCACTGTTGCTGCTATTCCCAGCATAAAAGCGTTCAATCAATCCGGGCTTTAGCCTGTAGAAACGTTCTAATATTTTGTATCGGTCGCGGCCTTCGGCGCCGCGGAACAGCATCCGGTTGAGTATCCGGAAAAATCTGCCCTTGTTCCAATGCTCCTGCGCACGCTGGCGCAGAACAAGATTGAGCTTGTCGCCGTCAAGATCGGGCTGCTCTGCAATGAAAATGGCATTGCGCACCGCATCGGGCAGGGAATAGCTGGTCACCGACTGAAAAAATGCACCGCGCGCGCCGGCTTTTGCCGTGCGGCCACTGCCGCTCGCCCAATAGCTCTCCAGATCGCCGCCCATCACGACGGGCAAGACGCCACTTTCTTCCCGCAAAACGCGCTCGACTTTCCAGCCTTGTTCATCGGCATAAGCCGCAATCCGTTGACGCAGGATGCGCGGGTCCAAATCGGGCTTGTCGCTGTAATAAGTGTCTTCAATAAACAGCTTGTCCATCCCGAATGGCAGGACATAGACAAAGCGATAGCCATCATGCTGGTCGACGGTCGCGTCCATGACGATGGGCTTTGTAAGATTGTGCGGCTCTGACAATTGCATCAGCTGGCCGGTAAATTTCTGCCACCCGCAATCGAGATGGTTCAGGTCGCCTGCGCCCCGCGCGTCAATCACGCCGCCAGCGTTAATACGCTGCGCGCCGTCAAGGACCACAAGCCTGGGCGAGACCGCCTTCACTTCACGGCCAAGCATCAATGACGATGCAGGCAGGTTCTTGCGCAGCACCCAGTCGAGCCGTTCGGATTCAATCGTGTAATAAATATTGTCGAGCGTACGGCTGTGCGCAGGGAATTTTACGTCATAACCCGACCAGCCATAAGTCACCAATGGCGCCGTCAGCCAACGATGTTCGGGCAAGATGTCGCTCGCAAAAAAGCTCCAGATATGGTTGCCGCCAAAGCTGTCGCCTTGTTCAATCAGGACGATTTTCAATTCGGGCCGCATTTTCGCAAGGGCAAGCGCGATGAGCCCGCCCGCAAGCCCGCCGCCGACAATGGCCAAATCGCATTTGATATTTTCGCGTGTCACCATGCGGCCCTAGCGCAGCCATTTTACAA
>JBEEIJ010000047.1:0-2557 GCA_041169905.1 Pseudomonadota bacterium | reverse complement strand
GCGCCCTGTGCGACCTTGATTTCAATTTCCTCGCACGCGCCAAGATATTCGGCGGTTACGCCGAAACGGCCACTGGCGATTTGTTTGATGACGCTGTTGGCATTGTCGCCATTTTCATAGGGTTTGAACCGCTTGCTGTCTTCGCCACCTTCGCCGGACACGGCCTTTGCGCCAATCCGGTTCATGGCAATGGCCAGCGTCTCATGCGCCTCGGGCGACAATGCGCCAAGCGACATGCCCGGCGTGACAAAGCGTTTGCGAATTTCGGTGATTGCTTCGACTTCATCAATCGCGACGGGTTCCTTGGCGAAGTTGAATTCCAACAAATCGCGCAAGTAAATCGGCGGAAGCTCCCGCACGCCTTGGGCAAATTGTGTGTAGGTCGAATAGCTGTCATTCGCGACCGAGCTTTGCAAAAGGTGCATCAGCCCCGCCGAATAGGCATGCTCTTCGCCGCCATTGCGTTGCTTGTAAAAGCCGCCAACTGGCAAGCGTGCAACGGCTGTGTCAAACGCCTCTTCATGGCGATCACGCGCGTTCACATACAGCGAATGATAGCCTTCGCCCGAAATCTTGTTCGGCATTCCGGGGAAGAAGTCGTTGACCAAAGCACGCGACAGGCCAACCGCTTCGAAATTATAGCCGCCACGATAGCTGGAGATGACCGCGATGCCCATTTTGGACATGATCTTCAACAGCCCTTCATTGATGGCCGTGCGGTAATTTTCGACCGCTTGGGTCAGGGCAAGTCCACCCAACAGCCCGCGCGCATGGCGGTCGCCAATTGCGGCTTCGGCCAGATATGCGTTTACCGTGGTTGCGCCAACGCCAATGAGCACCGCGAAATAATGCGTATCGAGACATTCGGCAGAGCGGACGTTGATCGACGAATAGCTGCGCAAACCGTTGCGTACCAAATGCGTGTGCACAGCGGCAGCGGCAAGGATCATGGCAATGCCCACGCGGTCGGCGCTGATATTTTCGTCGGTCAGGAACAGTTCGGATTTGCCCATGCGCACCGCGGCGACGGCTTCTTCACGGATCCTCGTGATGGCGGCGCGAAGACCTTCTTGTCCTTCGGAAATATCATAGGTGCAGTCAATTTCTGCGCCCGCTGCGCCAAAGGCAGACTTTAACCGGCGCCAGTCATGCGAGGTGAGCACGGGGCTGGCGAGGACAAGCACGTCGGCGTTCTGGCTCTTTTCTTCCAAAATATTGGCAAGGTTCGAAAAACGCGTTTTAAGGCTCATCACATGCCGCTCGCGCAGACTGTCGATGGGCGGGTTTGTCACTTGGCTGAAATTCTGGCGGAAGAATTGGCTGATGAGGCGCGGCTTGTCGCTGATGACGGCGAGCGGCGTATCATCGCCCATCGATCCAATGGCTTCCTTGCCATCTTCGATCATCGGCGCAAGGATCATTTCCACATCTTCCAGCGTCATGCCGGCAGCGACCTGACGCTTGGTCAGTTCCGCGCGCGACCACGTCGGGGCGTCATCCTGCGCTACGTCGGGCAAGTCGGTGATAGTACGGAAACCGCGCACGAGCGCGCCATAATCCTGTTCCGCCGAGATGCGGTCTTTCAACTCGCCATCGCGGTACAATTTGCCTTCGTCGAGGTTGACCGCAATCATTTGGCCGGGACCAAGGCGGCCCTTTTCCAATATCGTCGTTTCGGGAAGAACGACCATGCCGGTTTCCGAACCGATGACGAGCAGATTGTCCGACGTGCGGCTGTAACGCAGCGGGCGAAGGGCGTTTCGGTCAACGCCGGCCACGGCCCAATGGCCATCGGTCATGGCAAGCGCGGCCGGGCCATCCCATGGCTCCATCACGCTGGACATATATTCATACATTGCGCGATGTGACGCGGGCAGATTGGGGTTTGACTGCCATGCTTCTGGGATCAGCATCAGCTTTGCCGTGGGCGCTTCCTTGCCCGAACGGACCAAGGTTTCGAACACGGCATCAAGCGCGGCAGTGTCCGACGAACCTGCCGGAATGACGGGCTTAATATCATCAGAATGCGCACCAAAGGCGATGCTGGCCATTTTGATTTCGTGGCTCTTCATCCAATTCTGGTTGCCACGGATCGTGTTGATTTCGCCATTATGCGCAAGGCCGCGGAACGGTTGCGCCAGCCACCATTGCGGGAAAGTATTGGTCGAATAACGCTGATGGAAAATCGCAACGCGGCTTTCAAAGCGGTCGTCCTGAAGGTCGGGGTAAAAGACCGAAAGGCTTTCTGCGAGGAACAGGCCCTTATAGACAATCGACCGGCACGACAGCGAGCAGATGTAGAAATCGCGAATTTGCGCAGCGATGATCTTCTTCTCAATCCGGCGGCGGACGAGGTAGAGATTCTTTTCAAACTCGGCCGCATCGACCGCATCGGGCATTGGGCCTGCGATCATGATCTGTTCGATCTCGGGCCGTGTGGCCTGCGCCTTGTCGCCGATAACCGACACGTCGACCGGCACCTGACGCCAGCCATAAATGGTGTAGCCCGCGTCGATAATTTCCGCCTCGACAATCGTCCGGCAGTTTTCTTGTGCGC
>JBEEIJ010000046.1:0-12292 GCA_041169905.1 Pseudomonadota bacterium | reverse complement strand
GCTATGCCCTTGTCGACGCAAGCCTGGTGTATACCGCGCCTGACGATCGTTGGAGCATTGGGCTTTATGGTAAGAACCTGCTCGACAAGGAATATAAGACTTCGGGCTACAGCTTCATCGCTGGTAACGCGACGACTGGCGCACCCACCCTTGGCGGAACCGGATTGCCCGTTGCGTCGCTGGGCCGCGAAGGCACGTTAACCGCATTTTACGGTAACCCGCGTCAGGTGTTTCTGACCGCTGGCGTGAAGTTCTAAAAAGCCGGGCGAAAGCGCGTTGAAAAAAGAAGGCCGGGCCATCATGCCCGGCCTTTCTTTTTATCCGCGAAGCACCGCGCCCAGTTTGGCCGCGGCCGCAATGACCTTATCTGAAATCAGTTTCAGATCATCATCACCATAGCTTTTGTCGGTGGGTTGAAGCGTAATTTCAACCGCCAGACTGACTTGCCCCTCGGGTACGCCCTGCCCGGCAAAGCGGTCAAACAAACGCGCGGCGACAATGTTGTCTTTGTCGCATCCCTTAATGGCCCGAACCAGATCATTGGCGGGCATATCTTGCGCAACCAGAAACGCAAAGTCGCGGGTAACGGCTTGCAATGCAGGCGGTGTGAAGGCCGGACGCATAAAACCAGTGGCTTTTTTGAGCGGTATGGCATCCAAAAAGATTTCCGCGGCGACAACGCTGCCATCCAGGTCAAAGGCTTTTGCCGTTGCCGGATGCAGCGTGCCGAATGCGCCAAGAATATTCTTTGGCCCCATGCGCAATGTTGCCGATTGTCCGGGATGATAATGCGCACCGGCATCGTCCATCACGAGCAGGCCGTCGGTTGCGACACCCGCTGCCTTAAGCAACGCGATGGCCTCGGCCTTGGCATCAAAAGCATCAAATTTTGCCGATTTGCCAGTCGCCCAATTGCGCACAGATTTGTCACCCGCCAGCACGATACCCGCCGTCAGACGCTCGTCGCTTGTGCCATCCGCTGCGGCAAAATAACGCCGTCCGATTTCGAACAGACGCACCGATGATGCGCCGCGGTCCATGTTCCGCTGCGCTGCTGACAGCAATCCCGGCAACAATGAAGGGCGCATGACCTTCATGTCTTCGGAGATCGGGTTGGCAAGGCTCCATGTGCCGCCACCAAATGCGTCCGCCGCCTTTTGCGGCAGGAACGACCAGTTGATCGCTTCGTTCAAACCGCGTGCTGCGGCTGCACGCCGAACTTTGCGTTCCAGCGACTGAACGGGCGTTGCGGTTGGTTTGGCGACGCCGTCTGCACGGGGCAATGGCACGGACACGACATTGTCGAGGCCGACGATACGCACGACTTCTTCGACGATGTCTGCAGAGCCATCGACGTCACGACGCCATGTCGGCACGGTAACGCGCCAGTCGTCGCTTACCGAAAAACCCAGCCTTTCCAGGATATTGCGCTGTTCGTCCGGCGCAACATCGACGCCGCCAAGTTGCTGGCAATATTGCGTGTCGTAAGAAATGTTGCGCGGCGCAACTGGTGCAGCGCCCGACCGGGTGATGGCACTTGGCGTCCCGCCGCAATGGTCAAGCACGAGCTTGGTCGCGATCGCCAATCCGTCTTCCAAAAACGCAGGGTCAACGCCGCGCTCAAAACGTTGCCGCGCATCGCTGGTCAACGCCAGCTTCTGCCCTGTACGCGCAATATGTTCAGGGTCGAAATAGGCGCACTCGATGAGGACATCCGTGGTCGTTTCCGAAACGCCGCTATGTTCGCCACCCATGATACCGCCAATGTCATGCACCATGCTGTCATCAGCAATGACGGTCATGGTCGAATCCAGCGTATAGGTCTTGCCGTTGAGGGCGACCACGTTCTCCCCGTCGACAGCCTTGCGGGCCACCAGCGCGCCGTTCAGCTTTGCGCGGTCATAAACGTGCAACGGCCGGCCAAGATCGATGGATATGAAGTTGGTGATGTCGACGAGCACTGAAATCGGCTTTTGGCCAATGGCTTTCAGCTTGCTGCGCATCCATTCGGGGGCGTCGCCATTGCGGACACCGGACACAGCTTGTGCATAGAACGCAGGGCATCCTGCGGCGTCGTCAGTGCGCACGACCGGCGCGGGTTCGCTGCCTTCATGTGGCGTGTCCAAATTGATTTTGTAGACTTCGTTCAGCGGGCGCAATGTCCCAAGGCCGGCTGCGGCGAGGTCACGCGCGATGCCGCGAACGCCCATGCAATCCTGACGGTTGGGGGTGATGCTGACATCAATGACGGGGTCGTCCAATCCTGCCCAATCGGCATAGACTGTCCCCACCGGTGCGTCGGCCGCGAGTTCGATGATGCCATCATGATCGTCGCCCAATTCCAGCTCCGCAATCGAACACATCATCCCGTTGGATTCGACGCCTCTTATCGCGGCAACCTTCAGCACCATGCCATTTGCGGGAACGACGGCGCCGGCTGGGCCGAATACGCCAAGCATGCCTGCGCGCGCATTGGGTGCGCCACAGACAACCTGAAGTGGTTCGGCGCCTGCGTCGACGGACAGTATCTGCAATTTATCAGCCTGCGGATGCGGCGCCGCGCTCAGCACCTTTGCAATGCGGAACGCGGACAATTTTTCTGCCGGGTTCTCGATGCCTTCAACCTCAAGCCCGATACGGTTGAGGCAATCGGCAACGGCCTGCATATCGGCGTCGGTATCAAGATGCTCTTTCAGCCATGATAATGAGAATTTCATGCGCCTACTCCTCCGCTCAGCGTCGGCACGTCGAGCGCGTCAAATCCGTAATGTTGCAGCCAGCGATTATCGCCGTCGAAGAAGGCACGCAAATCGTCCATCCCATATTTCAACATGGCAAGGCGGTCGACACCGGTGCCGAAGGCAAAGCCCTGCCATATATCGGGATCAAGTCCGCAGGCCTCGATAACCTTGCGATGGACCATGCCGGAGCCAAGAACCTCCATCCAGCCTTCCGATCCGCCAATGACCCGCTTACCGTTGACCATCGAATAGCCGACGTCGACTTCAACCGATGGTTCGGTGAACGGGAAATAGCTTGGACGCAGACGCAAGACGACATCTTCGCGTTCGAAATAGGCCTTCAAAAATGTCTCCAACGTCCATTTCAGATGACCAAGGTGAATCCCCTTGTCGATGACAAGGCCTTCGATCTGGTGGAACATCGGCGTGTGCGTCGCATCGCTGTCGCTGCGGTAGACGCGGCCAGGTGCGATAATGCGGATCGGTGGTTCCTGTGACGTCATGGTGCGGATTTGCACCGGCGATGTGTGCGTACGCAGCAGCATTTTGCTGCCCTCGCGCGCCATGTCGTCGGGGAAATAGAATGTATCATGCATCGCGCGTGCAGGGTGCGTTTCGGGAATGTTGAGCGCGGTGAAATTGTGCCAATCATCTTCGATCTCGCGCCCTTCGGCAACGGCGAAGCCCATGTCGGCAAAGATTTCGGCAAGCTCGTCCATCACTTGGCTGACCGGATGCACTGTTCCGCGCGGTGTTTCGGGCGCAGGCAATGTCATGTCGACATATTCGCTGGCGAGACGCCGGTTCAACTCGGCTGTTTCCAAGGCTGCTTTTTTCGCGGCCAGTGCCGCGGTAACGCTTTCGCGCAGGCCATTGATGATCGGACCTTGCGTCTGACGTTCATCGGGCGACATCGCGCCCATTGTCTTGAGTAACGCCGAAACGCTGCCTTGCTTGCCAAGGGCGGATATCCGAACAGCCTCTAGCGCATCCAGCGTATCCGCGGAATCAATCGCTGCCATCAGTTCGGTTTGGAGTGTCGCAATATCTGTCATCATGGTTCGCCTGAATAAGCAAAAGGGCGCGAACGACAAGTGCCGCCCACGCCCTTTTGCGCAATATCGAAGTTTTAGGAGCTTATGCTGCTTTCGCGAGCGCTGCCTTCGACTGCGCAATGATCGTGCTAAACATCGCGGCTTCGTTCATCGCGAGGTCGGCAAGAACCTTGCGGTCCAGTTCAACATTAGCAAGCTTCAGGCCATGCATGAACACGCCATAGGTCATGCCTTCGGCGCGGACTGCGGCGTTGATACGCTGGATCCACAATGCGCGGAAGTTCCGCTTGTTTACCTTACGGTCGCGATATGCGTACTGACCGGCCTTTTCGACTGCCTGACGTGCGACGCGGATGGTATTTTTACGACGGCCATAATAGCCCTTCGCCTGCTCTAAAATTCTTTTATGTTTAGCTTTGGTGGTCACACCACGTTTGACGCGTGCCATAATCTATATCCTTTTTGTTTTTCGTGGTCGCGTGGCTTAACCGAAAAACCGGTTCCCACTTTTTCGCACCACGCTCAGTCTGAAAACGTTCGCTTGGTCTTACAGACCGTATGGCGCCCATTTCTTGATTGTCTTGGCATCGGGATCAGAGATCACGCTGGTGCCACGGTTTTGGCGGATATACTTGGCATTATGGCTGCTCAAACGGTGCCGTTTTCCAACGACGCCATGCTTGATCTTGCCTGTTGCGGTGATTTTGAAGCGTTTCTTCACACCGCTCTTGGTCTTGAGCTTGGGCATTTTGGTCTCCTTTGTTGAGTCCGTATCAAGCCGGCATGGCAGCCCTATTGGCCAGCCTGCTTATTCGGAAGGGGCGCGCCTAACCGGATTCGCGCCCGATTGCAAGCTTAATGCCGGTAATATGGCCCGCGCCCTGAAGCGTTTGCAGCAAATGACCAAGATCGCGCGCTGGGAAACGGCGCTGCGGATCACATGAAACGGACAGGACTGCTGTGTTTTAGTGTTGGCACGCCAGTGCTTCGAGCACGTCATCAAGCCGGGCAGGGTCGCCCACCGCAATGATATGGCCTTCGGAAGCGCCGTGCAGTGGTTCCCCCGACCAATCGGTCATCATCCCTCCTGCGCCCGTTACGATGGGGATTAAGGCCGCAAAATCATGCAGTTTTAAGCCAGCTTCGACGACGATGTCGATATGTCCGCTGGCGAGCAGGGCGTAGTTGTAACAATCGCCGCCAAACAGCATTTTCTTATGTGCCGTTTGCGCCGCGAGTTCCATAAAATGATCGCCGTCATGCTGCGTAAAATATTGTGGCCCCGTCGTTGCCAGCGTCGCCTGATTTAACGCGGTGCATGTTCGTGTCGTGACGGGATTGCCGTTCAACGTTGTCGGATAGCCTGCAGCGCCGACCCAGCGCTCGCCACTGATGCATTGGTCAATGACGCCCAGAACGGGCCAGCCGTCTTCGAGCAGCGCAATCAATGTTCCGAATATCGGGCGCCCGGCCATGAAACTTACGGTTCCGTCGATCGGATCGATAATCCAGCTGCGGCCCGAACTGCCGGTTTTTTCGCCATATTCCTCGCCAATGATCGTGTCTCGGGGGCACTCGGCATCCAGAATGCGGCGGATGGCGCTTTCGGCGGCGCGGTCGGCTTCGGTCACCGGGGACGCATCGGCCTTTGCCTCATGGCTATAGGCTGATCGGAAAAAGGGCCGGATGGCTTGGCCCGCTGCTTCGGCCAAACGGTTGGCCAGAAGGATATCCCCCGGTGTCATCAGTCGAACAAAGAGCTGACTGAACTTTCATCCGCAATGCGCTTGATTGCTTCGCCCAACAATGGCGCGATAGGCAGTTGGCGTATTTTGGGGCTGGCATTGGCAGTGTCCGACGCCAAGATGGAGTCGGTGATGACCAGTTTGCGCAGGGAGGATGCGTTGACCCGGTTCACCGCTTCGCCGGACAATACACCATGCGTAATATAGGCGACGACGTCTGATGCGCCGGCGGCTTTTAACGCGTCAGCCGCGTTGCACAGCGTGCCTGCGCTGTCTGCGATGTCGTCGATCAAAATGCAGAAACGGTCTTTAACATCGCCGATGATGTTCATCACTTCGGAAACACCGGCCTTTTCGCGGCGCTTGTCGACGATCGCCAGTGGCGCATCATCAAGACGCTTTGCCAGCGCGCGCGCGCGGACAACGCCGCCAACATCCGGCGATACGACGGTGATATTCTTGTCTCCGTGGCGCTGCAAGATATCGGCGCTCATGACAGGCGCGCCATAAAGATTGTCGGTGGGAATATCGAAAAAGCCCTGAATCTGGCCGGCATGCAAATCCACGGTCAACACGCGGTCAGCGCCAGCTTGGGTAATCAGATTAGCGACAAGCTTCGCCGAAATGGGTGTGCGTGGCCCGGGTTTGCGATCCTGCCGTGCATAGCCGAAATACGGAATAACTGCGGTGATGCGTTTTGCCGATGCGCGGCGCAACGCATCAATCATGATCAGCAATTCCATCAAATTGTCATTGGCTGGGTGGCTGGTCGATTGGATAACAAACATATCCTCACCGCGCACATTTTCGTGGATTTCAACGAAAATCTCATTGTCGGCGAAACGCCGCACGCTGGCGTCGGTCAGCGGTAAGTTCATATAATCTGCAATGCCCTTCGCCAAAGGAAGGTTGCTGTTACCTGTCATCAATTTCATGTGCGTGTCCCCGGACCCCTGAGCTTTGAATCGCGCGCCAAAGTTTCGTGAAATGCCTTAGCGACGCGCGACTGGCCTGACAATCGGCTTGCCCCGCTACATTGTGGACAATAGGGTGATGAAATGACAAATCGGCTCAACATTGCAATGGCGCAGCTTAACCAGCGCGTGGGTGACCTGGCAGGTAACGCCGGCAAGATGCTTGAATGGCGTGCAAAAGCGACAGATGCCGACCTGATCGTGTTTCCCGAACAGCAGTTGATAGGGTATCCGGCGGAGGATCTGGTACTGAAGCCAGCCTTTGCCGCGCGCGCTGCGGTGGAGCTTGCCAAGCTGGCGGAAGCGACCGCCGATGGCGGGCCCGCCATGCTTGTGGGTTCGATATTCCTCGACAATGGTGCATTGTACAACGGTATCGCGCTGCTCGATGGCGGTCAGATTGCAGCCGTGCGTTACAAGCATGAGCTGCCCAATTACGGAACCTTTGATGAAAAGCGGATTTTCGCATCTGGCCCGTTACCGGAACCCGTGCTGTTTAAGGGCGTGCGGATTGGCGTTCCGATTTGCGAAGATGGCTGGCTGGCCCCGGTTAGCCTCCATTTGAAGGAACGCGGCGCTGAGTTGCTTATTTCGACCAATGGCAGCCCGTATGAAATCGATAAGGATGACCGGCGTTTGGAAGAGGTTTTTGCGGCCCGGGTGCGCGAAACCGGATTGCCGCTGATGTTTCTAAACCGTGTCGGTGGGCAGGACGAGCTGGTGTTTGATGGCAGTTCCTTTGTCCTGAACGCGGATGGTGCGGCGGCACATCGCTTGCCCGACTGGGAAGAGCATCTGCGCATGACGCATTGGACGCGCGGCGACGATGGCTGGCAATGTGCAGATGGGCCAAAGGCGCTTTGGGAAGAACATCCCGCCGATATCTACAGCGCCATGGTCACTGGCCTGCGCGATTATGTGAACACCAACGGCTTTCCCGGCGTCGTCCTGGGCATGTCTGGCGGCATCGACAGTGCGATATGCGCCGCCATTGCCGCTGATGCGCTTGGGCCGGACCGTGTTTGGTGTGTCATGTTGCCCAGCCGCTATACCAGCCAATCCAGTCTGGACGATGCTGCGCAATGCGCGGATATGATTGGGTGCCGGATTGATACGATCCCCATTTCACCGGCCGTTGGCGCTTTCGATGCGATGCTCTCTGGCAGCTTTGCCGACCGCGATGTCGACATTACCGAAGAGAATATCCAATCGCGTATTCGCGGTGTCACGTTAATGGCCCTGTCCAACAAATTTGGACATATGCTTTTGACGACGGGCAACAAAAGCGAGATGAGCGTCGGCTATGCGACGATTTATGGCGACATGGCCGGTGGCTATAACCCGATAAAAGATGCTTATAAAATGACGGTGTTTGCCATTTCCGAATGGCGCAATGCGCATAAGCCGCGCATTGGTCTGGGCCGGGATGGCCCCGTGATACCTGACAATATCATCACGAAACCGCCCAGTGCAGAATTACGGCCGGACCAGAAAGACAGCGATTCGCTTCCGGATTATCCCGTCCTTGATAAAATGCTGCATGCCTTGGTGGAGGAAGAGCGCTCGGTTGATGAGGTTGTTGCGCAAGGCTTTGATCGCGACACAGTGGTTCGGATCGAAAGGCTGCTCTATCTGGCCGAGTATAAACGGCGGCAGGCGCCCCCTGGGGTAAAGCTTGGCACACGCAACTTCGGGCGGGATCGCCGTTACCCCATTACAAACGCGTTCCGCAGTGGCCGATAAGCCCGGCCTCTTTACATCGCGCACTGGAAATCGCGCGATGTCCGCCTTATTGGATAGTCATGTCATTTTTTAAAGATGTCTCGCTGCGCAATGCGGGCACAGATCTGATCAGCTTTTTCCGCACAACGGGTACACATAGCCCGTGGCTGTTTCTGGCCGCCTGCGTGCCGACGGCGATTATCATCTACACATTTTATCTCGATACGCTTGAAAAGGCGAAACCGCCGCCACCAACCGTGACCTATTTCGAAAGCTGGCCCGCCACGCGCACGATCGAGGAATCGAAAGCGGCGATCGCTGAACATCAAAAACGAAAAGACGAAATGCGCGCCCGCGAGAAAGAGGCCTATAAAGCATTTGGTCGTGCGGTCGGGATGGATGTGGAAAAAATTGAACGCGAAGCCCAGCTGGAGCGTGCGCAAAAAGATGCGCTAGCCAACGAATCTGCCGCGGGAGCAAAACAATAGCCACCGCTGATCACCGCTTCATGGCCGCAGCTTTGGCGTTGGCTGAACGTGGGGTCGGCCAGACGGGGCTGAACCCATCGGTCGGCTGTATCATCGTCAAGGAAGGCATCGTCGTTGGACGCGGCTGGACCCAAAAGGGGGGCCGTCCCCACGCGGAAGCCATGGCGCTGGCACAGGCTGGTTCTGCAGCGCAAGGCAGCACTATTTATGTCTCGCTTGAGCCCTGCGCACATCAATCCGACCGCGGTCCGGCGTGCGCCCTATTGTTGACGGATGCCCGGCCAGCACGCGTGGTGATCGCGCTGCAGGACCCCGATCCACGGACTGCGGGCAAAGGCATCAAGGCGCTCAGGGCCGCGGGCATAGCCGTAGAGACTGGCGTCATGGCGTCTGAGGCGCGCAAAAATCTCGCCGGATTTCTGAGCCGCATGCAGCTGCGGCGGCCATTTGTAACGTTAAAAATCGCGACATCGCTGGATGGTCAAATCGCTATGGCGGATGGCAGCAGCCGGTGGATTACGGGCGATATCGCGCGTGCACATAGCCATATTGAACGCGCGCGGGCGGATATTATTTTGGTCGGATCGGGCACCGTAAAAGCAGACGCACCGCAATTGAATGTGCGGCTGACAGGACTCGAACACCGGTCGCCGCGCAAGGTCATGCTGGGCAGCGGTGATGCCCCCGACGGGTGGGAAATCATCCGTGCGCCAGCGGACATCGCAAAGCTGGATTGCAATAATGTGATGGTCGAAGGCGGCGCTGCAACGGCAACGGCATTTTTGAAGGCCGGGTTGGTTGACCGGCTGTTATTGTACCGCGCACCCATTTTCATCGGGGCAGGCAAAGCGTGCCTTAGCGACATTGGTTTGGGGCAACTGGCCGACGCGCACGGAATTTGGCAGCTGTGCGATTCCCGCAGTCTTGGCAAAGACCGTCTCGAAGTCTACGAACGCGCCAATTAAAGAGGCAATTTATATATGTTCACAGGTATCATCACGGACGTTGGCAATATTCGTTCATCCGAACAGCGGGGCGATTTGCGCCTCGTGATTGACTGCGCCTATGACATGGACACGGTCGCCATCGGCGCATCTATCGCCTGTTCGGGCGTTTGCCTGACCGTTGTTGATAAGGGCGAAGGCTGGTTCGCAATTGATGCGTCTGCCGAAACCGTTTCACGCACCCCTGTAGGCATGTGGGAAGCGGGAACCAAACTGAATCTGGAACGTGCGCTGAAGGTTGGCGATGAATTGGGCGGGCATATTGTCACGGGCCATGTCGACGGCGTCGGACATATTGTTGGCAGCGAAACCGTGGGCGACAGCTGGAAAGTCACCGTCGCCGCACCGGGCAGCCTAGCGCCTTATATCGCGGCCAAAGGATCTATAACCGTTGATGGCGTGTCGCTGACCGTCAATGACATTGCCGATCAGGCCGATGGTTCGGCGCATTTCATGCTGAACATCATTCCGCACACGGCGCAGATGACGACATTAGGAGCGCTGAGCGCCGGGCGGCAGGTCAATTTGGAAATTGACGTACTCGCCCGGTACTTGAAGCGCATGGAAGATATGCGCGCCCGTTAAAAGGGCAGCCAGCGCTGCTTTTTGGAAAAGTGCATATATCCGATATTGGTGCCCAACCGAATTCCGGCACCGACCCTGATGGTAATGAGCACGACATCGCCGCGTGCCAGATAGCTGGCATTGAAGCCACCGCCGACATACGCAACGCCCTCACCCGACGGATAGCGTCTAAAAATGTCCTCGGTATCGTAAAGATTGTAGACAAGTACAAAGGTGCTGCCCGTATTGGCACCAACATCGGGACCAATCGATGGACCTGTCCAATAGATGGGCATTTTGCCCTCAACCTTGTGATTCAGCGTGCCCGATCCGTAACGAAGGCCAACGACAAATGCGCCACCACCTTCGCGGCCAACGATATAGGCATTTGGCCGACCCTCTTTTTTCAGAATGTCCTCAATGAATTTGGCAATGCCTTGGGCACTCTTGCCAAAGACGCCTTCGGCAACGCCGATCAAATCATCTTGCTGATAGGTGTTCTCGGTCGGAATGGCGGGAGACGTGGACGACGAGGACGACGTTTCCGGTAATTTTGCGGGGGCATCTGTTGGAACACCATCTTGAACAGTCGGAGCAACATCCGCCGCTGGGGCGGTGGCCGGGGCCGGTGGCGGTGTGCCAAGGTCTGAATCGATGACATCATTGGGATCGACGGTGTTAATCTGCGCCATCGCTGGCGAAGCGACAAGTGCGCTGGCTGCGAGCAGCATTAGCACATGATATATTGACCGTTTCAGGCCCCGATTGACTGCTAACATGCGTATCCCACCCTTTTAAAATCACGCAACACTCTATGAATCCTCTAGATGAGCACATGATGAACGACCGACAATGTGCGTTCAGTGCGCGCCAGAGCGATCCTATTTCGTTAATTTTCTTCTTATAGCATGCCCGTGTCAATAACCATTGCAGCCAAATGCATGCAACGCTATAGGCCGCGCATGCCAAACGCGCTGGAGACGTGGGTGAGTGGCTGAAACCAACGGTTTGCTAAACCGTCGTACTGGTAAATCCGGTACCGAGGGTTCGAATCCCTCCGTCTCCGCCAACGCAATTTTACACAATCGCAGGATTTCAGCATCGGCAATGATTGCCCGAGACAATTGGGCGTGACGCAAGTCACGCTTTTGCAGCGGCAACCTTATCCTGCGTTTTGGTGTCGAAGTCGCTTGCGTCATGCCGCTCGTGCAGCTGGCTGGCGGGGTCACCCATGACGCGATTGACCATGCGTCCACGTTTCACAGCTGGACGTTCGGCGATGAGGTCAGTCCAACGGATGACATTTTTATATTCATGGACCGACAGAAACGCGCCTGCGTCGTAAATCAGCCCTTTAACGAGCGCGCCATACCATGGCCAAATCGCCATATCGGCGATGGTATATGCGTCGCCCGCCATATAGGTGCGGTCGGCAAGATTGCGGTCCAGAACGTCCAGCTGCCGCTTCACTTCCATCGCGAATCGGTCGATGGCATATTCAAATTTGAACGGTGCGTAGGCATAAAAATGGCCAAAACCACCACCCAGATAGGGCGCGCTGCCCATTTGCCACATCAGCCAATTAATCGTTTCCGTTCGCGCATGATGCTCGGTTGGCAGAAACGCGCCGAACTTTTCGGCAAGATATAAAAGTATCGACCCCGATTCAAAGACGCGCGTAGGCTCCGGCGTTGAATGGTCGAACAATGCCGGAATTTTGGAGTTGGGATTGGCTTCGACAAAGCCGCTCGAAAACTGGTTTCCATCGCGGATATTGACAAGCCACGCGTCATATTCCGCGCCTGTATGGCCAAGCGCGAGCAGCTCCTCAAGCATGACAGTCACCTTCACGCCATTGGGCGTGGCAAGCGAATAGAGTTGCATCGGATGCTTGCCGACGGGGCGGTCCTTGTCATGCGTCGCGCCGGCGATCGGCCGGTTGATGTTCGCAAACTGGCCGCCGTTTTCGGTATTCCATTCCCAGACCTTCGCTGGCGTG
>JBEEIJ010000045.1:0-13578 GCA_041169905.1 Pseudomonadota bacterium | reverse complement strand
AGCATCGCGGGCGTCGGTATGCCGGCCATGCGGGCACGGTCAACCATCGCCTTGAATGCACGCACGCGGACGGTGTTGGTTTGCAGCCAATCCTGTGCATCATCGAGTGGCTTCTTCGCGGCACGGCGGCGTAGGAAATCCAAGCGCATCGTTTGGAAATCGCGTGCGAGCCCTGCAACCAGCAGTCGTTCCCACGGGTCATGCGGATCAATCTGCATCGCCGCCCCTTGTGCCCAGCTTAAGCCAAGCGCATCACCTAAAGCAGTGAACGCACGCGTCAGCGCGGTCACATCACCCTTTTGGGTCGACGACAACGCCGCGAGGCCAATAGCACCATCCAACTGCGCCAATTCAACCAGCCGATCGGCAATTTTGCGTGGCGCGCCATTTTCCGTAAGCCTTGCGCCAAAACGTTCCGTCTGAAGCCGGACGTCGTTGGGCAACAACCCGTCCAGCGCGGCGGACAATTTCTGCACAACAGGGGCATATACCGCAGTGGCAGCACTGACATCGCGCCCTTCATGCGCATTGCGAATGATGTCCGCCATCTGTGCCCGAATTTCAACGGCCGCTTGATTGAACAACATCAACCGCGTTGCCTCCGGCATGGGTGTCGTATCGATGGCCTGCCACAGCGATGGCAGATCATAAATGCGCTCGGCAATCGCGAAGGCCGCCGCAACATCACCAAGGCCGCAGCCTTCTTCCTCAGCCAGTTCAAACGGGTGCAGCATGCCCAGACGGTTGATCATGCGGTTTGCTAATTTGGTCGCGATGATTTCCTTGCGCAAACGGTGCGACAAGATCGCGCTTTTGTGCGCCTTGACCATCGCCTCTGGAAACGCAGCCAGCAGTTCGCTGTCCATTGAGGTATCTTGTGCCAAAGGCGCGTCCTCAACGCCGTCTTGCGCGGCCAGCTTTGCTGTTGAAAGCAGCACGGCCAATTCAGGACGTGTCAGACCACGTCCTTCACTTACGCGCCGGAACAATTCCTCGTTCGGCGCAAGCCCCTCAACCGCACGGTCAAGCCTGCCAGAGCCTTCGAAGATTTCGATGAGCCGGACATAGGCCGGCAAATCCCCCGCCCCGCCGGTTTCGGCGATTGAAAGCGCGAGTGTTTGGAGGCGATTGTCCTCAAGCACCAAATGCGCAACGGCATCGGTCATATCGGCGAGCAGCACGTTGCGCGCGGGTTCCTTCAACTTGCCGGCACGCATTTGCGCATTCAGCGCGATTTTGATGTTCACCTCATTATCCGAACAGTCCACGCCGGCGCTGTTGTCGATAAAGTCGGTGTTGATCCGGCCACCGCGCAAAGCGTATCCAATACGCCCCGCCTGCGTGACGCCAAGATTGGCACCTTCGCCGATGACCTTTGCCTGCACATCCGCGCCATTGACACGGATCGCGTCATTGCCTGGGTCGCCGACATCCAAATGGCCTTCGCTTCGGTCCTTAATATAGGTTCCAATCCCGCCAAACCACATCAGCTGCACCGGCGCCTTCAATATCGCGGTCATCAAGGCCGAAGGTTCAATTTCTTTCGCGTCAATGCCTAATAATGCCCTGATTTCAGGTGAAATTTTGATCGATTTTTCGGTACGGGCAAATACGCCACCGCCCTTTGAAATCAGCTTGCTGTCATAATCGAGCCAGCTTGATCGCGGCAGATTGAACAAACGCTGGCGTTCTTTCCAGCTGACCGCCGGGTCGGGATCGGGATCAAAAAAGATATGGCGGTGGTCGAATGCGGCGACAACTTTCAGTGTTTTCGAAAGCAGCATTCCGTTGCCAAAAACGTCACCGGACATATCACCGACGCCAGCGACCGTGACCGGTTCCTTTTGAACGTCGATACCCATTTCGGCAAAATGGCGCTGGACCGAAAGCCATCCACCCTTGGCGGTGATACCCATCGCCTTATGGTCATATCCAACCGAGCCGCCGCTGGCAAAAGCGTCACCCAACCAGAAATTGCGCTCCAGCGCGATCGCATTTGCGGTGTCGGAAAATGTCGCCGTTCCCTTGTCAGCGGCAACAACGAAATAAGGATCATCGCCATCATGAATGACGACATTGTCGGGATGCACGATACGGTCGTTGACGATGTTGTCGGTTATAGACAGCAATGTGCGGATGAATATTTTATAGGCTTCGGTGCCTTCGGCAAACCAGGCATCGCGGTCAACGCGCATGTCGGGCAGCCGCTTGGGGTAAAAGCCACCCTTGGCGCCCGTTGGCACGATTACGGCGTTTTTAACGCGCTGCGCCTTCATCAAACCAAGAACTTCCGTGCGGAAATCGTCACGCCGGTCTGACCAGCGCAGGCCGCCACGCGCCACGGGGCCAGCGCGCAAGTGAATGCCTTCAACACGCGGCGAATACACAAACACTTCGCGCCATGGCAGCGGCGCAGGCAGGCCCGGGACTTTCGCGCAATCAAGCTTGAACGCCAGCGCTTCTGCGGCAGCCGCCGAAAAGGCGTTGGTGCGGACCGTCGCCAAAACGATCGCCAAGAAGCGGCGCAATATGCGATCTTCGTCGATGGCCGATACTGCGGCCAAGTCGGCGTTAATCGACTTCACATATTTGCTGATCTCTTTTTCGCGGTCACCGGAATGCGCCGGGTTATGCCGGACGTCGAACAGGGCAATGATCGAACGTGTGATATTGGCGTTTTTGGCCAATGCCGACACCACAGTCGGCATGCCGTACGTCACGCCCGTTTGACGCAAATAGCGATACCATGCCCGCAGCCAGATAACCGATTGCGGATCGAGACCGCCGACCGTCACCAGTTGGTTAAAGACATCATTTTCAAAACTGCCGTCCAAAACCTGGCTCAACGCGCCTTCGATAATGTGCGGTCGTTTCATCACCATTGCCACATCGCCGCCGCGCAGCGACAATCGGAAATCATGGATATAATTGCCGTCGCCCAATGCAGTGGGCAATTCTTCCAACACGTCGAAACCGAAATTCTCAAGCGCCGGAACAACATCGCTGAGCGGAAGCGCACCGCCGCCGCTGTAGATTTTGAGGCGAAGCTTGTCGCCGTCCATGAACAGCCGGGTGACTTTACTGTGGTCGCGCTCCATATTGAGCAGGCCGACCATGTCACGCGCGGCTTCTTCGGTAGAATACGTGCTGCGATAATTTGCTGGGAAACCGGCGCCGTAACGCACGAGCATGGCGGCCGCGCGCTTTTCGTCGGTCAGCGCCGCGAGCGCGGCCTCAACCGCAGGCTCCCATCCGCGCACCATCAGCTCGACTTTGCCATCAAGCACAGCCTCGTCGACCTTTTGGTCGCGATCTGGCAGGTCGAGTGTGTAGCGCAGCAACGCAACGCCGCCATCTTCCAGACCAATCGTCCAGCCGAGCAAGCTACCGCCTGTGGCATCTATGAGCATATTTTGGATCTGCTTGCGGATGCCCGTCGAGACATCGTCGCGCGGCAACCAGACGAAGATATAGAGATGACGGCCAAGCGGCGACCGCAGCGCAATCAGCTTTGGGCGTGGGCGATCCGTGAGCGACATTGCGGTCAGTGTAACGCGCTCCAGATCATCCAATTTCAGAGCAACCAAAAGATCGTGTGGCAGCGCAGTCAGTGCATGCGCCATCGCCTTGCCCGCATGCCCCGAAGGGTCAAAGCCAAACCGGTCCATAAGCGCCGCCAGATGCGTTCTCAGCACAGGTATTGCCTCTGGGGCAGTTGCGAGCGCCGCGCTTGTCCAAAGCCCTGCAGTGACCGCTACGCCCGTAATGCGGCCGCCGGTTTTGACTGGAATGACGATAAGATCCAGCTGGACATTCCGGTGCACCGTCGACACCCGGTTGGACTTGAGCACCAATGGCGCGACGCCGCCGTCTTCAAACCATTTGATCGCAAGCCCAACGCTGTCTTCTGCAAGAACCGGTGCATCGGTTACGCGCGATAGACCAAGGCGGTCGGACCGCGTGCCATCGCGACTGATCCGTTCGTGCGCCAGAACCGTCATGTTATTTTTGGAGAACCAACGAAGGAGCGCAGCGCCCTCGCTTTCCGGCAGGCTGTCCGCGTCAGCGGACAACGCCGCGAGCATATCGCGCCAATCCGTCACCGCGCCGCGTACATCGGCCAGAACGGCGTTGAGGCGCGCTTCAATCTGCCGGCGCTCCCGCGCGTCGACCCGCTCTGTCTCAAGATAGATGAATGATTCCCGGGCCTGACCATCCACACGCTTCCGGCTGATATCGGTGAGCGTCAGGGTATCATCGCGGACGACACTCAACACGGGGTGAATGATGCGTTTAACGGATATGCCACTAGCGGCAACAGCGGCAGACACCGAATCCACCAAAAACGGCATATCGTCGTTATTCAGCGCGATCCGCATCATCAAACGGCCCTGCGCATCGGTGAAGCTATCGAGCGCAATGGCGGCAGTGCCCGCTTTGCGATGCAGACCGGTTTGAATGGTAAAGCGGGCAGCCTCTTCCGTTGCCTTGGCATCAAAACCTTCATTTTCGCCGGGCAGCGCCGTTTCAGCGAATGCCGAAATCATTGCCTTCAGCAGGCTTTTGTCCAGTTTTCCGGTAGTTTTAGCAATTTTGGCGGCCGCCATGAAATCATCTCCTGAGCCCGCAAGCATTGGGTTAAGTGCCATGTTCAACGACAAAATACGTTGTAATTTTATTACAAGGCTTATGACGCCGTTCGAGCGCTTAAACAAGTCACGTTTGTAACTTGTTGCGACAGCCATTAGTCCTGTGTAGCGTGGTCCAAAGTTGAAAATAGGGGAGGTTTTGCGTGGACAAACGGCTTACATTATGGATTTTGGTGGGGATGATCCTCGGCGTCGCCGTGGGTTACACGGTCCATGTCAGTTTCGCGCAAGACAGTATGCAGTTCGAATATCTCGCAAAGACGTTCAAATTGCTTTCGGATATTTTCCTTAACCTCATCAAGCTTTTGGTCGCGCCGCTGATCCTGTCGACCATTGTGGTTGGTATTGCGCACATGGGTGACAGCAGTGCGCTTGGCAGAATCGGTTTCCGCGCCATCTCTTGGTTCATCGTTGCCAGCTTCATCTCGATTGGGCTTGGACTGTTGATGGTCAACCTGCTCCAACCTGGGATTGGCGCGCCGGTCGATACCGTCACCAATGCCGCAGCCACGATTGGCGAGGTCAAGAAGCTCGACTTCTGGGATTTCATCCTTTCGATTTTCCCGAAAAATGCGTTCGAAGCGATGGCGACGAATAACATTTTGCAGATTTTGGTGTTCGCATTGTTCGCCGGCATCGCGTTGTCCGCGCTGGGCGAAAAAGGCGCAGCGCTTGTTCGTGGCGCTGAAGCACTTTCCGAAATGATGCTGCAAATCACACATTATGTGATGCGTTATGCGCCTGTTGCGGTGTTTGGCGCACTTGCTGCAGTGGTTTCCAAGAGCGGCCTAGCGATTTTGCTGACCTATCTTGAACTCGTGGGTGAGTTTTATCTGTCGCTCGCATTGTTGTGGACGATCCTGCTGTCGCTTGGAGCGATCTTCTTGGGCCGGCGCATTTGGACGCTCATCCGTTATATTCGCGAACCCATGCTCATCGCTTTTTCGACCGCGTCTAGCGAAGCGGCATTGCCGAAATTGTTTGAACAGCTTGATCGTTTCGGCGTCCCGCGCCGGATCTCGGGTTTCATGCTGCCACTGGGCTACAGCTTCAACCTTGATGGTTCGATGATGTATATGAGCTTCGCCACCATCTTCATCGCGCAAGCGTACGGCATTGATTTGTCCATCGGAACGCAGATCCTGATCCTGCTGACACTGATGATTTCGTCAAAGGGCGTAGCCGCCGTGCCCCGCGCATCGTTGGTGGTGATTACCGGCACGCTGGCGATGTTTGACTTGCCTGTGGAAGGTGTCGCGCTGATCCTTGCGATTGACCAGTTCCTCGACATGGGCCGGACCGCAACCAACGTCGTGGGTAACGCCGTGGCAACGTCCGTCATCACCAAATGGGAAGGCATGTTGGAGGTGGAAGAGCCAGAGTTTGTCGAGCCATTGCATGCGCCTGCGCACACGGCAGCGCACGGCAAAGCCGGGCTGGACCTTGCCAGCGACATGGTGACTGACAAGCGAAAGACGAAGCTTTAAGCGTGGTGTTTGTGCCCCAGCAAGGTGCCTTTGGCGCCTTGGCTGTCGAGCTTGAAGTCCATATTGCGATGCTCTTTGCGCCACCGGCGGGCGACCACACGCTCGCCGGGACGCGCGGCATCATCGAGCAGCACACGTCCGCCGGGACGCAAATGCGGAAATAGGCTCGCCGCCGCACCGCGCACATGCGGATGAAGGGCCCATGGTGGCCCGTCGACGATCAGCAGGTCGATTTCAGCCGGTACATCGCTCAGTTGATACCAATGGCCCGGCCAGCCAGCCGGTGGCGGTCCCAAGGGCGCATGGCGGATGTCGACATCCATATTGTTCGCGCGGATCCAATCCTGCGTCGTCGACGCAAAATCCGCGTGCTGATCAAAGCTGACGATCTTTCCGCCACCAAATAGCTGTAATGCCCGCGCCGCAACAAAAGTGGATGCCCCGCAGCCCAACTCAACAACATGTTGCGGTCGCATTTCTTCGATTGCAGAAACGATGTGCCACAAAAAATGCGTATCTGCTTTCCAGCTACCAAGGTTGGGCAACGCATCCGGCGGCAAATCGAGATAAGCGAGTAGTTTCGCCTTATCCTTTTTGCGGCCACCATCAAGGCTGCGCAGCAACCAGGGCCATTGGATGGCCCCATAAGCTATGACCATGAACCGGTCACTCAACGATAATGTGAGATCAAGATCGTCGAGGGCCAAGAAAGCCGTGGTTTCACGCGTGGTCATATGGTCCTCCAATGACGCTGTGCCGCCAACAGTCAATCGCGCATTTTTCAGACTGCCCGATTTTCCGCACCCTTTGCGATGTCAGAACCATCGATTGTCGAAATCATTGCTTCATGGATGCTTTACAAGCACGAAAATAGTTGAATAACTGCGCGTTGGAGAAGGAGAAACGGAATGAATGATCGAACGGCTGTGCGCAGCGGTGGGTTGGCGATCACCAACCCCAAGATAATGCTGTTCGCGCTTCTGCTCGTGTACATTCTGAACTTTCTGGATCGCCAGATTGTCAACATTCTGGCCGAACCTATCAAGGGCGAGCTTGGGCTGAGCGATACGCAGCTCGGTTTGCTCGCGGGCCCTGCTTTCGCAGTTTTTTATGCAGTGCTCGGCATACCAATCGCCCGCTATGCGGATAATGCAAAGACCAACCGCGTTTGGCTCATCTCGGTTTGCCTGGCGGTGTGGTCCGCTATGACCGCATTATGCGGGGTTGCGCAAAACTTCGTTCAACTCGCTCTTGCGCGTATTGGTGTCGGCGTCGGCGAAGCCGGATGCACGCCCGCTGCGCACTCGCTGATCGCAGACAGCGTAGCACCCGAAAAACGGTCATCGGCCATCGCCTTTTTTGGGTTGGGTATTCCAATTGGTGGATTGCTGGGACTTATCATTGGCGGGGTCGTTAACGACCAATATGGCTGGCGCATTGCGCTGATGCTGGTTGGTACGCCGGGGATATTGCTGGCGTTTCTACTGCCATTACTGATCCGCGATCCACGGCGCTGCGCCGATAGCGCGCATTTCAACACCGCAGACACGCCGGTGAAGGCCAAGCTGTCGATTAAAGATGCTGTGCACGAAGTCTTTGCGTCCAAAGCCTATCTATATGTCTTTATCGCCGCATCATTCACCGCCTTCCTCAGCTACGGCAAGGGTCTGTGGACGATCAGCTTCTTCATCCGGTCCCACGGCCTATCAACGACCGAGGCGGGGCTCGCTATGGCGGTCGCGCTGGGCATTTCCGGCATCATCGGCACATGGCTTGGCGGAAAAATGGCCGATGTTTTTGGCAAGCATGACAAGCGGCATATCTTGACCCTGCCCGCCATCGGCATGGCGATTGCGGCACCGATTTTGTTTGCCGGATATTGGGCCGAAGATTGGCGGATTGCCGTCGCCCTGCTCATTCTGCCGACCATATTGAATTCGGCTTATTATGGGCCCGCTTATGGATGCGTCCAAGGCCTTGTCCGGCCAGAGGCGCGCGCCATTGCAGCATCGCTTGTCGTCTTTGGACAAAATCTCATCGGGCTTGGAATGGGCCCATTATTGTTCGGTATGCTATCCGATTGGCTGCAACCCATGGCCGGCGGCGAAAGCGTCCGCTGGGTACTTTATGGTGCAGCCTGGCTTGGGCTCATCCCCGCCTTCTTCTTCTGGCGCGCTAGCTTGCGGCTAAACGCAGAACTGAAAAGCGGTTAATCCGCAAACGGGTCGCGCACCAAAATCGTGTCTTCGCGCTGCGGAGACGTCGACACCAAGGCAACGGGCGTTTCGATCAGTTCCTGAACGCGGGTGATATATTTGATCGCCTGTGCAGGAAGGTCGGCCCAGCTGCGCGCACCAGCGGTCGTTTCCTGCCAACCGGGCATTTCTTCGTAAATCGGCTCGACTGCGGCCTGTTCTGCGGCATGCGCGGGCAGATAATCATATACCTTGCCGTTCAGGCGATAGCCCGTGCAGATTTTGATCGTGTCAAAACCATCCAATACATCCAACTTCGTCAGCGCAATGCCCGTGACACCCGACACCGCACAGCTTTGACGCACGATTACGGCATCGAACCAACCGCAACGACGCTTTCTGCCCGTTACGGTTCCAAATTCATGACCGCGTTCGCCCAGCCGCTGGCCAGTCTCATCTTCCAACTCGGTGGGGAACGGCCCCGAACCAACGCGCGTGGTATATGCTTTCACGATACCAAGGACAAAACCGGCCGCACTTGGCCCAAGACCAGAGCCAGCTGCGGCAGTGCCCGAAACCGTGTTTGATGATGTCACAAATGGATAGGTACCATGGTCGACATCCAGCAAAACGCCCTGCGCGCCTTCGAACAATATCCGGGCGCCTGCCTTGCGTACTTGGTTCAACCGCTTCCACACTGGCTGCGCATATTCGAGAACGAATGGCGCGATTTCCTTCAGGTCAGCAATCAGGCGGGCACGGTCTACCGGCGGTTCGCCAAATCCGGCGCGCAGCGCATCATGGTGCGCGCACAGACGGTCCAATTGCGCATCAAGTGCATCCAAATGCGCAAGGTCGCAAACGCGAATAGCGCGGCGGCCAACCTTATCTTCATATGCAGGGCCAATACCGCGCCCCGTCGTGCCGATCTTGCCCGAACCGGCGGCGGCTTCACGTAAGCCATCCAAATCACGATGGATCGGCAAAATCAGCGCGCAATTGTCGGCAAGCGCGAAGTTTTCTGTTGTAATAGAAACACCCTGCCCACGCAGTTTCGTCATTTCGTCGCGCAACGCCCATGGGTCGAGAACAACGCCATTGCCGATAATCGACAACGTGCCCGTTACGATACCCGACGGCAGCAGCGACAATTTATATACATTTTCGCCGACCACCAAAGTGTGGCCCGCATTATGTCCGCCCTGAAACCGGACCACTGCGTCGGCGCGTTCCGCCAACCAGTCGACAATCTTACCTTTTCCCTCGTCGCCCCACTGAGCGCCAATTACGGTTACATTTGCCATCAGATATTCCCTGTCAAAGCCAGATAGCTCTGGGGCCTTTTTCTGCGCAGGAGCTTTTTCCTGCGAAGGGATTCGCCATGTGCTCCGTTATGATTATGATGGCGCTGCGTCCACCCTAAAGCATCGTGCTGGACGATTTCAGACGATAACTGCCTGCCCGTTGACCCATATATGGGTGCAGCCCAGCACGGCGGCGCTGTCATTTTCGTCCAACGCAGCAACGGTAACCCAACCTTCGCCACGCCATTTCGCGCCGGTGGCAGCATCGGTGCCGAGCGGCAGGAACAAGCGCTGCACGCTGCTTTCTTCGGCCAAGTCAATCAACGGGTCTGGATATAACGAAAATCCAGTTGCGGCTTCGGACGGGCCATCGGCGCGGTCGATATAATAAGTACCCCCACGACCAAGCGCGGCGCTATAGCCTTTGGCGAAGATCGTGAAACCAAACCAGCTTTGATATTCAAAGCCATGCCGTTCGGTGGGATCGAGCGTCACATTGGCGCGCCCAGCGACCGTTTTGGCAATGCTTTCCAGCGCTTCGATCCGCGACGCAAGTGCGCCGCCCGCATCAATCGCCCGCAATTTTTCCACCGCCGCATCAAACGGACCTGTCGCGGCGAGCAATGGCAGATAGGCATCCGCGCCCAACCCGCTAAGGCCGCCAGCATCCTTCATATCGAGTTCGGAACGAACGGCATCGATTTTATCCGGAGCCAAAGGCAGCGCCTTTTCAGCAAGCCTTTCGACCAAGTCAGGAAGCGTAAAATCGATGGTGATGTCTTTGACACCCGCTGCCTCCAGCGCATCGATGGCAACGCCGACAATTTCGCACGCCGCAGCGACGCTGTCATTGCCGATCAATTCCGCGCCCAGCTGCGTCAATTCACGCTCGGGGCGCAGCTGCTTTGCCTTCAGGCGCAGGACCTGACCATGATAGCACAAGCGCAGCGGCCGCGGCGATTCCTGCATCCGCGTTGTCGCAATGCGCCCGACCTGAACGGTTATATCGCCGCGTAAAGCTAGCGTGTGTCCGGAAACAGGGTCGGTAAAACGCAAATGCTGATTACGCGTCGCGCCGCCGCTGCGTTCGGCAAGCGCACTTTCAAATTCGGCGATGGCTGGCGCTACTCTGGCATAGCCATAGCTTGTCAACACATCAATCATGGCACGCGACACCCGCGCCGCAACCTCCGCTTGGGGAGGAAGTCGGTCGCGGAAGCCTTCAGGCAGCAAGTCGGACGGAATCTTCATGCGCGTTCTTTACGCGAAAAGTTCTCGCGGGGAAGCCCCGCTTAGAACTTAAGCGCCTTTACGGTCTTAACGCCAGGCAACGAGCCCAGTTGTTCAAGAACTGTTTTGGGAATCGCAGCATCCATCGACAGCAGCAGAACCGCCTCACCGCCTGCACTGCGGCGACCCAAATGGAAGGTGCCGATATTCAGGTCAGCTGCGCCCAATGTGGTACCGACACGGCCAATGAAACCGGGCGCATCTTCGTTGACGATATACAACATGTTGCCTTCGAGTTCTGCCTCAAGGCTGATGCCGAAAATCTCGACAAGTCGCGCTTCGCTATTGGCGAACAATGTGCCCGCTACCGAACGTGGCCCTTGCGCCGTGTTAACGGTCACGCGCACCAATGTGTGATAGGCTCCAGCCTTGTCGTGGCGGACTTCACGGATGTCAAATCCGCGCTCTTTCGCCAAAAACGGTGCGTTGACCATGTTCACCGCGTCCGAGAACCGCCGCATGAAACCGGAAAGCACAGCGGCGGTAATAGGCTTGATATTCAATTCAGCTGCAGCACCCTCAACCTCAATCGCGATGTTATCGAGATTGTCGTGCGCAAGCTGGCCAACCAGCGAACCCAGCTTTTGCGCCAAGGTCATATATGGCTTTAACTTGGGCGCTTCTTCGGCAGACAGGCTGGGCATGTTGAGCGCATTGGTCACGCCGCCATTGACGAGATAATCCGCCATCTGTTCCGCAACCTGCAGCGCAACATTGACCTGTGCTTCGTTGGTCGATGCACCTAAATGCGGAGTGCAGATGAAGTTTGGGGTGCCAAATAGCGGTGATTCCTTAGCAGGCTCGGTTGCGAACACGTCCAGCGCAGCACCGCCGACTTGACCGCTGTCCAACGCTTCTTTCAACGCGGCTTCATCGACCAATCCACCGCGCGCGCAGTTGATAATGCGCACACCCTTTTTGGTTTTCGCCAAATTTTCTTTGGAGAGGATATTGCGGGTCTGATCGGTTAGCGGGGTGTGCAAGGTGATGAAATCAGCCTTGGCCAGCAGCGTGTCCAAGTCCGCCTTTTCCACACCCATTTCAATGGCGCGTTCCGCCGTCAAAAACGGGTCAAAGGCAACGACCTTCATACGCAGGCCAAGCGCGCGGCTTGCGACGATAGAACCAATGTTTCCTGCGCCGATCAGACCCAGCGTCTTGCCGGTGACTTCAATGCCCATGAAACCGTTTTTCGGCCAGAGGCCCGCTTGCGTCTGCGCATTTGCTTCTGGCAATTGGCGCGCCAGTGCGAACATCAATGCAATCGCATGTTCGGCGGTGGTGATCGAGTTGCCGAAGGGCGTGTTCATGACGACAACGCCCTTTGCCGACGCGTTCGGGATATCCACATTGTCAACGCCGATACCGGCACGGCCAATCACCTTCAAATTGGTGGCGGCGTCGAGGATGGCCTTCGTCACCTTGGTTGAGCTGCGAATGGCAAGGCCATCATAATCGCCGATGATGGCGGCGAGCTCTTCAGGGCTTTTGTCGGTAATGACATCAACGTCACAGCCGCGTTCTGCGAAAATCTTCGCGGCGTTGGGATCCATTTTGTCGGAGATAAGTACGCGTGGTTTGGTCATTTTGAAATTCCTATATGTCTTTTGTCGTCACCCCCGACTTGATCGGGGATCCATGTTTTGGACTGCCGCCTTGCGCGGACATGTGCGTTCATGGATTCCCGCATGCGCGGGAATGACACGGGTGGGATTTAAGCTTTAGCTTTCTCGTAAGCCCAATCGAGCCAAGGGCCGAGCGCTTCAACATCTGCGGTGTCTACAGTGGCGCCGCACCAAATACGAAGGCCCGCAGGGGCGTCGCGATATCCGGCGATGTCATAAGCCGCATCTTCCGCCTCAAGCAGTGACGCCATTTTCTTGATCATGGCTTCATCAGCGCCCTCAACGGTCAGGCACACCGACGTCGTTGACCGAATAGCAGGATCAGCGGCAAGAAAGCCGAGATAGTCACGTGCCTCAACGATTTTTGCGAGCACAGCAGCATTAGCATTGCTGCGGCCCATCAGACCCTGCAAACCGCCAACGGTCTTCGCCCACTCAAGCGCGAAGATTACATCTTCGACCGCAAGCATCGATGGCGTGTTAATCGTCTCGCCCTTGAAAATGCCTTCGGCGAGTGCGCCTTTCGACATCAAGCGGAAAACTTTGGGCAGCGGCCATGCCGGGGTGTAATTTTCAAGCCGTTCAACAGCGCGCGGTCCGAGAATGAGCACGCCATGCGCACCTTCACCGCCGAGCACTTTCTGCCAGCTGAACGTTGTGACATCCAGCTTGTTCCATGGCATATCATAGGCAAACACCGCTGACGTCGCATCGTTGAAGGTCAGGCCTTCACGGTCATCGGCAATCCAGTCACCATTTGGAACGCGCGCACCTGAAGTGGTGCCGTTCCATGTAAAAACCACGTCGTTGGAAAAATCCACCGCGTTCAGGTCAGGAATTTCGCCATATGGCGCGTTCATGACGGTCGCATTCAGCTTGAGCTGTTTGTTGACGTCTGTGACCCAGCCCTCGCCAAAGCTTTCCCACGCCATCATTGTGACCGGGCGTGCGCCAAGCATGGTCCACATCGCCATTTCGATTGCGCCGGTATCCGAACCGGGGACGATGCCAATGCGGTGCGTGTCAGG
>JBEEIJ010000044.1:0-23346 GCA_041169905.1 Pseudomonadota bacterium | reverse complement strand
GCGATGAAGCTGTAGCCCGAAGTCTTATATTCCTTGTCGAGCAGGTTCTTACCATAAAGCCCAATGCTCCAACGATCGTCAGGCGCGGTATACACCAGGCTTGCGTCGACAAGGGCATAGCCGGACTGATCGATATAAGGGTTCGGAATTTCGAACTGCGTCGTGCTGCTACGGTACGAAACGGTTGTGCCCAGATTCAAGCGTCCGGCGCCAACTGGCGTCATGTAGGCAAGCGTTGCGCTCGCGGTCCATGAAGGCGTGTTCTGCACATCGCGGAAGGCGGCAACGTCGGTCGGGACGCTCGCGATGTTCGAGATATATTGGTCGAACTGCGCATCAATATAACCCACTGCACCCAACAGGTTCAAACGGTCACCATCATTGGCAACGCTTTCGCCAAGCCGTGCGTTAAACTCAAGCTCTACGCCTTTGAATGTCGCCTTGCCCGCGTTGGACGTTACGCCGCAGAATGATGGCAGGCCGCCAACTATGCAGGCAACCGAACCGGGGATTTGGACGTCCGTATAATCGGCGTAGAAGCCCGCGAGCGCGAAGGTCAGGCCGCCGTCGAACGCATTGCCCTTATAGCCAACTTCGTAGCTGTCGACGCTTTCTGGACGGAAGCTCAGAAACGCGGCCACTTCGTCGTTTTCGCCGCGGATACCATTGCCGTTAAGGTCGGGCGCATTGGCACCCACACCGCGCGGATCAAAGCCGCCGCCCTTAAAACCCTGGCTGAAGCTGGCGTAGATATTGTCGTCTGGCGTTGGCTTGAAGCTGAGCGATACGCGAGGCGTGAACTTTTTGAAATCACGCTGTCCGCTGAAGTTTGTGCTGGCTGCACCAAAGGCTACACCTGCCCCGCCAAAGAAGGGTGAGCCACCGCCAAGATAGTTTTGGCGCAGGATATTCGCGGTGCGTGTATCCCATGTGTAACGGCCACCAACCGACAGGCTGAGCTGTTCGGAAAGATCGTAGGTAAAATCACCGAAGATAGCGTAGGTTTCGGTATCGACCGCAGCGTTGGTAAATGCCGTCAATCCATTGAGCGTCGTGAACAGGCGCACATCGAACAACGTATCGGCCGTGGCATCCAGATAATATGCACCAACCATGCCACTGAACGGACCAGCGTCCACAAGCAGCTGCACTTCCTGGCTGACCTGTTCGTTGAAATAGCCACCGGGGACGTCGACATCTGCCGCAGGCAGCGCGTCAAAGTCGATCGGCGTCAGCGTGTCATCTTTACGCCATGCGCTAATGGACCGCAGCGTAAGGGTATCGGACAGGTCCACCGAAATATTCATGGCGAGGCCATAAGCTTCGATATCCTGTTTCGGGTCAACAAGTCCGCCGCGTGTGTCATAGACATTGTCCAGCACGGGCGCGCCCGACGACAATCCGGGAATGATGCGATGACCGCCGCGTGGGTCGCTCTTGTCACGGCTATAATCGCCGCTGATACGCACCGAAACCGGCGCGCCATATCCGCCAAGCTCCAATGTGCCGCGCGCTGCCCACACATCCTTGTTATAATTTTCAAGGCCGGTCGTGAGATTGTCACCAAAACCACCGCGTGAAAGCCGTGCAACGCTGCCGCCGACGCGCACGATGTCGCCAATCGGTGCGGACATAGTCACTACGCCGTCGGCCTGATCATACGTTCCGACGGTTGCCCGTGCGCTCAAAGCGAACTCTTGCGGCAAACGCTTTGTGACATATTTCACAGCGCCGCCGATGGTGTTGCGGCCGTACAGCGTACCTTGCGGCCCGCGCAGAACTTCGATGCGTTCTACGTCATAAATGTCGAGCACCGCAGCTTGCGGACGGTTCAAATACACATCGTCCAGATAGATGCCGACACCGGGTTCAAAACCCGACACGGGATCTTGTTGACCGATACCGCGAATAAAAGCCGACAGCGTCGAGTTACTACCGCGCGATGTTTCAAGCGTGGTGTTCGGCGTGATGTTGCCAATGTCGGTCAGGTCCAGCGCGCCCCGCAGCTCAAGCGCTTCGCCCGAAAATGCGCTGACGGCGATGGGCACATCGAGCAGATTTTCTTCACGGCGCCGCGCAGTGACGATGATTTCATCACCACTGTCCGCGCTCGCAGCTTCATCTTGCGCCATAACAGGCGCGGTCACGGCCAAGCCGGAAACGGCAATGCTGGCCAATAATGCTGCGCGGATCATCGAAATATTGGGGGATTTCATTGTCACTCTCCTGATTGAAATGCGGGCCTTTACCCATTTCCAAATATGCGTATAGTGAAAGTTGAACCATGTTTCAACTTAGTCACTTTAGGAAATATAGCGAATGTCGGTCGAACGTGGCATATCAGCAACAATGACACCGGCTGAAAAAACACCCCGCACCGAAAGAGGCCGCAAAACATTGCGTCTGCTGCTGGATGCTGCTGCCGCCGAATTTGGCGAAAAGGGGTTTCACGAAAGTTCCGTTGTGTCGATTACGCAGCGCGCCGGCGTGGCTTTGGGCAGCTTCTACACCTATTTTGATTCCAAAGATTCGCTCTTCCGCGCGCTGGTCCGCGACATGTCGGCGCAAGTACGGCAGACGGTAGGGCCCGTGATCGCCGCGGAACCAGACCGTCTTGAGGGCGAGCGCAAGGGGCTGAAAAAGTTTCTGAATTTTGTGCGCGAGCATAAAGAACTGTACCGGATTATTGACGAGGCTGAATTTGTCGATCCGCCAAGTTATCGCGCGCATTATGAAGATACCGTCAACGGATATCTCGCCAGCTTGAAAGATGCCGCAACCAAAGGGCAAGTGCGGGACGATGTCGAGGAGGTTCATGCCTGGGCCATTGTCGGCATGAACGTGTTTTTGGGGCTGCGTTTTGGTGTCCTTGATGAAGATCGTGATGCGGCTGAAGTGGCGACTATTGCCGCCGACCTTCTGACAAACGGGTTGAAGCGATAATCAATCATCCCTAAGCCGCGCGGTATGACGCTCAACCGCCGAACCTTTGCCATTATCTCCCACCCCGATGCGGGTAAAACAACGCTGACGGAGAAGCTTTTGCTTCAAGGGGGTGCCATTCACTTGGCCGGCGAAGTAAAGGCGCGCGGTCAAGCGCGCCGTGCGCGTTCCGACTGGATGAAGATCGAGCAGCAGCGCGGAATTTCGGTGACGTCATCGGTGATGACGTTTCAAAAAGACGGCATTGTCTTCAATCTGCTCGACACGCCGGGGCATGAGGATTTCTCTGAAGACACTTACCGGACGCTGACGGCGGTCGATTCTGCCATCATGGTCGTCGACGCGGCAAAGGGTATTGAGCCGCAGACCCGCAAGCTTTTCGAAGTCTGCCGCCTGCGCAGCGTTCCGATCATCACCTTCGTCAACAAGGTGGATCGTGAAGGTCGCCCCGCATTTGAGACGATCGATGAAGTCGCCGATGCACTAGCGCTCGATGTGTGCCCTATGAACTGGCCCGTGGGCATGGGCGGCGAGTTTGAAGGGCTTTATGACTTTAACAGCGGTCGCCTCAGCCAGCCATCGGGCGACAGCAAGGCGTTTGAAGGCAAAGTCAGCGATCATGCCGGCCTGAATGCGACAAGCCTAGAAGATGTGCTCACACCCGCGGGCGTCGCGCGACTGCGCGAAGAGGCGGAGCTTGCCCAGGCTGGATATTCCGAGTTCGATCTGACCGCGTTCCAAAATGGTGATCTAACGCCGGTTTACTTTGGCTCCGCACTGAAAGAATTCGGCGTCATCGAGCTTATCACTGCTATCGCCAAATATGCGCCGCCGCCACGCCCACAACCCAGTTCAAAGGGTGCCATTGATCCGTCCGAAAAAGAAGTCACTGGCTTCATTTTCAAGGTGCAGGCCAATATGGACCCGCAGCATCGTGACCGCATCGCGTTCATGCGATTGTGCTCCGGCACATTCAAACGCGGCATGAAGCTCACGCCTTCGGGACTTGGCAAGCCGGTTGCGATTCATTCGCCGATCCTGTTTTTCGCGCAAGATCGCGAGATTGCGGATAGCGCCGAACCCGGCGATATCATCGGCATTCCAAACCACGGCACCTTGCGCGTGGGCGACACTTTGTCCGAACGCAACGACGTGCGTTTCACGGGCCTGCCCAACTTCGCGCCGGAAATTTTGCGCCGCGTCGTGTTGCGTGACCCCACGAAGACCAAGCAGCTGCGCAAGGCGCTGGATGACCTAAGCGAAGAGGGCGTGATTCAGGTATTCTATCCGGAGATCGGTTCAAACTGGGTGATTGGCGTCGTCGGACAACTGCAGCTCGACGTTCTGATTTCGCGGCTTGAGGCGGAATATAAGGTCGATGCGTTTCTGGAGCCGGCACCTTATGATACCGCCCGCTGGCTCATTGGGTCGGACACGGCGCTGGCGCAATTCATCTCGTTCAATGGCGGAAACATGGCGAAGGACCGCGATGGCCATCCGGTGTTTATGGCGCGTTCGTCATGGGATGTTGGTTATCAGCAGGAAAAGCATCCCGATCTGAAATTCAGCGCCACCAAAGAACGCTAACGCCAGACAGCAACGCCATAAGGTTCGATGTCCGAACCACCGATGACAAACTCTGCACCTGCTGGTGCAGGCGCACGCGCGCTGACGCTATCCAGATTGAACGCAAACGTCAGCTCACCCCGTCGGCGCAAGCGCAATGTCGGCGGCAGTGGCGTAATCTGCACGTCCGCCTCCGCACATAAATCGACGAGCAAGTTCGTTAGAAAGGCATCGTCCGTCAGCGTCGCGAGATAGATGCTGCGACCTGCGCGGACGGCTGCTGCTGCCCCATCTTCATAGGTTGCGATGATGTTAGCGTCGCCAACCTCAATCGTCTCGCGCCAACGGCCGCTTTCATACGCCGCGCCTTTATACGCAATGCTGCCACCGCAATCCGCGCGGAGCGTTTCGACGGACGTGACTTTGATCGGCACAAAGTCACGCAGCCGTCCGGGCGGTAGGCCATCGCTTATCGAAAATTCATCAGTCTTCGCGCCCGCGCGTGGCCCGAAGAGCAATAGGCCGTCGCTCGCCTGCAACGCATCGAACGCGGCATCGTCGACCACCGCCATGGTCGGCACAACGACCAGTCGATATCCCGCCAGCTGCGCGTCACCTGCGGACACAAAGTCGACATCCACGCCCAGGCCACGCAACGCACGATAATATTGGAAGACGACCGCATCATAGCGATAGCCCGCACCCTGCCGTTCAATGTCGTCGACCCAGCCGGATACCGGATCAATGACGATGGCGACAGGGGACTTCGCCGCGACAACCGACAAGTCGCCAAGCCGCTGCATGTCCGATGCGGCCTGTTCCACTTCCGCCCATGCCGCGGCGGGCATGTCATCTGGCCGTCTGAGTCCGGCATGCATTTGTTCTTGCGCAAAGGGCACTTGCCGCCAGCGGAAATAGGCCACGCAGGCCGCGCCATGGGCAAAAGCCTGAAGCGTCCAATGCCGCACCATGCCCGGCGCAGGACGCGGATTATGCGGCGCCCAGTTTACGGGCCCGGGCTGCTGCTCCATGACCCACCATGCGCCTTTGGATAGTCCGCGCACCGAATCAAAATTGAGCGCCGCCAAATCAGGATGCCCGGTGCGCATGAATGGTTTCCATGCATCAGCCGATGCTTTGGCCATGAGCTGATCGGAAAAACCGAGCGGATAATTGTCATAGCTGACAAAATCGAGCGCGCGGGTCAGCGCGGCATTATCGACGCCGGTTGTTGCTGGCGGAATGATATTATGCGTCACCCACTGGTGCGGCGCGGCGTGGCGACGAATCGCAGAAATCATGACGTCATGAAAGCGCACGACCTGTTCCGACGCAAAGCGCCGATAGGCCAAGCGATGCGCGGGGTTGGTTTCGCACACCGTGAAAAAGGGTAAGTCGATCTGGTCAAAATGGTCATATTCCATTGACCAGAACACATTGCCCCACGCCGCATTCAGCGCCTCAATCGAACCATAACGTTGCGCACAATAAGACCGGAATTTTTCCAGCGCCGCTGGCGATGCGCTCATGGTCGTATCGTGGCAGCACAATTCATTGTCGGTTTGCCAACCGGCCACATGCGGATGACTGCCATAACGCGCAGCCATGGCGGCAGTGATGCGTTCCGCCTGCTCCAGATATGTTTCACTCGAAAAGTCATAATGGCGGCGCGATCCGAAGCCACGGACTTGGCCGGAGTGAATATCGACAGGCAAAATGTCGGGATATTTTTCGCACAGCCATTTGGGCGGGGTTGCAGTGGGGGTTCCAAGCACGACCTTCAGCCCGGCCGCGCCGAGCACGTCGATTGCGCGGTCCATCCAAGCCCAATCGAATATACCTTCCGCCTTTTCGATGCGGCCCCACGCAAATTCGCCAATCCGGACATAACGCAGCCCAAGATCATACATTCTTTGCGCGTCGCGTGGCCAATGATCCTCGGACCAGTGCTCGGGATAATAACAGACACCTAACATGCCCATGTGTTTAGCGCCCAACCCACGGCTGGCAAGCCTGTGCACATGTTAGGCTTAGCCCGCGAAAAGTGTGGGTGATAGGAAGTCGCCATAATTCATATATTCTGCCATTTTATCGCCACGACTAATGCCTATGTAGGGTCAGATAGCTTCCGACAGGCAGATTGATACGCGCATGAGTGAAATGTTACTGACCCCGCACACGCACACAGATGACGCCATTTCCGGCGGTGATCTGGTTGGCCGCGCAGCGCGTCTCAAACAGGTTCCTGATGACAAAGCGATGTTGCGTGCGGTTGCCGAACTCACGCGCGATCTTGCCGCGCCGAACCCGCGCATTTTCTGGTCGGATTTCCTTTTGTCGGCGCTGGTTGGCTATGCCGGACTTGCGGTGGCCATCATGTCCGGAACCCTATGGGTTCAATGCGTTGCAGCTTTGGTCTCGATCCTTGGCCTATATCGCGCCGGCGGCTTCATTCACGAAGTCACGCATGTGAAGCATTCGGCGCTTCCGGGTTTCCGCTTTGGCTTTAACGCCGTGATTGGCGTGCCATTGCTCGTGCCGTCTTATATGTATGAAGGCATCCACAACCTGCACCATGCACGCACGCGTTATGGCACCGACCAAGATCCCGAATATCTGCCCTTGGCGCTGATGAAGCCATGGACGCTGCCTGTGTTCATTATCGTTTCGTTGTTGGCGCCTGTCGCTTTGCTGTTCCGCAACGCCGTGCTTGCGCCGCTTTCGCTTTTCATCCCTGCATTGCGCACCGTGGTGGTCGAACGATATTCGGGTCTGGCGATCAACCCTGCATTCCGGCGCAGACCCGCCGAGGGCGAGGCGCATCGCAACTGGATCGTGCAGGAAACCGCCGCAAGCATCTGGTCGATTGCGCTGCTAACCGGCGTATTTACCGGTTTCATCCCGCTGCAGTCTTTCCTTATCTTCCTTGCCATCGTCGCAAGCGTCGCCGTGCTCAACCAAGTCCGCACACTTGTCGCACATTTATGGGAAAATGACGGAGAGCCTCTGAGTGTGACCGCCCAGTTCCTCGATAGCGTTAACGTCCCGCCCCCCGGCCTGCTGGCAGAGCTGTGGGCGCCTGTGGGCCTGCGTTACCACGCATTGCATCATTTGCTACCCAGCGTGCCGTATCATGCGCTTGGGACCGCGCACAAACGTCTGACCGCACAATTAGCGCCCGATTCGGCTTACCACCGTGCCAATTATGATGGGCTTGCAGGATTGGTATACCGTCTTGCGCGCAGCACATGGGTGCGTGGCGCCTAAGCAGCCGGGATCGATCTGACGGCAGAAGTGATCCCGGAAAGGGGAGGGTATGTTTTCTGAAATGCTAGCAAGCGCAATAGAAACGCTCTCCAAAGTGCTGGATCCCAACGGCCCCGCTCAAGCCGCGACTGCGAATAGCTTCACGCCGACGGATTTTAGCGTCCACTTTTTTCTGCAGTTAGCTATCATCATATTAACCTGTCGGATCGTCGGCAAACTGGGCCAAAAGTTTTTAGGTCAACCGCAGGTTGTTGGCGAAATGATCGCGGGCGTGATCCTCGGACCATCATTATTTGGCTATTTTTTCGCGGATGCACAGGCGGCGGTTTTCCCCGGACCGACTAAAAACGTGCTATATTCGGGCGCACAGCTGGGCGTCGGCTTGTACATGTTTTTGGTCGGCACAACGTTGCAACTTGACCATTTCAAATCCAAAGCAAAGAGCGCGATAAGCGTATCCTTAGCTGGCATCGTGGCACCGTTTTTGATTGCGGTGTTGATAACCCCATGGCTGCTGACTGTTCCGGGTCTATTTGCACCCGGAATTCCGCAATCAAGCGCGACTTTGTTCATGGGAGCCTGCATCGCGCTTACCGCGTTTCCGATGTTAGCGCGCATCATTAACGAACGTGGGCTCGCAAAAACGTCGCTCGGCACATTGTCACTTGCTGCCGGTGCGTTTGACGACGCAGTATCTTGGTGTGTGCTGGCGGTGGTGCTGGCGACCTTTGGCGCAGGCCCTGGAGTTGCCGTTCTCGCAATCGGTGGTGGGTTGCTCTACGCGACATTCATCATCCTGTTTGGCCGCAAAATTTTCGCGCCGCTGGGCCGGATCGTCGAGCGCGAGGGCGAAATGAGCATGACTGTGCTTGGCATAACCATCGCTGCATTCTGTCTGTCCGCGTTCATCATGGATGCAGTTGGCATCCATGCAATTTTCGGCGGCTTCATTCTGGGGGTTGTTATGCCCCGCGGCCTGTTCGTTGAAGAGTTAAAGAAAAAGGTCGAGCCGCTAGCAGTCGTTCTATTGCTGCCGATGTTCTTTACCTATTCAGGGCTCAACACGCGCATGGATATGGTCAACACGGTTCCATTACTGTTGATCGCGCTGGTCATTCTGGCGGGATCAATCGTCGCCAAATTTGGTGCGTGCTATGTCGCTGCGCGGGTCGCGGGCGAAGACAATCGCACCGCATTGGGTATCGGCGCTTTGATGAACTCGCGTGGTTTAATGGAACTCATCATCATCAACATCGGCCTGCAAAAAGGCATAATCGGACCGACATTATTTTCAATGCTGGTGCTTATGGCGATTGTCACCACGATGATGGCAAGCCCATTGTTCGAGTTGGTGTACGGCCGAAAAGCCCGTGAATCAGGCGAGCTCGGGGCACTGGAAAAAAAAGATGTGGCTTTGGCCGATTGAAACCCAGTTTGATTAGGGAAATTGCCTTTTTCAAGCAGGGGCGGGGCAATATCGGTTCAGATATTCGCCATGTGACGGCATATGCTGGACCACAAACTGGATCGATTTTTCCATTTCGTCAATTTCGCGGCGCGTATTTGGTTCTCTCACCGCGTCTGCCATGGCGTTGTGCCCACCCATCTTGATACCTTGTCCCATCATGACCGCGGCCCAGCTGGTTTCGGTAAATAGCTCGTCATCTTCGCGGAATATTTGGCCGTTTTGGCGGAACAGCTCGACCTTCTCGGTAAGGCTGTCGGGCACGGGCATGTTGCGGCAATAGTTCCAGAACGGACTGTCGTCACGCGTTGTGCTGTTATAATGAAGGATCAGGAAGTCGCGGATGCGCGCATATTCCTTGCCGGTAAGGCGATTGAACGCGTCTTCTTGCGCTTGCGTCACCCCATCAAGCGACAGCAACGCAATCAGCTTGTTAATCCCGGTATTCACAAGGTGCAGAGAGGTGGACTCAAGAGGCTCCATAAAGCCCGATGCCAGACCAAGCGCGACAACATTCTTGTTCCAAAACTTTTTACGTCGGCCTGTCACAAAACGCAGAAAATTTGGTTCAGCGCCGGGTTTGCCAGCAATATTGTTGATGAGAATAGAATGTGCCTCGTCATCAGACATATATTCATTGCAATAGACATGGCCGTTGCCGTTGCGGTGCTGCAACGGCACCTGCCATTGCCATCCCGCCGAATGGGCGGTTGCGCGGGTGTAGGGTAATGGGCCACTGCCATCTTCACGTAAGCATGGCAGTGCTACCGCGCGGTTGCAGGGCAGATAATTGGACCAATCGTCATAACCCGTTTTCAGCGCCTGTTCGATCAATAGGCCGCGGAAGCCGGAGCAATCGATGAACAGATCGCCCTTCAACACGTCGCCATTTTCCATGGTCACCGACGATACAAACCCGCTTTCATTGTCTAATGTAACATCAGAAATTTTGCCTTCACGACGGACAACGCCGCGCGTTTCTGCATAATTGCGCAAATATCGGGCGTAGCGTCCAGCGTCGATATGATAGGCGTAGTTAACAGGCGGCAAATCGTCGCGTTGGTAATCTTCCGTTCGCGCAAAGCGCCCGAAATGCGCGGCCATTGTTTCGACGTTGAAAAGCTGAATGGGGCGCTTATCGCCGGCTTGCTGATATTTGTGCCACACATGGTGAAAGGAAATGCCATCGACCTGATAGCCATAATTGCCAAAGGGGTGGATATAGCTGTCGCCGATCTTGCCCCAATTGACGAACTGAATGCCAAGCTTGAAACTGCCTTGGACCATGGAGAGCATGTCGCGCTCGTCGATTTCGAGCAAACGGTTAAAGTCCAGAAACGGCGGTATCGTCGCCTCGCCAACACCGACGGTTCCGATCTCTTCCGATTCGATCAGCGTAATCGCCACGGGACGACCCGCGCGAATACGGGACAGCGCAGCAGCCGCCATCCAGCCCGCGGTTCCACCGCCCACAATGATGATGTGCTCGATTGCCATCCGACCTCTCCCTTAAACGTCTTGCATAGTGATATAGACCAGAACTGCAAATTGTGAACGTTCATTTTTGTCTCTTGTGAACGCTCTCAATTGTGGATATGTGTTAAGGTAATGGGGGAGTTTACATCCTCCGAATCGACATCAGGGAGGGTCATTTGGCACGCAAATCTTTATTCGGAGCATCGCGATCGCAGCGCCTTGCTGTTTTGACGACGGCATCCAGTATTGCACTATGTGCAGCGCAGCCGGTTTTCGCACAAACGGCTGAACAGCCCGCTGAAGCGGCGGAAAGCGCTGATGCTGAAGACGCGATCATCGTGAGCGGCTATAAAAAATCTCTCGCAGACTCGCAGAGCATAAAGCGTGAAGCCGACACATTTGTTGACGTCATCACCTCCGAAGATATTGGCGCGCTGCCCGATCGTTCCGTCGCAGAAGCATTGCAACGCGTTCCTGGCATCAACATCTCGCGTTTTGAACAGCGTAATGACCCCGACCGCTTTTCGGTTGAAGGTTCAGGCGTTGTTATTCGCGGATTGCCATATGTCCTGTCGAACCTGAACGGCCGCGAAATCTTTTCGGCCAATGGTGGGCGGGAATTGTCGTTCAATGACGTTTCGCCTGAATTGTTGGGCCGTGTCGAGGTTTTCAAAAACTCAACCTCGGACATGCTGGAAGGCAATATCTCTGGCTCCGTCAACCTTGTGACGCGCAAGCCGCTCGACAAACCGGGCTTTCATGTCGCTGGCGCGATTGAAGGCAATTATGGGGACATGGCCAAAAAATGGTCGCCGGGCTTTTCCATTCTGGGTTCAAATACATTTGAAACAGGCATTGGTACCTTTGGCGTGCAGCTCGCCTACAGCCAATCGGAATTGGCAACCCGCACCGACGCATCGCAAATTACCGATCCTTGCTATCGCGACCGTTCACTGACTGGCCCATGTATCCGCGTGCGTCCCGTCGGATCTGGCGGTTTCGGCAGCGGCACAACTTTGAACGCGTCCAACTTTCCACCTGCAAATTCCGTTTTTGTCCCGAAAGGTGCCGGCGTTCGCACAACCGACCTGAATCGTGACCGCAATTCATTTTCGGCCGTTGGTCAGTGGGAAAGCAATGATGGCCGTGCTGAGGTCACCGTGGAATATCTGCGTGCAGCAACCAACGCTACGTTAAATGAATATGCCGCTTTGGCTTTGGTCAATGACGATGCGCTGTTTCCAGTGCTCGCACCAGGCACAACTGCAATCTATGATGACAACCAATTTGTTGCGGGTACATTAACCCAGCTCCAGCCATTTACCGGTGGCCGTGGTATTCCAACTGAATTGCTCCGCTTCCAACGCGAAGACACAGCAAAGACAGAGGATTTTTCAGCGCATATCAAGCTGAGCCCGACTGATCGACTTCGCTTCAACTTTGAAGTGCAGCACATTAAATCGGACCGTACTGAAGACGGCTTCATCTCTGCAATGCAGACCTATTCCGATGTGCGTATCGACAACCGTGGCAGCACGCCGCTCGTCGAGTTTTTGCAGCCCGGCCTCGCTACATCGCCGTCGAGCTATTTCAATGACCCGAGCAAGACCTTTTACTGGTTCCTCATCGACAATCAGGTGAAGAATGAAGGTGAATTGACCAGCATGCGCGCCGATGCCGAATATGACGTCAGCGATGACGGCTTTTTCAAAAAGGCCCGGTTTGGCGCACGTTGGGGTGACCGTAACCGCGTAACGCGCAGCGCGAATTTCTCCAACTGGGGCAATTTGGGTGCACCGTGGACAGGACGTGGCGGTAACTGGAACTGCGGCGACTTCCAGGCATTCGGCTGCGGCGGCGCTTATGTTCGCGACTTCCCGAACTCGGCCAATTTGCGCAACCCATTTGGTGACAACTTCCAGCGCGGTAATGCGCCGGTTCCGCTTGGCGATGGCTCTGCCTTCTTCTTCGGCGGCGACAATATGGTTGCGGACTATCTGAGCGGCGCTATCCGGACGCAGGCGAATGCGATTACCGGGTCCACGCTGACACCTAACGCATGGTTCCCGATTTCAGCACGCGCCGGCAATCTTCCCGGTGGTCCATGGACAGCTGGTGAAATTTCGGACGTCGAAGAAAGCACGTCCGCTGCCTATGCACGCATTGATTTTGGCGCCGACTTTGGCGGCACAAAACTCAGCGGCAATATCGGCCTGCGCTATGTCAGCACAACCGTGCGTAGCGGTGGGTCTTTCAGCTTACCCACGCCTGAATTCTTCGACAATAACGGCAACCGTGACGGCGTAGTTCAGCTGGCGGAAGTACAGGGCTCATGCGCCTTTATTCTTTCCAACAACATCACACCGGTGCCTGGCTATTGTGGCTTGTCAGCCGCGCGCCAAGCGACATATGCGTCGTTGTTTACAGGAGAGGTCATTTCCGACCCGCTCAACATCCGCTACACAAACTGGCTGCCCAACTTCAACGCAAAGCTTGATTTTGGCAATGGTGTCTTGGTGCGTGGTGCAATCTCAAAGGGTATTTCCCGGCCAGATCTATCCGCGTTCACATCGGGCGGCGGCGCATATGACAACACCAACAATCTGCGCGCCGGTGGGCTTTTGGCTACGGGTCCATTGCTTGCCATCAACACGGGCAACCGTTTCCTTCGCCCAGTTGAGTCCGTGAACTATGACCTTTCTGTCGAATGGTATTGGGCAGACATCGGCTCGTTGACGGTTTCCGGCTTTGTAAAGGACATCAGCAATATCGTGAATAGCGGCGCCATAGTGCGTCCCTTTGTCACGCCAAAGGGCGTCAACACCGATATTCTGTTCAACACACCGGTGAATAGCGATGGCGGAACATTGAAGGGCGTCGAAGTTGCTTACCAGCAAACTTACGACTTCCTGCCTGGCCTATTGAGCGGTTTGGGCGCCGGTCTGACATATACCTATGTCGATGCCGGCGATTTCAACAACGCTTCGCTCGGTTCTGAACAGAGCCCGCTTTCGGGCGGTCTGCCGTTGGCTGGCGTCTCGAAGCACACGGTCAATGCTGTCGGATTCTACGAAAAAGGTCCGTTGTCATTCCGCTTGGCGTATAACTGGCGGTCTGAATTTGTGCAGACACCGCGCGACGTCATCTTCCCGTTCTCGCCCATTTATGGCGAAGCAACAGGGCAGCTTGACGGATCAATCTTTGTTTCTGTGACCAAGCAATTGAAACTCGGCATTCAGGGCGTGAACTTGCTTGATGAAGTCACACAGACATCACAAGTGATCGATTTTGACGGCACCCGCGCAACGCGCTCGGCGTTCCGGAACGATCGACGTTTCACTTTCCTTGCGCGATTTGAATTCTAATAGGTAGCATCAGTGTTGCGGAAAAGCGGACCTTGGTCATATGACTTGGGTCCGTTTTTCTTTCAGCCCGCATTTCAGGAGAAAGCTATGCTGCCCAAAATTGCTTTGCTTGGTGCTGTGATCGGTTTGACGGCGTGCTGGACAACGGCGGCCACAGCACACGCTTCAGACGAGGGCTGGACACTTGTGTGGGCCGACGAGTTTGATGGCAGCAAATTGGACCGCAAAAAATGGATACCTGAAAAATCGTGCTGGGGCGGCGGCAATCAGGAACGGCAATGCTACACGGATAGGCCCAAGAACATCAAGGTCGCCGACGGAAATCTGCATTTAATTGCGCATAAAGAGACATTTACAGGTCCCGATCTGCCTCCCGAATTTTCGAATAAGCCCTATCCGCAAAAAACGCAGGAATATACCTCCGGCAAAATCCGGACGCTCGGCATTTCAAGCTGGAAATACGGAAAAGTCGAATTTCGTGCGAAACCACCCAGGGGCCAAGGCACCTGGCCTGCCGTGTGGATGATGCCCGCCAACAGCGTCTACGGCGGCTGGCCGCTTTCGGGCGAGATCGATATTTTGGAAGGTGTTAACCTCGGCGCCACGTGCGACACATGCACGGGCGGTGTTGGCGAGAATCGTATGATTAGTGCGATCCATTTTGGCGATTACGCACCGAAAAACAAATTCCACGATACGCGCGTGGCGCTGCCATCAAACGCTTTGCCTTCGGATGAATTTCACATCTGGACGCTCGAATGGGGCGAAGGCGTGATGCGTTTCTATCTCGATGGCCGCAAATATTGGGAACGCACGAGCCTTGATTGGGAAACAGCTTCTCCATTGGCGAAATCAAATCCCGTTGCGCCTTTTGACCAGCCCTTCTACATCATGGCCAACCTCGCCATTGGGGGTGGCCTGTCAGAGAAGAATAACGATAAAGGCGTTGCATCAAATGTAACACCAGCTGCGTTTTTGATCGACTGGATCCGCATCTACCAATGCAGCAGCGACAAGGAAAAAGGTCTGGCCTGCATGCGGGGCGACAAAGAAAGTAAGTAAGTTATGGCGAGACGCCGCCAAGCCGTCACTATTAAACATGTCGCAGCCGATGCGGGGGTTTCCCTGCAAACGGTAAGCCGCGTCATCAATAATGAGCCTAACGTCCGGCCTGCCATGCAGGAACGGGTGCAGGCATCTATTGATAAGCTTGGCTATGTCCCGTCCATCGCGGCGCAACGGATGAGCGGATCACGTTCGTACCTGATCCTTGCGATCAACGACCGGGAACGCACGATTGCGGATTGGCGGAACCGCCAAGGGTCTGACTGGGTAGACCAAATGCTTTTGGGCGGCATGTTGAAATGTGCCGAACATGGATACCGGATGATCTTTGAGCTGGTCGATACCCATAATGACCATGTCGAGCGCGAATTGGGTGCAGCCATTGCCGCGCTTCAGCCAGACGGCGTCATCCTGACGCCACCCCACTCTGAAAATCCGCTCATCACCGGATTTCTTGCCAAACGCAAAATTCCCTTCGCCCGTATCGGATCGATCACCACGGGGCCGGGAATTGCGATGACGATGGATGACGAGGGCTCGGCCCGACGTGCAACCGAACATCTCATCGCGCTGGGCCATAGCAGGATCGGTTTCATTGCCGGCCCTGAGGAATATGACCTATCCAATTGGCGTATCGACGGGTGGCGTGAGGCGATGGCCACCGCCGGCCTTTCCTGCGATGCGTTATGCGTCAGAGGCGATTTTGGATATGACAGCGGTGTGCTGGCCGCCAACGCGCTGCTCGACTTGCAAGACCCGCCCACGGCGATCATCGGCAGCAATGACCAAATGACGCTCGCCGCTTTGGATGCGGCCAAAGCACGGGACTTACACATTCCCGGCGACTTATCCCTTATCAGTTTCGACAATACGCCCGTTGTGCGTTTTACGGTGCCCGAACTCACTGCGGTTGATCAGCCCATTGCCGCAACCTTTTCAAAGGCGGTGGAGCTATTGATTACCAATGGTGACGCGCTTGTGCCGCATCAACCTGTTGTTATTGAAGGCAGCCTTATTGAGCGCAGCAGCACCGCACCACCGTCTGCACATGGTCGGGCCTAAATCTACCGACAGCAGCCGGCAGTCGGCAACGTTCATGTATTTGTACGCGCTCGCCGTATCTGGCGGTGCTGTCGCCTATATGCCGTTTCTGACGATATTGCTGCCGCTGCGCGCGACAGACATCTCCGGCAATGGCACCCTTAGTATGTTGGCAATAGCGGCCTTTGTGGGCGCTGTAGCCGCAAGCGTGGCCAATATCGTCTTCGGATGGGCCAGTGACAAAACCGGCGCACGACGCCCGTGGATATACGCCGGATTAGCCATATCAACGGCTTTGCTCCTCGCCACAGCTTATGCCAAGAGCCCGGCGGCGATGATCGCCATCATCATTTTCTGGCAAATTGGCCTGAACATGATGCTCGCGCCCTTAACCGCGTGGGCCGGTGACACCATTCCCGATTCCCAAAAGGGCTTCCTTGGCGGTCTATTGGCGCTCGCGCCCGGTATGGGCGCGCTTTCAGGCGCGTTTGTCACGATGAACGATGCGGTTCCATCGGAGCAGCGTGAAATCATTATCGCGATGTTGGTGATAGCCATGGTCAGTCCGGTGCTGATTTTTGGCAGACCGATATCGATGCCGGGGCTGAATACCGCGCCGACAGATCAAACAATCGATGGGGAACAGAGCGCCGTAACACGGCACGCCGCGGTTAAAATGTGGATTGCGCGCTTATTGATACAAATTGCGGAAGCGTCATTATTTGCGTTTCTTCTTTTATGGTTCCGCAGCCTCGATCCGGATTTTGGGGAAAATAATGCTGCGAATATCTTTGCGCTTGTTCTGGGTACGGCTGTGTTTTTAGCATTAGCTGCCGGCCGCTGGTCTGACCGCGCAAACCGTCCCATTCTGCCGCTCATTTGTGGGGCAGCGGCAGCGTCGGCCGGATTGATCATCATGTCAGTTTCGTCATCTTTACCGGTCGCCATTGCCGGCTATGTGGTCTTTGGCTTGGCGAGCAGCCTGTTTCTGGCGCTGCACTCAAGCCAGACGTTGAGGGTGCTCCCCCGTCCACAAACGCGTGGACGGGATTTGGGTATTTTCAATCTGACAAACACCGTGCCATCGCTCATCATGCCATGGCTAACCCTGGCTTTAGTGCCCGCTTATGGCTTTGGCAGCCTGTTTCTGTTGCTAGCGGTGCTGGCGCTCATCGCGTGCCTGTTATTGGCAACAATGCCGCGCCAGCACGCGCGCGATTAGGCAGGCTTACGTGCGTAGATACCGAATGCCGCGATGATCGCATAGCACAGCATCGGCAACGTAAACGCTATCGCCAGACTTCCGGTCACATCAGCGATGATGCCCGTGAGCAGCGGAACAACAGCGCCGCCGACGATAGCGACGTTGATGATGCCAGAACCGTCGGCCGCGCGTGGCCCGAGCTTTTCACAGGCCAGCGTGAATATGGTCGGGAACATGATCGCATTGGTCAGGCCCACGGCCAACAAGGCATAGCCAGCAACTTCGCCCGTGCTTTGTGTGGAAAAGATCAGCAGTGCGATTGCGGCCACCGATACCGACGCCAGCACCTTCCCCGGGCTCAGCACACGTAGCACTACAGAGCCGATGAATCGGCCCACCATGGCGCCGCCCCAATATAGACCAATAAGTTTTCCAGCGTCCTGCTCGGGCAAAGCCATCACATGATCTTGCATCAAATAATTGACGATGAGCGAACCAATCGCGACTTCGGCGCCGACATATAAGAAAATGCACAAAGCACCGAACCCGAAACGAGGCCGCTTCAATAAGTCGAGGCCAGCCAAGCCCTCGCTCGCCTCATGCTTTTCGCCCTTCAGCGCATCGCGAAACAGCCATACCACTGCGGCAACAATCGCCAGTGCCACTGCAATACCTAAATAGCCGTTCACAATGGCTTGGCTCTCTGCAGTGCGATAGGCGTCAAGCTCCACACCGGATAGTTGGTCAGCGGTTACCGTCGCAAGGCTACCAAGAATAAGGATAGAACCAACGATCGGGAAAACCGTGGTGCCAAGCGAATTGAACGCCTGAGCAAAGGTCAGGCGGCTATGCGCCGTGGCAGGTTTACCAAGCATCGAGATCAAGGGGTTGGAAACCACTTGGACAATGACCACACCGCTTGCCAATACAAACAATGCCAACAGGAATACGCCATAGGTCGCGGTCTGGCTCGCTGGAATAAACAACAAACATCCAGCCATCATCGTCAAAAGGCCGGCAACCGCGCCGCGCATATACCCGATTTTCTTAACGAGCCGCGCGCCGGGAATGCCGATGACGGCATAAGCGGCAAAGAAACAGAACTGCACAAGCATCGCCTGCGTGTAATTCAGCGTAAACAGCTCTTTTAACTTCGGGATGATAACATCGTTGAGGCTTGTGATGCCGCCGAAGATGAAGAACAGCCCCATCACGAACAATTGCAATTGCGGTGCGTCGATATGGGTATCGCCATTATCTGCTGACGCAGATGCGCCGGGTGCCAATGCCATCTTCTCTCTCCCTTGGTTTTAGCGCATTTTGCCGGGGCAGGACGCGCCTTTTTTTGTTGTTTCGATATGAACGTTGCGAATTGTCGCAACAAGGCCTTTCGCCGCCTGCATACGTATCGGGGAACCGACCGCGTCGAACTTCGCACCAGCCGCGGCAAAGCAACGCAGTGGAATGCGGGTTTGTGTGGGCACCCCTGTGGGCAACGCGCGCATCGTGGTGTGTATATCAAGCGCAGCGCCACCAAAGGACAGCATGACTGGCCCGGTCGCGGGCTGATCAATGCGCCAGTCGATGAGCAGTGACCAGTCTTCCTTCAACGGCTTGCTCAAATCGACAGCAGGCCCGTTGACAACAAAGGCACCATCCGCGTTCCACGTGAATTGGCGCGCATCTTCCTGCGCGGACATATCAACAGCCCGCGCGCTAATCGAACCGTCCATCTGCAAATTCCAAGGTGCGGGCACCTTGCCCCGGACGAAATACTGCGTGGCGATGGTCAGCGATGACAAATCGACGCGCGGGTCTTCGTTCACCGGAGCAAGCTTGTTCGATTGCGTGTAATTGAGGCCATAGCCGAGCGGGAAAAGCGGCGCATCGATTGGTGACCGGGCGTCCGCTGGCCAACTGAAAGGCAGGCGGCCCGTGAAGTCGCGCATCGGCTTTCCGTTTGCGCCAGAGACCAACACATCGGCGACACCCCGGCCTTGTGTACCCGGCAACCATGCAGCCACAAAAGCGTCGGCTTGGTTGATAAGCTTGCCGGTAAACATGGGCCGTCCAGATAGGAACAGAACCACAACAGGAATATTCTGCGCCTTCAATCGCGCGATCATTTCCTCTTCGGCAGGCTGGGGCCGGAATGCGAGGTTTGGCACATCGCCTTCAAACTCGGCATAAGGCTTTTCACCCAGGACGATGATCGCCACATCAGGCTTCTTTTCAAAAATACCCGTTGCCGAAATATTGGCCGTCCCGCCGCCTGTTTTAACCGCTTCCGAAATCGCACGGCCAATCGTCTGGCCATTGGTGAAATCGGCAGCAGTGGTATCCGTGCCTTGCCAGCTAATCGTCCAGCCGCCGGCCTGCATCGCCATATTGTCCGCGCCGGAACCGGCGATCAGAACGTTGCTGCCATTGCGAATAGGCAGAACGCCGTCATCATTCTTGAGCAGCACCAGTGATTTTGACACCGCCTCACGCGCAAGATCGAGATGCTCTTGCTTGCCAACCAAAGATGTTTGCCCCCGCACAGTCGGCGCATCGCCCATGAGGCCAAGTTTGTATTTCACGCGCACGATCCGCCGCACCGCATCGTCCAACCGTGCGGCGGTGATCCGGCCATCCCGCGCCGCTGCCAGCGTTGATGCGAACAAACCCTTCCAGCTGTCAGGCGCCATGAACAGGTCAAGCCCGGCATTAATGGCCGCAGCGCAATCGGTCGCAGAACAGCCCGCGACTTGGCCATGACCATTCCAATCGCCAACGACCAGCCCGGCAAAGCCCATCCGGTTCTTCAAGACATCGGTCAGAAGAGAGGCATTGCCATGATGCTTCACTCCGTTCCAGCTTGAGAAGCTCGCCATAACGGTCAGCGCGCCTGCGTTGATAGATGCGGGATAACCCTGCGCATGTTTTGCAACCAGTTCGGCTTCGCTGATCTGGGCATCGCCTTGGTCGCGACCGTCCATGGTGCCACCGTCCGCGAGGAAATGTTTGGCAGTTGCGGCAACATGCGTGGCATCCAACGGTGCACCTGCGACAAGATTGCCTTGCAAGCCTATGGTCATCGCACCGGCATAATCCGCAATCAGCGCAGGATCGGAGGAATAGCCTTCATAGGTTCTGCCCCAGCGCAAATCTTGCGGTGCGGCGAGCGTTGGCGCGAAGGTCCATTCAATCCCGCTGCCTGAAATCTCGGCTGCAGTGGCTTTGCCAATGCGTTGGATTAAGCCCACATCGCGGGCCGCGCCAAGTCCGATATTATGCGGAAAGATGGTCGCCTGCGGCAGGTTTGAATGCCCATGGACCGCATCGACGCCAAATAATATGGGTACACCAGCGCCTGATGTACGTGACGCATCCCGAAACGCACTCACCAGCTGCGCCCATTTGGCAGCGTCAGCGCGTTCGTCGCCATAAGGCCCGGAATTGCCGCCCGCAAGGATGGACCCCAGCGGGTATGTCTTTAGATCCTCAGGCGTGATTGCGCTGATGTCCGCCTGTATGATTTGACCGACCTTCTGCTCCAACGTCATTTTTGAAATCAACGCCGTTATTGCGTCTTCGGTTTTCTTATCGGTAATCGCCGCAGGACTTTGGGCCGCTGGCCAGTTGGCAACATTTGCAGTCGTCGCAGCTGAAGGCGTCGCAGTCTGTGGGTACGTTACCGCCGAAACACATTCCGCCGACACGAAGGCCATCAGTGCCATCGATCCCCTTAACCGCATCAAACCCACTCCAGAACTTCGTTGTGAACGTTATCAGGATTTGATGACAGCAACGGTGGGAGAAATCAAGCGTCATCATGGTGCCGCTTAGCCAAAACCGCATAGTCTGCTATCGCTCCAGAAGCCGCCATGACACCTAATCAAGGACGAAGGCCGCTTAGGTTTTCGACAGGGCAAGCTGTTCCAATTGGAATGCTGGCGAATGGTGCTCCACACCAACGGCTGTTCCCGGGCAAATGTGACTTTTGTGGGGTTTAGGATTAGGCGGACCAGTCCCAAAGCGTTATGGATGAGCTCGCTCATCCGTTTTTGGAGGCACGCCGAATTTCCTTGATTTTTGCGCGGGCGCTCCAATCAGAAAGCTAATAAAACGCAGGCTGCAAGCCCGCTTTTGGCAGCAAAGGCGCTATCACCTAAGTTATTAAAATCATTGGAGCGGGCGAAGGGATTCGAACCCTCGACCCCAAGCTTGGCAAGATTCGGCTCTATAAAATTTGGTTTTTAGATCAGATGTTTAACGGGTTCCTAAAAAGTCCGAACACGATCCGAGCATTTTTAGCCCGTTACATGATGCGCGCGAATCCTGCCGCGCCACGTGCCGGGGGTGGGCTTACCTCAGGCTTGTTCAGTTGCAGGGCGGTATTCAACATTTGCCCCACATCGCCTTCGTCTCCAAGGATGGCTTCCATGCTGCGAACGCATAAGCAGACTTTATCATCCGCTAAATCATACCAGATTTGCTTTGACGCACGGCGCGTTTTGACGAGTTCGTTGCGGCGCAGTTCCGCAAGTTGCTGGCTAAGCGCAGGTTGGCCTATGCCCGTTGCGGCATCTATTTCGCTCACCGTGCGTTCGCCGTGCAAAAGGCAAGATAAGATCATGAGCCGTTGCGGCTGCGCATAGACTTTTAGCTTATCCGCCGCTTTTACGGCACGATCGCGACTTTCAAAAAGCGACGTCATTTCGTGTCGGCCAAATGGCAAAACCAATCATCGTCACCACTGATTTCGGCGCTGTTTATAATTGGTAATGCAAGCAATTTGTCCCCTGGCTGCCATCCTTCTGGAGCAAGGCCAGCGCCGCCTTGAGTAGCTTGCAATGCGTAAAGAAGGCGCAGCATTTCACTGACCGAGCGCCCCACATTATGCGGATAAGTCGTGATGGCACGAATGATGCCGTCGGGATCGATGAAATAGGTTGAGCGCACCGCGGAACTATCGGCTGCAGTATCGTCAATCATGCCATATGCGCGGCCAATCGCCATGGAGGGATCTTCAATGATTGGGAAAGGCACATTCACCCCAAATGTATGTTTAATCGCAGTCACCCACGCAATGTGCGAATGGATGCTGTCCACGGAAAGCCCGAGCAATGCACAACCAGTTGCTTCGAACGCAGCGGCCGACTTGGCAAGTGCAACAAATTCTGTTGTGCACACGGGCGTAAAGTCCGCAGGGTGCGAGAACAAGATGAGCCATTGCCCTCGATATTCTGACAGGCTTCGCTCCCCGAGCGTGGTTCGCGCGCGAAAGTCCGGCGCTGTTTCGCCGATCCTAATGGGCTGTGAGGGAACTGCTGGCATGTCGTTCATTTCTTCATCCTGTTCATTTGTCGGCGCTGCCACGAGACACTTATTGACGCAACATTGATAATCGATTACACAATTTATGTAAATATGAATTTATAGGAGTTTTCCATGCCCGACTCAGCGTTAGAAAATGCCATCGCGCAGGTGAGTGATGCCCAAAAGGGCGTTCCGATAATTCGTGCCTTTTTCGACAAGCCGACTTTCACGGTCAGCTATGTCGTCCACGATCCTGAAACCAAGCAGGCTGCGATTATTGATAGCGTGCTTGATTTCGATCCTGCTTCTGGCCGGACCTCGTTCGCATCGGCGGATGCCATTATCGCATATGTTGCACAGCAGGGCTTGGCCGTTGATTGGCTGCTCGAAACCCATGCGCATGCCGACCACCTGTCAGCAGCACCTTATCTGCAGCAAAAGCTTGGCGGCAAAATCGCGATTGGCGAACATATTGTCACCGTCCAGAATGTGTTCGGAAAGCTCTTCAACGCAGGCACTGATTTTCAACGTGATGGGTCCGACTTTGACCGGCTGTTTGCCGATGGCGACCATTTCCAAATTGGGAAGCTGGACGTCACCGTTCTCCATGTCCCTGGTCATACGCCTGCGGACATTGCCTATGTCATTGG
>JBEEIJ010000043.1:0-17733 GCA_041169905.1 Pseudomonadota bacterium | reverse complement strand
ACCATCGCCAGTGCAGCAAGGCTGAAAATCGCCAGCGCAACCATGATCTCCAGCAAGGTGAAGCCATTTTGTGTTGGTTGTGAATTACCGGACAATGCGCACGTCCCCGGTCGCGGCCAGCGCAAGTGTTACGGTCGCCGCATCATGCTTGAGCGTGATATTGGCCGCGCTTGACGGCATACCCGTGCTGTCAAAGGCGATGCGCATTTGCCGCGCACCAGCCATGTGCACAGAGGTGCCACTTTTCCAATCGGTCGCCGTAAAGGGTGCCTCGGACAATGGTTGCCACGCGCCAGCATTGCGCGCCTCAAAGCCATAGCCCGACGGGCGCACGGTTACCGCCATGCTGCGCGACTGCAATATGGCGTGATCGCGCAAAGCAGCAACGCGCGCGGCAAATTGCTCCGCCTCATCACGTGCACTGCGATTGGTTGACTGCACCGTCATGACGACCGCCGCACTCGCAATGCCGATGATGAAAATAACCACCATCAGTTCCACCAAAGTGAAACCGCGTTCATTGGCTTTTACATTGGTATGGATGGACGGCTTAGTCGCCGTAAATATCGGCATTTTCATTCTCGCCACCCGGCGCGCCATCGGCACCAAGCGAGTAGATGTCAAAAGCGCCGTTCTTGCCCGGCGTCGTATATTGATACGGGCGGTTCCACGGATCCGACGGCAGTTTTTTGATATAACCCGCGCTGCGCATGCCAGCAGCGGCAGGCGGCGTGACCAAAGCCTGCAATCCGGCACCGGCATCTGGATATGTCAAATTATCCAGACGATATGTCTCAAGCGCTTGTCCCAAGACCGCGATGTCGGCCTTTGCCTTTTGCACCATCGCCTTGTCTTGGTTGGGCAAGACGTTGAGTGCGACGATGGTCGTCAGCAGCGCCAGAATGAACAAGGTCACCATCATTTCGACCAAGGTGAAGCCATTGCGCTGTGCCGCCACAGCCTTGCGGCTGAATTTCGCGGACGGACGGCTTGTGTCGGTGAACAGATTAAAAATGATGCGGAGCATGACTAAAGTCCCGTGAGGTTTTGGAGTTGAAGTATAGGCAGCAAAATTGCCAATATGATGACAGCAACAACGCCGCCCATTGCGACGATGATGAGTGGTTCGAGAAGCGACAGCGCTGTACTGGTGAAATTATCAAATTCACGCTCAAGATATTCGGCCGCGCGTTCGAGCATTATATCCAACTGCCCGGCGCTCTCACCGCTTGCGGTCAAATATACCAGCAGCGGTGGGAAAACACCGCTCGTGCGCATCGCGCCCGACAGACTGCCCCCGCTCCGCACCGATTCGACGATATCGTCATTGGCGGCGGAGAGCACTTTATTGCGAATGGTGCCACCCGTCAGGCGAAGACCCTCTAGCAACGGCAAGCGGCTTGCGACCATCGTTGCCAATGTGCGCGCCATACGGGCAGCGTGCAGGTTGCGCAGCAGCTTCCCAAGCAAGGGAATGCGCAGAACATTGCGGTCAACCGACAGGCGAAACGCGGGCCGCTTAAGCGCTTGCGCAAATAGCAAGCCCCCAAGGATGACAGCGATAATAATCACCCAATAATAATTCGCCAAAAACGCAGATATGCCAATGACGATGCGCGTAATCAGCGGCAATTGCTGGTCGACATTGTCAAACTGTTCGACAACACGCGGGACCACCGAGACCATGAGGCCCATCACCACCAAAATTGCGACCAGCGACAAAATCGCCGGATAGGCCAGCGCACCAATCAACTTGCCGCGCATCTCGGCCTGCCGTTCGAGCAATATCGCAAGACGTTCCGTAATTAGCGGCAACGTGCCCGCCCCCTCGCCCGCCGCAATCATCGCGCGGTATAATGGCGGAAAGCTTTTGCCTTCACGGCGCATGGCTTCAGACAGGCGTTGACCCTCGACCACGCCGGCATGCACTTCGGTCAGTATCTGCCGGACATGTGGCTGCTCGCTTTGGCGGCTGATCGTCCGCAACGCTTCCTCCAACGGAGAAACCTGCGCCAATGACGACAATTGCCGGGTAAACAAAGTGAGCTGCTTGGCATTCAAACGCGGCTGCCGCTTAATCGGCAGGCTAGCGAGTGCCGACACGCGCGCTGGCGCCGGTGCGACGCTCACAATATAGAGATTCTTGGATGTCAGCCGATCGCGCGCGGCATCATCATTGGCCGCAGCTATTCGCCCGCGTTGTTCGCGGCCATCCGGGTCAATCCCATGATATGCGAATTCAGGCATCTACAATGTCTTCGCGGCGCGAAATGCGAATGGCTTCTTCGGGTGTCGTGTGGCCCGCACGCACCAGTTTGCGCGCGGCTGCGCTCAAATTGGGCTGGTTCACAAAGGCATGGCGCGCAAGGATGGCTTCGTCGCCCCCATCGTTGATGAGACGGCGAATGGTGTCATCGACACGGACCGCTTCAAACACCCCGATGCGGCCTTGGAACCCTGTATTGTTGCACTCTGGACAGCCAACGGCCTTGAAGACCGCCGTGCCCTTGTCAAAGCCCAACAACGACGCCGCGTTGCCATCGGCCTGAACCGTCTGGCGGCAGCTTGGGCATAGACGGCGCACTAGGCGCTGAGCAATGACAGCACGCAAGGTGGAGGCGAGCAGGAATGGCTCGACCTTCATATCGCGCATCCGCGTGATAGCACCCAGTGCATCGTTGGTGTGCACGGTCGTCAGCACGAGGTGCCCCGTCAGCGCAGCCTGCACGGCGATATCGGCCGTCTCACGATCGCGGATTTCGCCGACCATGACGACATCGGGATCCTGACGCAGTATGGCGCGCAGTCCTGCGGCAAAAGTCATGCCGACCTTGGCATTCACCTGAGTCTGGCCGATTCCTTCCACGGCATATTCCACCGGATCTTCGACGGTGAGGATATTGCGCGTGCCATCGTTCAATCGCTTGAGGCCCGCATATAAGGTCGTCGTTTTACCCGAACCCGTTGGTCCTGTGACCAATATGATGCCGTTGGGTTCGGCCAATGCCTCATTGAGGATTTTGAGCGTTTCTTCCGACATGCCGAGCAAATCGAGCGATATGCCTGCATTTTCCTTATCCAAGATACGCATCACGACGCGTTCGCCTGCACGGCTCGGCAGGGTCGACACACGCACATCGACAAGCTTGCCACCCAGCGTCAGACCGATGCGGCCATCCTGCGGAATGCGGCGCTCTGCGATGTCGAGGCGCGCCATGACCTTGATACGGCTGACGACAACCGGTGCGACATTGGCGGGCAAGCGGAGGCGTTCCTGCAACACGCCGTCGGCGCGCATGCGAATGACGAGGCCCGTTTCATATGGCTCGACGTGAATATCGGATACGCCCTGGCGGACAGCCTCAGCAATGATGCCGTTGATGAGACGGATAACCGGCGCGTCATCGGCGCTATCGAGCAAATCGTCCGCGCTCGGCAACATATCCGACAGCAAGTCACCGTCGTTCGTGCCGATTGAACCAGCCATCGCCGCGGCGCTACCGTCCATGGCATAATGGTCGGACAAATAACGGTCAAAGGTCGCATTGTCCGCCATTTCGACATCAAATGGCATCGACAAATAGCGCCGAACCTCCAACAACATCAGCGGATCAGCGCCCTCACGCATCGCCACCACAATGCGACCATCGCTTTCATGCCGCAGCACCAGACCATGCGCCTTCGCAAAGGCATAAGGCAAATCGAGCAGAGGCGCGATCAAAGCCGGTGCAATGGCCACGTTTGCCTCCGCCGGTATATTGGATGCTTGCTCGGTCGTCCCCTCGTGCGATGTCATGATTGCGGATCCCCAGTGGCGGAAGAGACCGCGCTTGCGGGAACCTCCGCCGGTTGCAACGCGCCACCCGTCTGGGGCCGCGTCAATTTGCCATCAGCACCGATCATGATGTCATTTGTTCGAACATCCGGCGCGACCGGTGGCACAGTGCCCATATAATCGCGCAGCAATTCGTCGATGCTTGGTTCAGCATCTGGATTGCGCGTCAACTGCATGTCGCGAACATAGTCATAACGTCGCGCCGTCAACCGGTCGCCATCTTCGCGGCTACGCAAGATGGTCGGGCGAATGAAGACCATCAAATTGGTTTTGCTGCGGCTGCGGCTGCGTGATTTGAACAGCTCGCCAATGAGCGGAATGTCACTCAACAAGGGGATACGCTCAATCGTGCGGCGCTCATCATCATTGAGCAGACCACCAATGGCCAGCAATTGGCCGTCACCAACGGTCAATGTCGTTTCAAACTCGCGCTTGTTGAGGATCAGGTCACTGGAGCGCGATGACACCGGCCCTGCAACGCTCGACACTTCCTGTTTCAGGAACAGTTTCACATCGCCCTGCGCGTTCACTTGCGGAGTCACCTCAAGCTTGATGCCGACTTCCTGACGCTGAACCGTGCGGAAGGCGTTTTCGAAATTGGCGGACAATTGCTCGCCGCTGCTTACGGGTACTTCTTGCCCGACAAGGAACTTTGCCTTTTGGTTATTCAGCGTCACAATATGCGGCGTCGCCAGCAAGTTGGACTCGGTGTCCGCGGCAATCGCATTGATAATCGTGCCAAAGACCGCATTTTTGCCGATATCCATCGCAAAACCACCAAAGCCGCCAGTAGCACTCAGAATCGACGCTGCCGCTGCTTCCTGAAGGCTGTCACCCAGCGCGCTGTTCGTCGCGGTCGTGGTCGTATTGCCATTCACCGTCGTCGTGGTGCGCGTCAGCTCTTCCGCGCCAATTGCGCCCGCAATCGTCAGGATATTGGGTGAAGCGTTGGCGTAATTTGTCGCCGCAAATGGCGCGTCCTTGCCACCGACGAGGAATTGCACGCCAAGCTTTTTCGCCGCTTCATTGCCGATTTCGACAACGATTGCCTCAACCAAAACCTGTTCGGGCCGTGTGTCCAGCCGCCGGATCAGCTCGCCCAACGTGCGTTGCATTTCGGGGTTTGCCGCGATGATAAGAGCGTTGGTGCCTTCATAGCGGGTCACCACCACTGGGCCGCGTCCACCAATGCCATTGGGGCCGGCTCCCGACGAAGATGCAACGATAGGCGCAGCGACAGCGGCAGCGCCGCCGCCTGCAACTGGCGCAGCAACGGGTGTCGCATCATTGGAGGCCGACGATCCGCTCTGTCCGCCAATCAACGACTGGACCGTCTCTACCAACGTAGCGGCGTTGGCATGCTCAAGCCGGTACACGCGAATTTCGGCGCCTGATTGTGCGCGCGCATCCAATTCCTTGGCCATCGCGGCAAAGCGCGCAACCGACGTCGGATCACCACGCAGGGCAATTGCGTTGCTGCTATCAATGGCCGCGATGGAAACAGGTGGCCTCGCACCCTCGCCGCCGCCTTGACCAGCCAGCCCCTGAAGCGCGGTGGCAATTTCGCGCGCACCAGCGTTATCGAGCGCGACAATCTGTGTCGCAGCGCTGTCGCGGTCAATCTGGCGCAGCAAATCGCGGATGCGGCCAATATTGTCGGCATAATCGGCGACCACAAGGCTGTTCGCATTTTTATTGGCCGTCAACGAACCTTCGCGGCTTATCAATGGACGCAGCGTCTCCACAGCTGAGGTGGCGTCGATAGAACGCAGGCGGAATACTTCAGTTACAAACTGGCTTGAAGTTGCGGCCCGGCTACCGACGCGCGTCGGCTGCGTTGCAGCGCCATCGGAAGGCTGGATCCGATAACCACCGCCACGAATGGGAATCGCGACAAGGCCATTTGCGCGCAGCGTCGACAGGAACACCTCAAAATATTCCGAACGCGACAATGGCCGGTCGGTAACCACCGACACCTTACCATTCACACGGCCATCGACAATGAACGTTTGGCCCGTGACGCGGGCGGCATCCTGAACAAAGGCACGGATATCGGCATCGCGGACATTCAATGTCTGCTGGGCGGCGATAGGCTGGGCAAAAACGAGCGCGCTACACGCCAGCAAAAGGGTAAATTTACGGATCACTGTTGTTCCACATTTAGAGCAATGGGGACCTTTGCACCGCCACGTTCAACTTCAACGCTTAAGCGGGCTCCTGGCCTGATTTGAGAAGCAACGTCCGCCGCCGAGGATACAGGGCGGCCGTTAATACCAACGACAATGTCGCCAGCCTGAAATCCGGCGAGGCGCAACATCGTACCATCATCGCGGGCTTGCAGAACGAGACCGGTGACCCGGCCCCCTTCATTGCGCGGCGCAAAGCCGATCGATTTCTGAAGCGTCTCGGCATTCAGGCCCACGCCTCCGCCGGGCGCCGGTGGCGTGGCGGACGTGCCTGATGCAGGCGGGCTGACCGTTTCCGCTGGCACCGACTGATCAAGATACAGCGATTCCTTGACGCCGCCGCGCGACAATATGACATGGTCGAAGGCAACGGAATCCAAAGTGACGCCGGGCGCGACTTCTTCGCCAATGGCATAGCTGGTCTGCACGCCATCTTCACCCGCGATGATAGCCGAACCGCCCCCCGAGCTTTCATTGGTGCGCACGCCAAACAATGTCAGGCTTAACGATGTAACATTCTGGGTGGAATCTGCAGCCGCATCATTGCGAAAAAACGGATCAAATCCAGCAAATAGCGCCATGCGTGCGGACTGCGGCACAATATTAACCGACGGCGCGCGCCAGTCATTGACCGGGCCAACCGGCGTTATCAATATCCAGAAAAGACGTGCCGTTTGAACGGCGGTGAATATGGCCAGAACGCCAAGGATAAGGCGACCGGCGGGCACAGATGTGACCCGGTGCGACTGCGCTTTAACCCTTTCTGCCAATGTCATTGCCACTGAATCCCCCCGGACGAATCCGTTTGATGATAAAATCCTAACGCGCGGCTGTGACCGTCAAGTGACACTCAAATGACAGTTTAGTGACGCCCACAAACGAATGCAGCGCGCCAGAAAAAATGACGGCGACACGTTGAATCCAACGTGCCGCCGTGAGTCAGGGTGCTGTTTTCCCTTTAGAAGTTAAGCTCTACACCGATTGAGGCGCTGATGCCTTGTTTGTAACGGTTGTAGAAAATCTTGTTCTCGCCGTTTTCCTGAAACTCCTGATATTTGGTGTTGGTCAGGTTGCGGACTTCGAATTTCAATTCCGCTTCTTTGCCGCCGAGCGTAAAGCCTTCACGCGCAACGAAATCAAGCTGAATGCCAGGCTTTTCCTTGATATCCGGCTGGCCTGATGCACCACGGCTGGTAACCCGATCGGTCGAATAGCTGAGCAAGATTGTCTGCTGTGACAAGCGCTCGGTATCTTCGAGGCCGAATTGCAGATTGATCAGATGATCGGCTTGACCGGTCAATGGCGAACCGTCGGTGAAGAAGTCGAGCGCGTCGGTGGACGATGCGTTAAACACCGCAACCTGATCGCCCGCCTTCACACTGATCTTTGACTTTGTGTAGGTGTAGTTGGCAATAACAACCGCACGGCGTGTCGCAAAAAAGCCTTCATCGCCAATCGCAGAGAGATCGAAATATTTCTGCGTTTCGATTTCAACACCGTACAAATCAGCCTTCGGTGCGTTCGCGAAGCTGGTGATGACGGAGTTATCATCAAAGCTTGAGAACGACTCGATAGGGCTATCGATACGCTTGAAGAAACCGGCAATAGTGAAACGCTGCTCACGGTCGAAATACCATTCATAGCGTGCTTCAGCATTGTACAGCTGGCTGTCCGTCAACAGCGGGTTACCGCGGAAAAGACGGTTGGAGTCTGTATCGTAAAAGTTCTGGAAAATCAGTTCGCGGAATTGCGGACGCGCGATGGTTTTCGACGCGCTCAACCGGAACTTCATCTGTTCATTCATGTCCCACGTCAGCGTCGCTGCAGGCAACCAATAGCTCTGATCCAAGCTGGTGGAGGCAAGCGATGCCGTTGGCGTCGTGAACACCTGAACTGGCACAACAGTCTGTTCAGCGGTTTCGTAACGCACGCCCAGGTTCAGGCTGATCGCCGGCGTAATGAACGCCTGAATTTGGCCGTAACCTGCATGGTTTACCAAGCTTGCGTCAAAGACCGGGTTTGCTTCGTTGGTATCGATCAACGCGATGTTGTAATAATCGATAATGCCCGGCTGCAGCAAAAGGTCTGGACGGAATAATGACGGCGCGATGGGCGTGCCGCCGGGTGCAACAAACTGAAAGTCACGGCGTTCGGTGCGGCGCGCCGTATCCGAATAGGCATAGCCTATCGTTGCGGTAATATCCGGCGTGACCTTTGCCGACAGATCCAAACCACCAGCCCACAGATTTTCATTCAAATAGGAATAGCTGACTTCGGCGCTTCCCTGTTGACCGTTGTTGAGACGGTTGATGAACAATTGGCCATAAGGGTCCGACGTGATGTTGCTGCGATAATATTCGAGGCTGATTTCATCGGGCGCTTCACGCTGAGAATTGGCGTAGGCTGCACGGAAGCTCAAATTCACGTCAGGTGACAGTTTGAACTCACCGACAAGCTGGCTATCGACCAACTGGCGTTCGAACCATGCCGTATCTTGCTGCAACAATGTCGCAGTGGGCGATGTTGTCTGACGGGTGCCGACACCGAGACGCGCTTGTTTCAACGTGTCGCGAATGAACAGATTGGTCAAACGGATTTTTTGTTCGCCCACTTCGATACCGAAGCCAAGCAAGCCGTTTACAACCATACGGTTGTCGGTAATGACCTTCCGGAAATCCAGCTCTTTCTGGCTCAGATCCAGCGTCGATGCCGTTTGTTGGATCGTGTCGCGCGTACGCCATTTGTTGCTGTAACCGGCGTTGAAGATGACCCCCATAGTTGTGTCATCGCCAATTTCAAAGCTCGTACCACCGGTAATCGTGCCTGAGCCATTTGGCGGAAGATTCTTGTCACGCTGAACAACCGCATTCCGGCCGGTGATGAGCTCGCTGGCAATAGCCTGCGTATCCACGGTACCCGCGCTGATACGTGCGCCGCTGGCGAGATAGGATGCAAGCGCGGGCTTTAGGTCACGGTTGCCATTGTCGAAACCGCTCCAATCCTGCGAGCTACCATAATATGTGTAGCCCAATTGATTGGTGGTCTCGCTATTGACGCTCAAGTCACCGCCGACCGTCAGGAATGTCTCGCGCGGGATAGCTTTGGTCGTCAGGTTGATAACGCCGCCGCCAAATTCACCGGGAAAGTTTGCCGAATAGGTTTTTTGCACAAGCGAAGATGCAATCACGCTTGTCGGGAAAAGATCGAGCGGAACAACGCGCTTCAATGGCTCAGGGCTTGGAAGCGGCGAACCGTTAAGCAATGCGAGCGAATAACGATCACCAAGGCCACGAACATAAACAAAACCGCTGCCGACGACGCTTAGGCCAGTGACACGCGATAGTGCGCCGGCAATGTCGCCTTCGCCGGTACGTTCAATATCCGCGCTCGACAACACGGACACGACTTGCGCCGCGTTTTTGGAAATGTTGCGATCCAGATATCCGCGTACGACGATTTCTTCGCCACCCGGAATAGAGACATCGACATCTTCTTCGACTGGTTCGGCTGCGTCTGCTGGCGTGTCTGCTGGTGCTGCTTCAGCACTGGCTTGTTCGGCCTGTTCCGCTGTGGCGTCCTGCGCCATCAGCATGGAAGGCGAAACGAGCGCCGACGTCAAAAGCAACAGTCTGATTGCCTCCACTGGCTTCAACATTGTAATTCCCTTTTATAAATTCGAAAAAAGGGTGAGGTGCATGCCCGCTTGGCCGCACCTCACCCGATATTATCCGCCAGCTATTAATATGTTGGCAGTGAGGTGCAGAGACCGGTTACGCTGGTGCCCAGATTGGCCGTTGCACTGTTGCAGGTCCAGCCTGCATACCAAGTGTCGTTGGCGTCACGGACAGCACCGATATAGGTTGTTGCATCAAAGTAAGATGCGATGCTGCTGGCGTTGAACGCTGTAACTGCGTTTTCGGTGGCACCATTGATGAACAATGACGTCAGGCTTGGTACGAACGCGCTGTTATTGTTGTTCGCTCCCGAACCGAACACCGCGCTGACTTGCGCCTCGGTCACACCGTTCGAACCAACAAAGGCTGGCGATCCGCACTGCATAACCACCGAACGGAATACCGGCGCGCCAGCTTCGTCAAGGGTTGCACTTGCTGTTGCGGATACGGTTTGTGGACGACTGATCCGGAGGCATGATGTCGATGGGCTGACAACCACACCGTTGAACATGCTGTAATCGGTACCACCACGCAGCAACATTGCCGACAGGTTACCGGTGTTGTTGCGTTGAATGAAGGTGAAGTTCGACAGACGTGTGTTCTGACGTGGCGTATTGCCGTCCAAAGCGTTGTCCGAGTCAGCTTCAATCATCGAGTCACCCGCATTTGGACGCTGAACTGCCAAGACATATTGGAAGTTCGCTTTAACGCCGGTGTCCGTGTCCAAGTTATCGTCATCCGCACCAATCGACACGAAATACTTCATGTTGACGTTACCGCCGAAGAATTCTGCGCCATCGTCAGAGCTGTTGAACGACTGGATGTTGTTCAGAACAGTACCGGTGCCGGTGCCGCCCGTGGTCAGCGATTGCAGTTCGGAGTTGCCCGAAAGAACAAAGCCCGAGTAGCGGATTTGGACAAAGCTCAAGCGACCGCTGTTATCGGCGGTGTTCGCGCCACCATAAAGCGCGGGGTCAACTGCGCCTTCAACCTGACGTTCGCAAGCGGCAGTGCCTGGTGTTGCAGCAGGTGCTGCGCAATCGGTGATGGGTGCACGGCCGTTAAGAACGATACCGCCCCACTGACCAATCGAACTGTCGTTGTTGAGACCAAGGACGTTGTCACGGCTGGTGAAGATGATTGGGAGGGCAGCCGTACCAACAGCGTTGATGCGGTTCCCGCGGTTAACGTTCAACCATGACACGCCGGTTCCACCAAAAACGATAACGCCGGGCTCGATGTTCAAGGTGACGACGTTGTTCGTGGATGAAGGACCTTGGTCCGTACCAACGTCAACACGACCACCAAGACGGTACAGAACGCCCGCAATCTTTGGCAATGTGCTGGTGGTGTTAATGCGTGCCGGCAATGTGCAGACACGATATGTGCCGGTTGGACCAGTGATGGTGCCGCTGTCGGTCAAGCCTTGCGCATCAGCAATGGTTGGGCAGCCGCCAGCAGGTGTAACTGTCGCAGGTGGCGGTGGTGGCGGTGGTGGCGGCGGAGGTGCAGCCGGGTTGTTGATGGTGATGTTACCACCGGTTCCTGGCGATGCGATATCATCTGCGCCACAGCCGGTGACGAGGGCAGCAGCTGCCGTCGCATACACGATCCCACGCAATTTTGGGTTTAACATTCTAAATCTCCGCAACAAATAAGACGTGCCCGATATGGGCAAATGCAACGGACCAGAATCGAATCATCATAAGGCCCCACCCGTTGACCATGCGGCCAATAGGGGCGAGCTGTGACATGGCCGTGCTTATTACATTGCATTTAGAAGAATGTTTTGCGTCAGATATATGACAGCCGCAGAACGGGCGGGTCACAGCAAACGGATACGCCAAAAAAACGTAAGGCGGGCACAATACCCGCCTTACATGCGCATTATAAATAATGTATTAACATGTTAGCCCAAAACGCGTGAAACGAGATTAGCGCGTGGCAATCCGCGGTTGCAAACTGGCATATGCTTTGCGCGCAGCGTCTTTTGAATTCATCACGCGTCCGTCAGCGAGCACCAGATCTACGCTGTCACGGCTCTGCATAACAATATTAAACATGGCTAATGCCTCGTTCAAACGGCCCATACGCGCATAGGCACGCCCAAGGTTGATCAACTTCGCAGGATCATGCCGGCTCACTTGCGCGCTTGCCAGTATTTGAGAAACTGCCCTTGCATTGTCGCCCTTTACGAGAGCCTCATAGCCAATGGACCCCTTTGGGTATGCTGTTTCAATATTCATGGTCGGTTCGGCGTGGGCTGCACCGCCCATCAGGCCAGTTACTAAAGCACCTACGAATAGCAGTTTCATTCGTGTTCTCCTCATCTCTGCCTTGAATATGACACTTATATGACATCATTGCAATAAAATTGTAATATATTGACTGCTTGCTTGATGATGCAAAATCCGTGCATTAAATTCAGTAATATTTCAGACACATAACTTCTATCAAAGTCGCACAATAACCGCATCAAAATGCCACTACCCTTCCCTAGTTGGGCGCCGCAAACCTATGCAGGGAAGGTACCAAAATGCGTAAAATTACAGTCATGCTTTTAGCCGGAGTCGCGTTCGGATCTGCGCCAGCTATGGCGCAACAATCAAATGCACCCACAACCGCCGACTCGGAAGAAGCCGAAATCGTCGTGTTCGGCCAAGGCGAGACGCGTCAAGTGCAAGAAGTGTCCAGCAAAGAACTTCTGATCCTCGCGCCAGGCACCAGCCCATTGAAAGCCATTGAAAAGCTGCCAAGCGTCAACTTTCAATCTGCCGACCCGTTTGGAACATATGAATGGTCAAGCCGGGTCTCGATCCGTGGCTTTAACCAGAACCAGCTCGGCTACACACTCGACGGCATTCCGTTGGGCGATTCAAGCTATGGCAACAACAACGGCCTCCACATTGGCCGCGCCATCATTTCAGAAAACATCGGCGTTACACGCGTTTCGCAAGGTTCGGGTTCCATTGGCACACAAGCCACGAACAACCTTGGCGGCACGCTCGAGTTTTTCTCGGCTGACCCAAGCGACGGCTTCGGCGTTGATGCGAACCTGACTTATGGTTCGTCCAACACGATGCGCGCATTTGGCCGCATCAACTTTGGCGAAGCGGGCGGCGTTCGCGGATTTCTATCCGGCGTTTACCACAATGCCGACAAGTGGAAGGGCGGCGGCGAACAGCGCAGCATGCACGTCAACGCCAAGGCCATCATTCCAGTGGGTGATGCCGAATTTGACGGCTTCTTTTCCTATTCCGACCGCGCGGAGCAAGACTATCAGGATCTCTCGCTCGAGATGATCAATCGCCTCGGTTATGACCATGACAACTATTTCCCCGATTATGCCAAGGCAATTTCCGCGGCACGTGGTACATATGTTACCCCAATCAATAATCTAGACGATAGCTATTATGATGCTTCGGGTCTGCGCAAAGATACGCTGGCGTCTTATGGCCTCACCGCGCCTTTGGCCGATGGCGTAACCTTCAAGATCAAGGCCTATTATCACAATAATACCGGCCAAGGCACATGGGGCACGCCATATGTTCCAAGCCCCAATGGCGTTCCAATGTCTGCACGCACCACCGAGTATGACATCCAACGTGGCGGCGTGTTCAGCTCGCTGAACGCCGAAGTTGGCGACCATGAAGTGACTGTTGGCAGCTGGTACGAACATAACGACTTCACGCAAGCGCGTCGTTTTTATGCGTATGAAAGCAACACGACGCCTGGCCTCGATCACACTAAGTTCTTGACCAACCCGTTCTTCACGCAGTGGCTGTTCGATTTCAACACCGACACGCTGCAATATTATGTGCAGGACAAGATCAGCCTTGGCGATCTGACCATCAACCTTGGTTGGAAGGGTTTCCAGGTCAATAATGAATCGGACCCACGGATTCAGGGTTCGTTGGCTGCCGGCAAAATCAAGTCGCAAGACTGGTTCCAGCCGCATGCAGGCGTTGCATATAAGCTGACGGATAAAGCCGAAATCTTCGGCGGTTTTACACAAGTCACCCGCGCGTTTGTTTCATCAGCCACAAGCGGACCATTTGCAACGACTCAAGCGGGCTTCGACGCTTTGCTCGCACGTGGCCTGAAACCAGAAAGCTCGGACACGTTTGAGCTGGGCGCACGTTACAACGACAATGTCTTCAACGGCGTGGTCAGTGTATATTATGTCAACTTCCGCAACCGCCTGTTGGGTGTACAAACCGGCGCAGGCATCGTTGGAAACCCTGCCATTCTTCAAAATGTCGGCAGCGTCCGCTCGCTCGGCTTTGAAGCCGCAGGCGATGTACGTCTGGGTGGCGGCATGACCTTGTTCGCATCATATAGCTACACCGGTGCAACATATCGTGAAAACGTCATCACCCCAACGGCGGTTATCGCTACGAAGGGCAAGGAAGTCGTCGACACGCCAAAGCATCTGCTGCGCGGCGAATTTGCGTATGACAGTGACGCTTTCTTCGGACGCGTTGGTGCCAATTATATGAGCAAGCGTTACTTCAACTATTTGAATGATCGCTCGGTACCTAGCCGTGTCCTCGTTGACGCCACAGTGGGTTACCGCTTGGATGCGGGGCTTCGCGCTCCGCTTGAGCTGCAGTTGAATGCCACAAACCTGTTCGGCATAGATTATGTCTCGACCATTGGTTCAAACGGCTTTGGCAACAGCGGCGATAACCAAACCTTGTTGGCCGGTTCACCGCGCCAAGTATTTGTAACATTGAAAGCTGGTTTCTGATGAAATCTGCTTTGCTGATTGGCAGCGCGCTTCTTATGAGCGCGCTGCCGTCGGCGGCCTCGGCCGAGCCGGTGCTACTGATCTCAATTGATGGTTTGCAGCCCGCGGACATTCTGAAGTCCGAAGAGCGCGGCATACAGGTTCCCAACCTGAAACAATTTATTACGAACGGAACCTACGCGGATAAGGTGAAGGGCGTTCTTCCAACCGTCACTTACCCCAGCCATGCGACTTTGCTGACGGGCGTTAGCCCCGCAAAGCACGGCATCGTCGGCAATAACAGCTTTGATCCTATGCAGATCAACCAAGGCGGATGGTATTGGTACGCCACAGATTTCAAAGTCCCCACCTTGTGGGATGCGGCTGCCAAGGCCGGACTGCGCACGGCGAATATTCACTGGCCGGTCAGCGTTCAGGCAAAAGCCGTTACATGGAACATCCCGCAAATCTGGCGGACGGGGCATAGCGATGATGCAAAGCTGCTAAAGGCGCTTGCGACGCCGGGCCTTATAGAAGCGCTTGAAACAGACCTTGGCAGCTATGCGCCCGGCATCGACGAAAGCATAGAAGGTGACGAAACCCGCGGCCGTTTTGCCGCCGCGCTTATCAGCCACGAAAAACCGGATTTCACAACTGTGTATCTGACCGCGCTTGACCATGAGCAGCATGAAAAAGGTCCCGACACAGCCGCAGCTTATGGGGTTTTGGCGCGGATCGATAAGATTGTTGGCCAGATTGTTGCCGCGCAAATGGCAGCGCACCCCGATAGCGTCATTGCCGTTGTTTCGGACCATGGCTTTTCCAAGGTCGACACTGAAATCAACCTGTACCGCGCGTTCATCGACGCTGGCCTGATTATGCTTGACGGTAACGGCAAAATCAAAAGCTGGGAAGCCAGCCCCTGGAACTCGGGCGGATCGTCAGCGATCGTTTTGGCACATCCAGATGACGCCGCGCTGAAATCCCGTGTCGCTGCCTTGTTAGCTGGGCTCAAAACCGATCCGAAAAACTGCATCGCAGAAATTGCGGAGGCCGCAGATATCGCGCGACTTGGGGGAAATCCCGAAGCAAGTTTTTATGTCAGCTATGCCCCCAATGCGTATGCAGGCGGCTTCAAGGGACCGGATGCGCCATTGGTGAGCGCGTCTGGCAGCAAGGGCATGCACGGATATTTTCCCCATAGCCCATTGATGCGGTCAAGCTTCATGATGATGGGCAAAGGCGTTGCCAAGGGGCGCAACCTCGGCGAAATCGACATGCGCTCCATCGCACCAACGCTTGCCAAAGCCATGGGTGTAGCGCTGCCTGATGCAGAGGTCGACGCTGTAAAATAATGACATTTGGTAATTCTTAACGGCAAAAAAACTGTCATTGATCTGCCACGCACATGACTCATCCGTCCTTTAGGGCTTTTCTGAGACAACAGGGGGAACGGGCAATATGACAACCACCGAATTAAGCGATAGCCCGCTGATTAAAGGCGATACAAAAGGTCCAAAGCTACCGGCATGGTTCGATAAGCCCGAACCAAAAAGCTACCAACCAAAGATGCGGTTTCGCACGGTATGGATTTCTGATGTGCATTTGGGGACAGCTGGGTGCCAGGCGGGGATGCTAAGCGACTTCCTGCACTCGATCGAGTGCGAGACGCTGTATCTGGTCGGCGACATTGTCGATGGCTGGCGTTTGCGCAAGGGTTGGTATTGGCCAGACCAGCATAATGAAGTTATCAGACGGGTATTGAAAATGGCACATCGCGGGACCCGCGTCGTCTACATTCCCGGCAACCATGACGAAATGTTCCGTGATTATGCAGGCCTCAGCTTTGGCGGCGTTGAGGTTCAGTTGGAGGCAATTCACCAGACCGCCGACGGCCGCGCATTACTCGTGACGCACGGCGATGCATTTGACGGCATCGTGCTTTATGCCCGCTGGCTCGCTTTCTTGGGTGATCAAGCGTATACCTTGCTGTTGAGAGCGAACATCGTTCTCAACGCGGTGCGCCGCAGGTTGAACATGCCTTATTGGTCGCTGTCATCCTATCTGAAAATGCGCGTCAAAAACGCGGTGCAGTTTATCGGGCAATATGAAGAAGTCGTGGCGCGTGAGGCCGCGCTTCGCGGTGTACAGGGCGTTGTCTGCGGTCACATCCATTCTGCAGAAATCCGGCAGTTTGGATCGATCACTTATTATAATGACGGCGACTGGGTCGAGAGCTGCACCGCGCTGACCGAGGCAAAAGACGGATCCATGGCGATTATCGATTGGGCCGAGCATGTCCGGAAAGCGACTGAAAAGCGGGCTTTGACCCCCGCGTGAGGATCGCCATCGCAACGGACGCTTGGCTGCCGCAAGTCAATGGTGTTGTCCGGACGATGACCGAAACGGTCAACCGGCTGAAATCGCGCGGACATACCGTCGAAGTGATCGCACCGGACCGGTTCACCACCATTCCCTGCCCCGGCTACGCGGAAATACGCCTTGCGCTGGCACCCCGCTTTGGCGTGCGTAAGGCTTTACACGCCATGGCTCCAGATATTGTCCATATCGCGACCGAAGGCCCAATTGGTTGGAGCGCACGCGCATGGTGCCTTGCGCATGATGTGCCCTTTACCTCGGCATTTCATACGCGCTTTCCGGATTATCTGGCCGTACGAACGGGGCTATCCCCTGAGTGGTTCTGGCCAATCATGCGGATGTTTCATAAGCCATCTCGTGCCGTCCTGACCGCGACAAGGGGTCTTATGGATGAGCTTTCGGTGCGGGGTATCCCCAATACCCGCTTATGGTCACGCGGCATCGACCACGGCCTTTTTCATGGAGATCAGCCCGACCATCCTCTGTTGGCAAACCTACCCAAACCCGTCATGATTTCCGTGGGCCGTGTTGCAGTCGAGAAAAATCTGGAAGCTTTTCTATCTGCGGACGTTGCAGGCAGTAAGGTCGTTATAGGCGACGGACCTGCTTTGCCTGATTTAAGAATAAAATATCCCAATGCCATTTTCCTGGGAACGCTCAAGGGAACGGAACTGGCAAGCGCCTATGCCACCGCAGACGTTTTTGTATTTCCAAGTCGAACCGATACATTTGGGTTGGTGATGATCGAAGCGTTGGCATCTGGACTTCCGGTCGCTGCATTTCCCGTCCCTGGTCCTTTGGATATTATCGGTCCGGATGGTCGTGGTCCCTGGTCCGAATTGTCCCGACCGATCGGATCTTTAAGCGAAGACCTGCCCTCTGCCATTCGGAACGCGCTTAGTGTGCGCAAAGCCGACGCTGTGGCATATG
>JBEEIJ010000042.1:0-4045 GCA_041169905.1 Pseudomonadota bacterium | reverse complement strand
GCGCCATTGCGGCCGATAAGGCCAACGCGCGAATAAGGCGGCAGCGTCGCGGTCGCGCGGTCCAAAATAGTGCGGCCGCCAAGGCGCACGGTGATTCCGTTTAAGTTTAACATGATGCCGCGCGCCTAGCAGAGGCGGATGTGTATGTCACCGCATACCGTATGGCAAATTCCGGCGGGCGAAGGAACCCAGCAAGCTCAGCTAGGCTTACTCCTCACCCATCCGCAACGCGGCGATAAACGCTTCTTGCGGGATGCTGACGTTGCCGTACTCGCGCATCTTGGCCTTGCCCTTTTTCTGCTTTTCCAGCAGCTTTTTCTTGCGGCTGATGTCGCCGCCATAGCATTTCGCCGTCACGTCCTTGCGCATTGCGGCGATGGTTTCGCGGGCGATGACTTTGCCGCCGATGGCCGCTTGAATGGGGATTTTGAACAAATGGCGCGGGATGAGGTCTTTCAGACGCTCGCACATGCCGCGGCCGCGGGCTTCGGCGGTGCCGCGGTGGACGATCATGCTCAGCGCGTCGACCGCGTCGCCATTGACCAGCACGCTCATCTTCACAAGGTCGCCTTCGCGATGGCCGATCTGGTGGTAATCGAACGAGGCATAGCCGCGCGAAATGCTCTTCAACCGGTCGTAAAAATCGAACACCACTTCGTTGAGCGGCAGTTCATAGACGATCTGCGCACGGCCACCGACATAGGTCAGTTGCTTTTGAATGCCGCGCCGGTCCTGACACAGTTTCAATATGCTGCCCAGATATTCGTCGGGGCAGTAAATCGTCGCCTCAATCCACGGCTCCTGAATTTCCGCGATGCGGTTAATGTCGGGCATGTCGGCGGGGTTGTGCAGCTCCATACTGCGCGCATCTTCGGTCTTCGACCGGCTCAGCTCCAGCTTGTACACAACCGACGGCGCGGTGGTGATAAGGTCCAGGTCGAACTCGCGCGTCAGACGCTCCTGAATGATCTCAAGGTGTAACAGCCCCAAGAACCCGCAGCGAAAGCCAAAGCCAAGCGCCGCGCTGCTTTCCGTTTCAAAGCTGAATGATGCGTCGTTCAGGCGTAGCTTGCTGATGCTTTCACGCAGCTTTTCAAAGTCGGCGGCGTCAGTGGGGAACAGGCCGCAGAACACCACAGGCTGCACTTCCTTAAACCCGGGCAGCGGTTCGGCGGCGGGGCGCTTGGCATCGGTGATGGTGTCACCCACGCGGGTCTGCGCGACTTCTTTGATCTGCGCGGTGATAATGCCGACTTCGCCCGCCGCGATTTCGGGCAGGATTTCCAGCTTTGGCCGCATACAGCCGACGCGGTCGACCAGATGCTTTGTGCCGGCGGCCATGAATTGGATTTCCTGACCTTTTTTGATCACGCCGTCGATCACGCGGATCAGGATGACGACGCCCAGATAGGGGTCGTACCATGAATCGACCAACATCGCCTTTAACGGCGCGTTGCGGTCGCCCTTTGGCGGGGGAATGCGCGTGACCACGGCCTCCAACACCTCATCAATGCCGATGCCGGACTTCGCCGATGTCAGCACCGCATTGTCGGCGGGCAAGCCAATGATTTCCTCAATCTCGGCCTTCACCTTGTCCACCTCTGCCGCGGGCAGATCGATCTTGTTGATGACGGGCACGATTTCATGGTCATGCTCAATGGATTGGTACACGTTGGCCAGCGTCTGCGCCTCAACACCTTGCGCGGCGTCGACGACCAGCAACGCACCTTCGCACGCGGCGAGGCTGCGGCTGACTTCATAGGCAAAGTCGACATGGCCCGGCGTGTCCATCAGGTTCAGCTGATAGGTGATGCCGTCCTTCGCGGTATAATCCAGCCGCACCGTCTGCGCCTTGATCGTGATGCCGCGTTCTTTTTCAATGTCCATATTATCAAGGACTTGGCTCGTCATCTCACGCGCCGTCAGCCCGCCCGTCTGCTGGATCAGCCGGTCCGCAAGGGTCGACTTTCCGTGATCGATGTGGGCGATAATGGAAAAATTACGGATAAGGGACAGTTCGGTCATGAGCCGCCCCTAGCAGGGCTGCCCTGCCCCTTCAAGCATGGCGGAACGCCTGTATCACGCTATGTGAATCGGGATAGTGGATGGGGGTGTTTGTAGGGAAGTGGTTTTTGTAGCTGAGTTGTGTCGGGCAAGCCGGTTTCTCAACAGTCTAGCAGCACCTCCGAGCAAAAATTCTAAACATCATCAACATTGACGGCTAATTTTCATCCACCGCTAGAGATAACAGATGTTAGCCGCCAACGTCGCGGCTGACCATTGAGGACATAAAGTGACGACTTCATAAATTTCGAAAAAACGTGGTTTTTATTCCAGTGGTCTGAATGTAATTTTGATGCGTCCAAATATGACTGGGACGCAAACAGATGTTCGTAGACCCTAACTTTTGACTTGGCGCAACGATCAACGATCAAAAAGCGAGAGTTTGTACCCATAAAATTGACTCCTGTGTCTAGTCGTAAAATGTAATTGGCGCCCGCAACGCAGCCGCACCGCTTAATGTCAGCTCTTAAAACAATTCTGCCGATGCCACTCCAAAAATCTTGGGTGAGGTCGCAAAGTTGGATGGTGGGGTAGTTCCGCCTTGCGGCTTGGATTGACTAAGCTCCAAACACGGTCAGCGTCGTTTACTTGCCTTGAAACGAGGATATCTAGATCATCTGATAAGCTAACCAGACCTCGGTCGAACATCCAGTGAACCGTTCCCGAGAGCGCGATGCCGTTGGCCACGATGTCGGGACCATTTGCTTCGACGGGTTTGATATGGGCTGCCTCTACTTCGGCACGCCCGCCACCGTTGATGAACTTAAATCCGGTAATCGCACATCTGCAATCATACGCATCAAGCACAATTTTTCGGAAGACCCGATCACGAACAAGGCGATTGCTGATCGAACTTATTCGTTCCCGCTCTTGGTCAAAGATGAACGGCGCTACTGTTTCACTGAAACGGCTTTCGACGACCTTTGGATCGGGCGCGTCTATCCTTGGCAGCATATCGTCCACATCGGGAATTCCGCGCTCCAAAATTCGATTAAAGTCTTCTAGGGATATTGGCCGGACCGCAGCTTGAGCCCTTCCGGAAATCTTGCCAGCTTCGTTGAGAAGGCCGCGCTCAACTAATCCATCATGGTCATTGAACGGAACGGTATACTCCATCGGCAAGTATGAACCTGGCTCAATTAGAGCGAGATACATATTTGCAATGGTCGGATCTGGAACGATTTTCTCGACCCTTGCAATAGCAAAATAGCCCTTTTTTCCGGCCTTGACCGGCTCATAATAGACGACCCAGTCCCCAACAAATTGACTTGCTCTGGAGAGATACTGGCTTGGGAATTGATACCGTTCTTCGGGCCGATCATCGTAAATGGAGTCAGCGCGGTGCAGAAATACGCCTTTAGCCAAAGTTCACGTCCTATCAGTCGTTGCGCGGATTTCGCGCGTGAACAAGACGTATCGTTAGCCGAAGTAAACGGCAACTACTCTATCGTTTCTTGGCCACGTCATCCTGAACTTGTTTGACCGCTGGTCATTTCATTCCAGGATCTCAATTATTATCCTCGACGTAGAAAGTAAGACCCTGAAACAAGTTCAGGGTGACGACTGGAGGGTGACGAATGGAGGATGACGGGCGCTGATCATTCCGGCGCCGCCACCGCCCCCCTTGAAATGTAGGATTTGCCCTGCGATCATCGGCGCGGTCATCGGTAACTGCCCCTCTGGCTGATCGGGGTTCGCACAACAGCCGCCTTCCATCGTTACAGCGACAAAGGCGACAATCATTTCATCGTCGCAGGTATCTTTTGTATCCTTAAGGGCCAAATCCGGCCCGCTCGCGGGTGCTGCGCCGCCGCGGATTTGCCTGTGATTGGCGCAGGCCGGGGTTGACCCTCAACGCTCGCGGCTCTATACGACGTCCAACATCTGCCCCATCGGGATTGGCCTTGTCGTCGCGCAACTTGGCTAAAGCATTGAAGGGTCTGGATTTTCACATACGCGAAACGGCTGCACGGCAGGACCC
>JBEEIJ010000041.1:0-5215 GCA_041169905.1 Pseudomonadota bacterium | reverse complement strand
CTGATCAAAATTGCGCCGCGATCAATCAGCCGGAGCGCGAGATCGGATTTTCCGCTGCCCGATTCCCCCATAATCAGCACGCCATGGCCACCGATGGATATCGCCGTGCCATGGAGCATCTGTCGCATTAGCGGGTTGCCACCGCTGCGCAGGGAAGGGCGATTTCAAAACAGGCTCCGCCTTTGCCATCCACGCGGTCACGCACATTGATGCGGCCATGGTGGCCTTCAACAATCGTGCGCGCAATGGCCAGCCCCAGCCCGCTATGTTTGCCGAAATTCTCCGTTGGCGGGCGCTCGCTGTGGAACCGGCGGAAGATGGCTTCTCTTTCCTGCGGGGGAACGCCGGGGCCTTCATCGCTGATGCGAATAATCACTTCCTCGTCAGCCAGCGTAGCCGATATTTCCACCACTGCGCCCGGTGGTGAAAAGGATACCGCGTTGTCGATCAGGTTGGTGAGCATGCGTTCGAGGCGCACATCTTCCCCCATGACCGTGGCGATAGTCCGCCGTGGCCGTGCAAAAGCGATGTTGACATCCTTATCGCTGCCACGGTGTTCGCGCGCCTGAAGCAATTGTTCAATCATATCGCCCAAATCGATCGGTTCGAACTTTGCCTTGGCCAGTTGCGAATCCACGCGGCTGGCGTCTGAAATATCGCTAATCAAACGGTCCATGCGCTGCACATCGGCTTTTGCAACATCCATAAGCTGTTTGCGCAGCGCAGGGTCTTGAATGCGCTCTGCACCATCAAGGGCCGACCGCAAGGAAGCCAGCGGGTTCTTAATTTCATGCGCGACATCGGCGGCAAATGCTTCTGTCGCGTCAATACGCTGCCGAAGTGCAATGCTCATGTCGGACAGTGCGCGTGCAAGCATGCCGATTTCATCACGACGTGAGGGCAGGCGCGGAACAGTGACTTCCTGAGCGCGGCCGAGCCGCACCTTTACCGCCGCGCGCGACAGGTGCCGAAGCGGACGCACAATGGTTCGCCCGAGAAATATGGAGAGCATTATGCCGATGCCAAGCGCGATGACAAAAAACATCCCGACATTGAACCGCTCAGCCCGAACAAATAGGCGAATATCGCGTTCATTGGATGTTGTCAGAACCGCAAAGCGGCCATCGCGTGACCGCGAACCGGCGCTGATAACATGTGTGAGGTCAGGGGCGAATGCTACGGAAGACGCGGCATTAGATGGATTTGATCGTATTACTTGGTGCCAAGCGTCGACCGTATCTACCCGCGGCTCCACAAATGGCTGCAGCACGGCCGCACCCACCAAAAAGTCGAACATCTTATCAATGCCGCGCGCAATGACTTTGCGCATCGGTTCCTTGTCAGGATCGCGGAAGACATAGGTCGGCGGACGGCCTTCAAAGCTGTCCAGGATCTTTTCGCCATTTTGCGCATAGACGCGAATCCGCGATTGATGCTCTTGGCCAAATTGGTAGATGTACGCGGCCCGCTTTTCGGGAGCGACCAACGACAGGCTTTCGGCCAGGAAGGTCGCTTGAAGTCGTGCCGCATCTTCACGCTCCGCAATCAGCCGCACACGATAGCTGTCGAGGAAAAATAATCCAGCGCCCAGCAGCGCCAAAACAAATAGATTTACAGCAAGGATGCGGGCGGTGAGCGATAACCCCCGGCTCCATCCCAGCTGAAGATCAGCGGGCTCAGCTGTCTGCAAAGCGATATCCTGCACCGTAAAGCGTATCTATGGCGGCAAATTCCGGATCGACCTCACGAAACTTGCGCCGTAGCCGTTTGATGTGGCTGTCGATGGTGCGGTCGTCGACATACACATCATCCTGATATGCGGCATCCATCAGCTGATCACGTGTGCGCACAACGCCCGGCCGATTGGCGAGCGCTTCCAATATCATGAACTCGGTGACCGTTAGCGTCAGCGACTTCCCATCCCATTTCACATGGTGCCGCGCCGGATCCATTTGCAATTTCCCGCGCACCATCGGCTCAAGCTCAGGCTCCGCTTCGCCGCTGCTGACGCCGCGATCATAGGTCGCACGGCGCAAAATGGCCTTTACGCGGGCCACCAGCAGGCGCTGCGAAAAAGGCTTGGTGATATAATCGTCGGCACCCATGGCCAAGCCAAGTGCTTCATCCAGCTCTTCATCTTTCGACGTCAGAAAGATAACCGGCATATCGCTTTTTTCGCGCAATCGCCGGAGCAATTCGAGACCATCCATGCGCGGCATTTTTATGTCGAAAATGCCAAGGTCCGCTGGATTTTCGAGCATCGCCTTCAACGCGGTTTCGCCATCGGAATATATCCGGGTGACATAGCCCTCCGCTTGCATAGCTATGGATACAGACGTCAAAATATTGCGGTCGTCGTCGACCAAGGCGATTGTTGCACTCATGGGCCAACTATAGGGGGGCAATGGCTTCGGTTCAATCACTTGCTCTCTTGGTGCCAATGTGATGGGTTACATATGCTCGGTTGCGGCTAAATAATGCACCGCATTTGACCTTGTTGGCTCCATCGTATACCGGCTCCAGCTTCACAGTGCATACGTATGCCCTAGATTCGCAACTTTCGCCGGAGTAGCCAATGTCGACACCTTTAAATATCTCGCTTTCGCAACAAGGTTTTGACACAAAGGCAGCGCTGCATTGCAATCTCGGCACAGCGCCGCTGGTGGAAGCCGCGCTGGCGAATGATGAAGGCATTTTGGCCAAAAACGGCCCGCTCGTGGTTAAGACGGGTGCGCACACGGGGCGCTCTGCCAAAGACAAGTTTATCGTGCGCGACGCCGAAACCGAAAACAGCATTTGGTGGGGTAAAACTAACGTCCCGATGGACCCTGCGCATTTTGCTGCGCTGAAAGAAGATTTCATGGCCGCGCTTGGCGGCAAGGACAAACTGTATGTCGCTGACCTGTTCGGTGGTTCGCAGCCGGAGCACCGCGTCAATGTGCGCGTGATTAACGAATTGGCATGGCATAATCTGTTCATCCGCACCTTGCTGGTACGCCCGACGCAGGAAGAGCTGACCAGCTTTGTGCCGGAATATACCATTATCGATTTGCCAAGCTTTCGCGCAGACCCTGCGCGTCATGGCTGCCGCAGCGAGACTGTGATTGCCGTGAACTTCACCGAAAAGCTTATTTTGATCGGTGGCACCGCATATGCTGGTGAAATGAAGAAGTCGGTTTTCGGCATCCTCAATTATCTGTTGCCAGTGAAGGGCGTGATGCCGATGCATTGCTCCGCCAACATCGGCCCGGACGGCGACACAGCCGTATTCTTTGGCCTGTCAGGCACTGGCAAGACGACTTTGTCTGCAGACGCCAGCCGCACACTGATTGGCGACGATGAACATGGTTGGTCGGACACTGCGGTGTTTAACTTTGAAGGCGGATGCTACGCAAAAATGATTCGCCTCTCGGAAGAGGCCGAGCCGGAAATTTTTGCCACGACAAAGCGCTTCGGAACGGTGCTTGAAAATGTCGTTATCGACCCAGAAACCCGCGAGCTGGATTTCGACGACAATAGCCTCGCGGAAAACAGCCGTGGTTCATATCCGATTGAGTTCATTCCGAACGCGTCTGAAAAGAATATGGGCCCAGTTCCCAAGACGATCATCTTCCTGACCGCCGACGCTTACGGCGTTTTGCCCCCGATCGCGCGCCTCACGCCGGATCAGGCCATGTTCCACTTTCTGTCGGGCTACACGGCGCGTGTCGCTGGCACAGAAATTGGCGTGACTGAGCCTGAGGCGACATTCTCCACCTGCTTTGGCGCGCCGTTCATGCCGCGTCACCCAAGCATCTATGGCAATTTGCTTAAAGAACGGATCGCCAAGGGTGCGGTACAATGCTGGTTGGTCAACACCGGCTGGACGGGTGGCAAAGCGACGATGCCCGGCATCAGCCGTATGCCAATCAAGGCCACACGGGCCTTGCTCAACGCTGCGCTTGACGGAAGCCTGAACAATGCAGAGTTCCGTAAGGATCAGAATTTTGGTTTTGAATTCCCCGTCGCAGTTCCAGGTGTCGATAGCGGCATCCTTGATCCGCGCGAAGCTTGGGCGGACAAGGCGGAATATGACGTGACGGCCCGTGGACTTGCGCAGCAGTTCATCGACAACTTTGCGCAATTTGCAGATCATGTCGATGAAGGTGTAAGGCAGTCGGCACCAAAGGTCGATTAACCCGTCCGGACAATATCGGACAACGCAGGAGGTCCGATATGTCCGAATATTCTATGCGCTTATTTGAAGATGACGCTGCGATCGTCGCGATCGGCGAAGGGCTGCTCGCGCGGACCTTACCGCGCGCGCACTGGACGCATGAAGCGCATCTGGCGGCATGTACTTGGCTGGTGCGCAACCGGCCGGATATCGCGATTGAGCGTGCGCTGCCCGCCATCATTTCAGCCTATAACGAAGCCGTTGGTGGCGTGAACGACGATACGCAAGGTTATCATGAAACGATTACCCAGGTATATGTCGCTGGCGTGAAGGCACATCTGGCAGAGGTCGGGATGGCGCTGCCGTTGCACGCGGCCGTGAACGCACTGCTGCTTTCTCCCCGAGGACGACGGGACTTGCCGCTTCAGTTTTATTCAAAGGAGCGGCTGTTTTCCGTGCAGGCGCGGCGGGGCTTTCTCGAACCCGACCTTGCTAGCCTTGACCTGATTTAGCGCGCGCTGGACCCAGAAAAGACTGCCCGATTGTGTCCTTCGATTAGTCGAGGCCGCCTTCGACCAACAACACGGCGCCGTCAGCGCCTATGACGCGCACGCGGGACCCTATCGCGGCATCGACGCCGCGGGCGGACCAGACGCTGTCGCCGACCTTGACGCGGCCATGGCCGTTTGTGATGGCCTCAACCACGGTCACGATTTCACCCGTCAACCGTGCGCCGCGGTCGTTCAACTTTGCATCTTCGGTCTCGATGGGGTTTTTCTGTAAGAATTTCTTTCCCGCAAAGACCGTCAAAACCGACAATATGGCAAACATGGCAACTTGATATGCGACCGTGATGGGAAGGAAGTAATCCAGCCCCCCGACAATCAACGCGGCAAGGCCAAGCCACATCAGGAAGAAACCCGGCGCAACCATTTCGGCAGCACCGAGCAGCAGCCCCAGCGAGAGCCAGAACCAGTGCGTTGAAATTGTGTCGAGCCATTCTGCCATTTTTGTTACTCCGTAATCTCGATGTCCAAACTGCAGATCTTACCGAAGCCC
>JBEEIJ010000040.1:0-12110 GCA_041169905.1 Pseudomonadota bacterium | reverse complement strand
CGGATTTGCGCGGGGCGTTCGACCTCTGCATATTGGTCAGGCACCGAAAGGCAGCCTTCGTTGTACAGGCTGTGTTCGTCCGACGGGTCCAATATTTCCGGATTTACAAACACGCGCGGATTACGAACGGGCTCGTCGCCCTCGCCTTCCTCTTCCTGCAAATCGATGACCAACAGGCGCTTGGGAACCCCGACCTGAATAGCGGCCAGCCCAATACCGGGCGCGGCGTACATCGTTTCGGTCATGTCATCGACGAGCATTTTCAAATCCGCATCGAATGTCTCGACTGGCGTCGAAATGGTTTTCAGCCGCGGATCGGGCACTTCAAGAATAGGTAATATGGCCATGGGTCGCAGATAGGGACGGTCGTACGATAAATCAACCGACTGGACGTCGGGCGCGCAATGCTTGTGCCAAAGTGCCATCGTCCAGATAATCAAGCTCACCGCCAACGGGCACGCCATGCGCCAATTGGGTCAAGCGTATCGGAAATTGTTCAAGCCGTTCGGCGAGATAATGCGCGGTCGTCTGCCCCTCCAAAGTGGCATTCATGGCCAAGACGACTTCATCGACGCCGCCGGCTGCAACACGGCTAACTAAGCCTTCGATGTTCAAATCCTCCGGCCGGACGCCATCCAGAGCCGATAATCGGCCACCCAGCACATGATATTTCCCCGGAAACAACCGCGAGCGATCCAGCGCCCACAAATCGGATACGTCTTCGACAACGCATATCGAACGGATATCACGGCGCGGATCGACGCAAATACCGCAGGGGTTGCCGGTATCGATATTTCCGCACGTGCTGCAGACAACCAGCCGTTGCTCCACCTGCTCCAACGCGCGCAAAAGCGGCATCAACACGCTTTCACGCTTTTTCATAAGGTGCAGCACAACCCGCCGTGCCGAGCGGGGGCCAAGTCCGGGCAATTTCGACAATGCCTGTGCCAATGCGTCTATTTCTTGCGATGCCATGCAGTGGGTCTTAGGGGGCTTTCGAACAAAGGAAAAGTGACGATGCGTCTTGCCTTCATGGGAACACCCGAATTTGCCGTGCCCGCGCTCGACGCGCTGGTTGCCGCTGGGCATGATGTGGTTGTCGTATATTCGCAGCCGCCCCGCCCCGCCAACCGCGGTAAAAAACTTACGCCGTCCGCCGTGCAACAGCGTGCAGAACAATTGGGTTTGCATATACGCACGCCGCTTTCCCTGCGACCGGACGATGCCGCAGCGGAATTTGCCGCGCTTGACCTCGATGCCGCAATTGTCGCGGCATATGGCCTTATCCTGCCCAAATCGATCTTGGACGCGCCACGGCACGGTTGCCTCAACATTCACGGATCGCTGCTGCCACGCTGGCGTGGTGCTGCGCCGGTGCAGCGTGCTATAATGGCAGGCGACGCCACAACGGGCGTCATGGTCATGCAAATGGAAACAGGCCTCGATACCGGTCCTGTTCGCGCGACAACCGAAACCGAAATCGGGCACAAGACGACGGGTATGCTCACGCGCGAGCTGGCCGAGCTTGGCGCGGAATTGATGGTGCGGGTATTATCGGACCTAAACGCCCATCCTTGTGTGCCGCAACCGGAAGATGGCGTGACCTATGCCGCCAAAATCGACAAGGCAGAAACCAAATTGGATTTTTCAATGTCCGCTGAAGTAGTCGAGAGACAGATACGCGCATTCAACCCCGCGCCGGGTGCATGGTTCGAATTTGAGGGCGAACGATATCGTGTGCTTGCGGCCGACATCGTTGCGGAAAGCAGCTCAGCCGGCACAATTTCGGACGACCAACTGACCATCGGATGCGGTGTTGATGCGATCCGTCCCACAATCATCCAACGCGCAGGCAAACCGGCCATGCCGACCGCAGACTTGCTGCGCGGCAAGGCAATACCAGCAGGCACGATTCTGCAATGACTCGCTTTGCCCTCACCATCGAATTTGACGGCGGCCCCTATATGGGCTGGCAATGGCAGGACCATGGCCCTTCGGTTCAAGGCGCGATCGAAGAGGCCATATTCAAAACCACGGGCGAAAAAACATTGGTCTACAGCGCAGGCCGCACCGATGCAGGCGTCCACGCGCTGGGCATGCGCGCGCATGTCGATGTCGAAAAAGGGCTATCATCGTTCCGATTGATGGAAGCCATCAACGCCCATTTGCGGCCGCACCCCATCGCGATATTGCATTGCGAGGAAGTCGCCGACGACTGGCACGCGCGTTTCAGCTGCATTGGCCGGTCCTATGAATATCGCATCCTCAATCGCCGCGCCTCGCTCACTTTGGAAAAGGGTCGGGTGTGGCGCGTTGGTCCGCACCTTGATGCCGATGCAATGCATGCAGCAGCGCAAATTTTGGTGGGCGTGCATGATTTCACGACCTTCCGGTCGACAGCATGCCAATCAGCAAGCCCGGTCAAGTCGCTCGAACGGTTGAACGTCCGCCGCGAAGGGCAGCATGTGATTGTCGAGGCTGCGGCCTTATCGTTCCTGCACCATCAGGTGCGCTCGATGGTGGGTTGCCTTGTCGCCGTGGGGATTGGCCGATGGACCGCCGACGATTTGCAGGCTGCGCTGGATGCGGCAGACCGCTCCGCCTTGGCGGAAAATGCACCGCCCGAAGGCCTGTATTTTGTGCGGGCAATCTACCCTTAAGCAAACCGCTTGTTCAGCGACTTTTCGCACATCACAATAAGCGTCCTTGTGCGCGTTCCTTGTCCAGCAACGCCTGTTTCCGCTCGAGGCCATATGCAAAGCCACCAAGCGTTCCGTCACTACGGATAACGCGGTGGCAGGGGATAAGGACAGCGACGTTATTCGCGCCATTGGCACTTCCCGCCGCACGCACGGCATTGGGGCTGCCGACCGCAGCGGCGATTTCGGCGTAGGTCCGGGTTTCACCCGCCGGAATACGCTTGAGCTCGTTCCAGACAGCTTGTTGAAATGCGGTGCCACCCACATCCAGCGGCAAGTCCGGCATTTGCGCAGGATTCGCAACGGCGGCAATGGCCCCCGTTATCAGATGCGCGAGCGCACTGCCCCCGGCCATGATATCTGCATTCGGGAACCGGCGTCGCAGCGCAGCTTCATCTTCATCGAATGACAGACGGCAGATGCCTTTATCGGTGGCGGCCAGAAGCATCTTGCCCAATGCAGTATCAACCACCGCCCAGCGGATTTCGACCCCTGCACCACCATTTTTCCATGCGCTTGGTGTCATGCCCAAATGCCCCTTTGCTATCCAGCCTAGCCGCCACATGCGCGGAACAATGCCAAGGTCCGCTCCCGCGCCAGATCGGCGCTTTCTTCATGATAGTCTTTTCGCCGGTCCGAATTGAACCCATGATTGGCATCGTACACAAATATCTGCGCAGTGGGGTGCGCCTTGTCGATAAGTGCCTCTACACCTTCCATCGGGATGCCTTGGTCATATCTGCCGAAATGCGCGATTGTGGCGCATTTGGGTGTCTTATCCGCATATATTGTCGGCACGAGACTGCCATAATAGCAACTGGCTGCCGCAAGATCATCGCTGATGCCCGCAAGTGCCCAAGCCACCGACCCACCATAGCAATAGCCAGTGATGAAAACGGGGCCTTTATCCTTTAACGCATCAATGCAGACCTGCGCGTCATCGAGCGACTGTGCAAAGGGATGGAGATCGCGTGCCAGTTCGACTGCGCGGTTATAATCGGGTCCCGTATAGGCGGCTTCAAAACCAGGATGCTCGCGATCAAAAATAGCCGGTGACAAAACTTCATAGCCGTCGGCCGCATATTCGTCGCAAAGCTCGCGGATATGGTCGGTCACGCCAAAGATTTCCTGCACCAGCACAAGGCCACCACGCCGTTCACCATCTGGCAAGGCATGGTAGACGGCAATTTCCGCACCGTCCGACATTGTCATCCGAATCATGTCACCCATCTCTGTCTCCTCTCATGCTGCATTTCACGTGTTTTCGAATGCCACGCAACGCCCGTTTGCACCACCAGAACACGTTTGTGACCGCAGTCGCATGCAATGAACTGAATTCCCAATCTTGCATCGCAACAAAAGCCCTGCTAGGCGCGCGGCGACGCTAGAGACAGGGCAACCTTTCGGCTGGTTCAGCAAATACATCAGTTGTACATTTAAGGACTTCAACGCGTGGATAATTCCGGCGGCACAAGCGCTAATATACAAGCCAGTCTATCTGGCCGTTACGCGACGGCATTGTTCGAGTTGGCACGTGACGCCAACTCCATCAACGCCGTTGAAAAAAGCCTTATGTCGGTCGCCAAAGCTGTGAACGAATCGGCAGACCTTAAGTCGCTGACCACCAACCCAGTATTGACGCGGACGGACGCGAAAAAAGCAATCGCTGCTGTTGCCAAGGCAATGAAGCTGGATGCTTTGACGACCAAGACCTTGGGCGTGCTGGCCGACAATCGCCGGCTGAGCGAAACCGCATCAGTTGCGCGGGCATTCTCGTCGCTTGCGGCGGCCCATCGCGGCGAAGTTACCGCCGAAGTTACTTCAGCGCACGCCCTGAGCGCAGCGCAGATGAAGGCGCTTTCCGCAAATCTTAAGGCACGCGTCGGCAGCGACGTGGCCATCCAAACCAAAGTCGATCCATCCATATTGGGTGGCCTGACTGTCCGCATCGGCAGCCAGATGATCGACACTTCTATCAAAACCCGTTTGAACACCCTCGCTAACGCGATGAAAGGCTAAGTAGCAAAATGGATATCCGCGCCGCAGAAATTTCCAAGGTCATTAAGGACCAGATCGCCAATTTCGGCACCGAAGCTCAGGTTTCGGAAGTCGGTAGCGTTCTGTCAGTTGGTGACGGTATCGCCCGTATTCACGGCCTCGACAATGTTCAGGCTGGTGAGATGGTCGAGTTCGCTAACGGCATTCAGGGCATGGCCTTGAACTTGGAAGCGGACAATGTCGGTGTCGTTATTTTCGGATCCGACAGTGAAATTCGCGAAGGTGACGTTGTAAAGCGTACCGGCACCATCGTTGACGTTCCTGTCGGCAAGGAATTGCTTGGCCGCGTTGTTGACGGCCTTGGCAACCCAATTGATGGCAAGGGCCCGCTCAAGACCACACAGCGCAGCCGCGTTGAAGTCAAAGCGCCCGGCATCATCCCGCGCCAATCGGTTTCGGAACCTGTCCAGACTGGCCTCAAGGCGCTCGACGCACTCGTTCCTGTTGGCCGCGGTCAGCGCGAATTGATCATTGGTGACCGTCAGACCGGTAAAACCGCTGTCGCCATCGACACGTTCATCAACCAGAAGGAAGTGAACAAGGGCACGGACGAATCGAAGAAGCTTTACTGCATCTACGTTGCCGTTGGTCAGAAGCGTTCGACCGTTGCGCAAATCGTTCGGGCATTGGAAGAACAAGGCGCGATGGAATATTCGATCGTTGTTGCTGCAACCGCTTCGGAGCCTGCACCGCTTCAGTATCTCGCGCCTTACACTGGCGTTGCGATGGGTGAATATTTCCGCGACAACGGCATGCACGCCGTCATCGTATATGACGATTTGTCGAAGCAGGCTGTTGCCTATCGTCAGATGTCGCTGCTTCTGCGTCGTCCTCCAGGCCGTGAAGCCTATCCTGGTGACGTTTTCTATCTCCACAGCCGCTTGCTTGAGCGCGCTGCAAAGATGTCAGACGCCAATGGCGGTGGTTCGTTGACGGCATTGCCGATCATTGAAACACAGGCTGGTGACGTTTCGGCATATATTCCAACCAACGTGATTTCGATCACCGACGGTCAGATCTTCCTTGAAACCGACCTGTTCTTCCAGGGTATCCGCCCTGCGATTAACGTTGGTCTGTCGGTTAGCCGCGTTGGTTCGGCTGCACAGACAAAGGCGATGAAGAAGGTATCGGGTTCGATTAAGCTTGAGCTTGCACAATATCGCGAAATGGCTGCTTTCGCGCAGTTTGGTTCGGATCTCGATGCGTCGACGCAAAAGCTGCTGAACCGCGGTGCGCGCTTGACCGAGCTGTTGAAGCAGAAGCAATTTTCGCCACTGCCTTTCGAAGAGCAGACAGCCTCAATCTTCGCCGGTACAAACGGTTATCTCGACGGCATCCCAGTCGCCGACGTGAACCGCTATGAAGACGCCATGCTGGCTGACCTTCGTGCCAACCATGCTGGCATCCTGAAGACAATCCGCGACAGCCGCGACTTCAGCGACGATAGCAAGAAGGCGCTGATGGCAGCTCTCGACAAGTTCACGAAGAATTTCGCTTAACAATCACCCGTCATGCTGAACGTGTTTCAGCATCTTAATTAAGACCCTGAAACAAGTTCAGGGTGACGGCAAAGGGAAGAATAGATGGCGTCTCTTAAGGCCCTCAAAATGCGGATCAACTCGGTCAAGTCGACCCAGAAGATCACCAAGGCGATGAAAATGGTCGCTGCTGCGAAGCTGCGTCGGGCAACCGAAGCAGCTGAAGCATCACGCCCATATGCCGAGCGATTGGAAGCGGTCGTATCGAGCATCGCGTCGAAGGTAACGGTCGGTCCACAATCGCCAAAGCTGCTTGCTGGTTCAGGCAACAGCGATGTGCATTTGTTCGTTGTCGCCACCAGCGACAAGGGCCTTGCTGGCGCATTCAACACCAACATCGTCCGTCTTGCCCGCCGTCAGGCAGAGGCATTGAAGGCCGAAGGTAAGACCGTCAAATTCTATACCATCGGAAAGAAAGGCCGCGATCAGCTTGGCCGGACGTTCCGTGGCGATATCATCCACAGCATTGAACCAGGTGATTTGGGCAAGCTCACTTACGCTGATGTGCAAGCATGGGGTGAAGATCTGACCGCACGCTTTGAAGCGGGCGAATTTGACGTCGCGCATCTGTTCTTCAGCAAGTTCGAAAACGTCCTTACGCAAACGCCAACGCAAATTCAGTTGATGCCCGTTGCCGTCACCACAGGTGAAGGCGATGCCGTCGGCGTTTCTGCGACGGTTGAATATGAACCAGACGAGGAAGAAATCCTCGCTGACTTGCTGCCGCGTAATGTTGCCGTTCAGCTGCTTCGCGCAAACCGCGAAAATGCTGCGTCCGAGCAAGGTTCAAAAATGACCGCGATGGACAACGCAACGCGCAATGCGGGCGACATGATCAACAAGCTGACTATCCAATATAACCGCACGCGTCAGGCGGCGATTACCACTGAACTTATCGAAATTATCGCAGGCGCAGAAGCGCTTTAACGACATCCAAAGGCAAGGAAGAAGCAAATGGCAACCGCCCCGAAGAAGACCGCCGCTCCAAAAAAGGCCGCAGCACCCGCCGCAGCCGCTAAAAAAGCGCCTGTGAAAAAGGCCGCTGTAACCAAGGCTCCCGCTCCAAAGGCTGGTGCTCGCCAAACCGCGATTAACGTCGCCGGTGCAACGGGCCGCATTTCGCAGGTTATCGGCGCTGTTGTCGACGTAACCTTCACTGGCCAGCTGCCTGCCATTTTGTCGGCACTTGAAACCGACAATAACGGCAACCGCCTTGTCCTCGAAGTTGCACAGCATCTTGGCGAAAATACCGTTCGCACGATCGCAATGGATGCGACCGAAGGTTTGACCCGCGGTCAGCCCGTGCGTGACACCGGTGCGCAAATTTCGGTTCCAGTTGGTCCAATGACCCTTGGCCGCATCATGAACGTTATCGGCGAGCCAATCGACGAGCGTGGCCCTGTTGGTGCTGCAAAGTCGAACCCAATCCACGCAGAAGCGCCTTTGTTCACCGACCAGTCGACCGAAGCTGAAATTCTCGTCACCGGTATTAAGGTTATCGACCTACTCGCGCCTTATGCAAAGGGCGGCAAGATCGGTCTGTTCGGCGGTGCCGGCGTTGGTAAGACCGTTCTTATTCAGGAACTGATCAACAACATCGCAAAGGGCCATGGCGGCGTTTCGGTGTTTGCTGGCGTGGGTGAGCGTACCCGCGAAGGTAACGATCTGTATCACGAATTCCTCGACGCAGGCGTTATCGCGAAGGACGCCGATGGCAACCCAACCCCAGAAGGTTCAAAGGTTGCGCTGGTGTTCGGCCAAATGAACGAGCCTCCCGGTGCGCGTGCACGCGTTGCTTTGTCGGGTCTGACCATGGCGGAATATTTCCGCGATGAAGAAGGCCAGGACGTTCTGTTCTTCGTCGACAACATCTTCCGCTTCACGCAGGCTGGTTCCGAAGTGTCCGCACTTCTTGGCCGTATTCCTTCGGCTGTGGGCTATCAGCCAACTTTGGCAACCGACATGGGTCAGTTGCAAGAGCGTATTACGTCGACAACCAAGGGTTCGATTACCTCGGTTCAGGCCATTTACGTTCCTGCAGATGACTTGACCGACCCTGCACCAGCAACGTCGTTCGCTCACTTGGATGCGACGACCACGTTGAACCGCGCGATTTCGGAATTGGGTATTTACCCAGCCGTTGACCCGCTTGACTCGGTCAGCCGCGTTTTGACACCAGCCGTTGTTGGCCAAGAGCATTATGACACGGCCCGCCGCGTTCAGGAAACGCTGCAGAAGTACAAATCGCTTCAGGATATCATCGCGATTTTGGGCATGGACGAATTGTCGGAAGACGACAAATTGACTGTTACCCGTGCGCGTAAGATCCAGCGCTTCTTGTCACAGCCTTTCCATGTTGCTGAAGTCTTCACCGGTATTTCCGGCAAGTTCGTTCAGGTCGAAGACACGGTTAAGTCGTTCAAGGCAGTTGTCGACGGCGAATATGACCATCTTCCAGAAGCAGCTTTCTACATGGTTGGCGGCATCGAAGATGCAGTCGCCAAGGCAGCCAAGCTTGCGGCGGAGGCGGCGTAAGCCATTATGGCACTTCGTTTCGAACTCGTAACACCTGAAAAGCTCTACCGCTCGGACGACGTCTATATGGTCGTCGTTCCGGGCAGTGAGGGCGATTTTGGTGTGCTTGAGGGCCACAGCCCAATGATGAGCACGCTGCGTAACGATGCCGCGCTTGAGATTTACGCGACGCAAGGCGCAACGCCTGAGCGTCTCATCATCGCTGGTGGCTTTGCAGAAGTGAATGAGAACGGCTTGACCGTTCTGGCGGAGCGCGTCGAGGCTTAAGCCTCACGCGTTACGCCTCAGGGCGCTTCATCGCCCCAGATGCGTGCCGTTTCAATATAGCCATAGCGCCCTTCGGTTTCGAAGCGGCAATAACCTTTTTCACATTCTTCGATAAGCCCGACCACACCGGGTTCAACGCGCCATGAAATATGCGCGTTGGCTTCGGGCGCATCACGCAATGCGCCAATATCCTTACCGATTACGATGGCAGCCCGCTTTGGGCTCAGCAAGCGGACATGCAGCCATCCCTGCTCGCCGTCGGGGTCTTGGACCTTGCGCCATACGCTGTGCACCGCCACGACCTTCACGGGCAGGTTTTCACGCTTATACACCCATGTAACGGGGAACTCAGTACTTGGGCCCGTACGCATGCGCGCCTCTGGCTTCGAAATTGAGGCCCAATATGGCGGCTTTTGCTGAGCCTGCCCGGCGGCAGACGCGGCGCCAAAAAGCGCAAGCGCCAATGCACCGCAACGCACGATCGAAATGTGTTGATTAACCATATTTTTTACCACCGTGTTCATTCTATACCGTAAGCGCGGCGCGCAGCGCAACCATCCTGTCTTGACCTTCTGATATATTCGGCTTTAGTCACTGCCATGCCCGAACTTAGCCGCATTGAACGTCCATCTGTCCGCGTCACCCGCACGCTTCTTCCCGCTGTAGAAAAGCGCATGGCGGAACTGTTCGATACCCGATTTAATGCGGATGATGTCCCCCTCACCCGCGACGCCCTCGTCGCCGCCATGGCGGATTGCGACGTGCTCGTGCCGACTGTTACGGACGCCATCGATGCCAGCATCATCGCCGCCGCCCCGCCGCGTCTGAAACTGATTGCGAGCTATGGCGCTGGCGTGAATCACATCGATCTGGCCGCAGCCAAGGCCAAGGGCATCATGGTGACGAACACGCCCGGCGTGTTTACCGACGATACCGCTGACCTGACGATGGCGCTCATTCTCAACGTGCCCCGCCGGCTTGGTGAAGGACACCGGGCCATGCGCAATGGTGAATGGAGCGGCTGGAGCCCGACCGGCATGCTGGGTCACCGCATTGGTGGCAAGACGCTCGGCATCATCGGCCTTGGCCGTATTGGAGAGGCCGTTGCCATGCGCGCCAAGGCATTTGGCATGAACATCATTTACAACAAACGCAGCCGTTTGCCCGCCAGCGTTGAAGATGAACTGGGCGTCACGTTCGAACCCGACATCGACCGGCTGGTGGCCCGTTCGGACATCATCACGCTGCACTGCCCGTTGACGACTGACACAAACAAAATCATCAATGCCGATCGCATCGCGCACATGAAACCCAACGCGTATGTCATCAACAGCTCACGCGGTGAATTGATCGATGAAGACGCATTGATCGAGGCCCTGCAAAGTGGTCGTATCGCGGGCGCTGGGCTTGATGTGTACACGCATGAACCGGCCGTTGACTCGCGGTTCTTGAGCATCCCCAACGCGGTGCTCCTTCCGCATTTGGGCAGCGCCACAGTCGAAGGGCGCGAAGCATCGGGCGAGCGCGTGATTACAAATATCCGCGTATGGGCCGACGGCCATCGACCGCCAGATCAGGTGCTTGAGGGCTGGCAATAAGCAATTTTCTTTCGATTGCGGTAAGTTACTCGTAATTTTGTGCCTTGAGGCTTTATGACGCCGCGCCTAGAGACGTGGCAAATAAGCGGGCGGGGAAAATTATGATCCAGAAATTTGTGCAAACAGCGCTGGTTTTCAGCGCATCCATGTCAGCGCCAGCGATGGCACAGACGGGCATGGTCGCTATCCCTGAAACCAATAGCGGTGATAGCGCGTGGATTTTGACCGCATCGGCACTCGTGCTGATGATGACGCTTCCTGGGCTTGCGCTTTTTTATGGCGGACTGGTTCGCGCCAAAAACTTCTTATCGGTCCTGGTTCAATGCGGCGCGATTGCCGCTATTGCCTCGGTTATCTGGATTGTCGTTGGCTACAGCCTCGCCTTTTCCGTCAACGGCAACGGCTTCATTGGCTCGCTTGAAAATGTCATGTTCAATGGCCTGCTGGATTCTGTCCGTGATGGGCAGACGACAGGCGAACTTGCCTTTGCGCTGTTCCAGATGACATTTGCGATCATTACCCCTGCCCTGATCGTCGGTGCATGGGTTGAACGCGCCCGCTTTGGCTGGGTCGTGGCGTTCAGCGCCTTATGGTCGCTGTTGATTTATGTCCCGGTGACCCGCTGGGTTTGGGGTAGCGGCTTTCTCGCCGACCAGGGCGTCATTGATTTCGCCGGTGGCATTGTTGTGCACACCACGGCGGGGATTTCAGCGCTTGTTGTCGCGCTCATGCTTGGAAAGCGCATTGGCTTTCCCAGAACGCTTATGCTCCCACACAGCCCCGCGCTCACAGTGGCCGGTGCGGGCCTACTTTGGGTCGGCTGGTTTGGCTTCAACGGTGGATCGGCTTTGGCGGCAAATGACGCAGCCGCCAGCGCAATCATCAACACCCATGTCGGGGCTTCGGTGGCTGCGATTGTCTGGCTGATGATCGAACGTATCAAGGTCGGCAAGGCCACCGCAGTCGGCTTTGCAACGGGTGCAGTCGCTGGGCTTGCCACGATCACACCGGCAGCAGGGGTGATTGGCCCGGGCGGCGCGATAATTCTCGGCATATTGGCAGGCGTCGTCTGCTTCTGGTTTGTTGGCCTTGTCAAAGGCACGCTGAAAATCGATGACTCGCTCGACGTTTTTGCGGTGCACGGTATCGGCGGGATACTTGGTTCCGTCCTGCTCGCCGTCTTTGCAAGCGAAGCGCTTGGCGGCGCTGGCTATGCCGAAGGTGCGGGCATGGCCTCGCAATTGTGGGTTCAGGTGAAAGCCGTTGCCATCGTCGGCGCCTATTCAGCCGTGGTCACACTCATCATCGGCTATATGGTGTCGATGGTTGTGCCAATGCGGGTCAGCGAAGATCAGGAGCGCGACGGGCTTGATATTTCAAGCCATGGCGAACGCGCTTGGGATTTGGATTAAGCC
>JBEEIJ010000039.1:0-13986 GCA_041169905.1 Pseudomonadota bacterium | reverse complement strand
AAATTTATAACCAAATAGGTAAATATATATTGACATCGTAACGTTATTTGGTTAGTGTTGGGCATAGTCGAAAATTGCGATTCGCGGCGCTGCGGCGTTTTTGCGAAAATATCACGGGCTGGAGAGCGATCTTCGGCCCCTTTTCCTTGGGATCAGGAGGTATGCGATGACGAAAGATAAAATAAGCGTGCCCGACACCCGTTTAAATGCGCGCACACGGCGTCTTTTCCTCAACCATTTGGCCGAAACCGCAAATGTGGCGGCGTCGGCCAGAGCGGCGGGTATTGCCAGCAGCAATGTCTATGCCGAACGGCGACGGTCGGCGGGGTTTCGCGATGATTGGGCGCGGGCGCTTGGGGAAGGCTATGCGCGGCTGGAGACGGATTTGTTGGCCGAAGCCTTGCTGGCGGCCAATGGCAAAACGGCGGAGGCGACGTTGAAAGCGCGGGCGCAAAAGCATCGGTTGGCGATTGCGTTGTTGAGCGCACATCGCGCCGCGGTGAAGGGCGCGCCGACGGCGGCCACGCCTGCGCCGGCATCGGCGGATTTGCCGACGCTGAAGGCGCAATTGATATTGAAGTTAACCCAAATGCGCGAACGTGCGGAGCGGGCCAATGGCGCAGCTTAATGCCCAGGCGCTGATGGCCATGCCCTATGAACAGATGGTCGCCTGCATCAAAAGCTGGAACCGCCGCAAAATGGAGGAATCGCACAGTTGGCGTTTCTGGCGACGCAATGACCAGTTCGAACCGCAGGGTGATTGGCGCACATGGCTGGTGATGGCGGGGCGCGGCTATGGCAAAACCCGCATGGGTGCGGAATGGGTTAGCGCGCTGGCCACGCAATATCCCGGCGCGCGCTTTGCGCTGGTCGGCGCGACGCTGAATGAGGCGCGGCAGGTGATGGTGGAGGGTGAAAGCGGCCTATTGGCGCTGCCTTTTGCCGAACGCCCCGAATGGGAGCCAAGCCTGCGCCGTTTGACATGGCGCAACGGCGCGACCGCCACTTTGTTTTCGGCAGCAGAGCCCGAAAGCCTGCGCGGGCCGCAGCATGATTTTGCATGGGCCGATGAAATTGCGAAATGGCCCAACGGGATTAAGGCGTGGGACAATCTGATGCTTGGGTTGCGGCTTGGGCAACATCCCCGGATCATGGCGACGACGACCCCGCGTCCCGTGCCGCTTTTGCGGCGGCTGGTGCTGGAAAAGGGCGTTGCCATAACGCGCGGCCGGACGGCGGATAATGATATGCACCTGCCGCCCGAATATCTGGCGTCGGTGCGCGCGGCGTATGAAGGCACGCGCTGGGGCAGGCAGGAACTGGATGGTGAGCTGATCGAAGATGCGGCGGGGGCATTATGGACCCGCGACCTGATTGAACGGCAACGCGTGTCTGCCGCGCCCGATTTGAAACGTATCGTCATTGGCGTTGATCCGCCCGTGTCGGAAAATGGCGATGCCTGCGGCATTGTTGCGGTCGGCATTGGCGAGGACAAGAAAGCCTATGTGCTTGCCGACCACAGCATAGCGGGCGCATCGCCCGAACGCTGGGCCCGCGCCGTGGCCGCGGCTGTCGATCTTTGGCAGGCCGACCGCGTGGTCGCCGAAGACAATCAGGGCGGCAATATGGTCGAAACCGTCTTGCGCGCTGCCGACCTTGCGATGCCGATCAAGCGGGTGCACGCCAGCCGAAACAAGTCGGCGCGCGCTGAACCCATCGCCGCATTATATGAAGCGCGCCGCGTTTTTCACACAACTGCCTTTCCCGAAATGGAAGACCAGATGTGCGGGCTGGTTTCGGGCGGCGGATATGAAGGCCCCGGCCGATCCCCCGACCGCGCCGATGCGCTGGTGTGGGCATTGACCGAATTGATGCTCGGCAAGGCCGAAAGAACGCCGCGGGTTCGGCTGCTGTAATTTAAAGGACTGGAAATGATGAATATCTTCGGTTGGAAATCAACCGGGCGTGGCTTGCTGCGTCCGGCAAAAACGCGTGTGCAGCAGGATCGTCTATCGGGCATTCGCAGCTATGGCGTGCCAAGCCTTGGCGATTGGCCACGATATTATGAGGCGCAGATGCGCGAGGGCTATCTTTCAAATGCCATCGCCCAGCGTGCGGTTCGCTTAATTGCCGAAGGGCTGGCGTCCGCGCCGCTGACATCGACCGATGCGCAAGCATTGCGGCTGGTGCAGGCAACATCGGCGGGGCAGGCGTTGATTGAAACGGTGGCGACGCATCTGTTGCTGCATGGCAATGCCTATATCGAAATATTGTCGGGCATGGACGGGCGGCCCGCCGAATTGTTCGCGCTGCGCCCCGAACGGATGACGATTGAGGCCGATATGCGCGGCTGGCCCGTGGCCTATGTCTACAAGGCCGGCGATGTTGCGAGCCGCCTGCCAGCCGACAGCGTCATCCACATCCGGTCCATTCACCCGTTGGATGACCATTATGGTCTGGGCTGCCTGGGTGCAGCATCGGGCGCGGTCGCGACGCACAATGCGGCGACGCGCTGGAACAAGGCGTTGCTCGATAATGCCGCGCGGCCATCGGGCGCGTTGGTCTATGAAATGGGCGAAAGCAGCACATTAAGCGGCGAACAATATACGCGGTTGAAAGAAGAACTCGCCGCCAGCTTTCAAGGCGCGGGCAATGCCGGACGGCCCATGTTGCTGGAGGGCGGGTTGAAATGGCAGGCGATGGCGCTGACGCCTGCAGAAATGGATTTTGCGGGATTGAAAGAGGCGGCTGCGCGCGAAATTTCGCTCGCTTTCGGCGTCCCGCCCGTGTTGCTTGGCCTGCCGGGCGATGCGACCTACGCCAATTACCGCGAAGCTAACCGCGCGCTGTGGAACCAGAGCATCATTCCGCTGGCGCGCAAAATGCTCGCCGCAATTGGCGAAGGTCTTGCCCCTTATTTTAACGGCCTTCAGCTGGACATTGACCTCGATGCCATCCCCGCACTCGCGGAGGATCGTGAACGATTATGGGCGCAAGTCGGCGCCGCAGATTTCCTGACCGCCGAGGAGAAAAGGGCCGCGGTGGGGCTGGGGCCGGTTGAGCCCACGCCTGAGATATCGAACGAAACGCGTGTAACGGAATTGAAATTCAATCCGTGGCACGACACCGAAAACGGCCAATTCACATTTGCAGGCCAAGGGCAAAGATTTGCTGGCGGCGGCGGAAGTTTCGGCGGTGGCGGCGCTTCGGGTAGTTGGGGTAAGCCCAAGCCAAAGAAGCCGCAAGTAAGGCCCAAGCCAAGGCAGAAGGTATCTGTTGCGGCGCTTCCAATGCCTACACCGAGACGCCCTGAAGTTGTCACTTCACCAAAGCCAGAACCCAAAAATATTCGGTTAACCGAACCGACCAGTTCACGTCCCGCAGATGTACCGAAACAGGTCAAACCAACGGGGGCGCCGCCAGCGAAGCGCAGCACTGGGCTTGTGAAGGTTGCTGCGGCCGCTGCTGCTGCTGCGGCTGCTGCGGCTGCGCGGGCGGCTGCGGCCGGGAAGATCGTCAGTTCAATTAAGGTCAACGGCTATGACTTTGGAACGGATATCAGCGACAGGACGGCATTGGCATCAGGGACGTTAAGGCGAGTTCCCGATCAACCAAGATCAAGAAGCGTACAAAAAAACGCAGGAAAACCGGACCGGCAACAGGACGATCACGGTGGACATTTTATTGCTCGCGAATTTGGGGGACCACCAATCCCGCAAAATCATTTTGCCCAAAGCGGATCGTTTAACAAGGGTGCATATCGACGATTTGAGCTTAAATTGCTCAAAAAGCTCAAACAAAACCAAAAGGTTGAGGTTGAAATTCGGGCGACATATAGAGGTTCATCGCGACGTCCGGATACAATCCGGGTAGATTATTACGTCGATGGAAGGCATTCTTTCAAAATTTTCCGCAACACGCCGAAAGGTAAATGAGATGGTGAATGTCGCGATAGGGCCCATTCTCGAAGAAATCGGGCAGATCATTGCTGAACTAGTCGATGGGGATCCGAACGGGTCTTACCTTTACGCTGAAGCCGAACAAGGTTTTCAAGCACCGACCCTGTTCAAGGATCATGGCGATCACATCATCTGCTACCGACCTAATATCGAACTGTGTGATGCTATTGAAAAACTATGGGAAACGGAGCCTGACGACAAAAAGTGGCAGGCTATGCGCTATGAGGTTGAGGACAATCGGTTCAACGCTCGGTTCGAATTTCCTGACGAACTCAATCCGGACGAATGGGTTGATGATCGGCTCGAACGCGCAGTGGCCGAACGATATGGTAACAGACCAATAACTTATCCCAAACCTGACGGGACTTACCAAACTTTGACTTTAGGTGACTTTCCCGATGATGATGAAACTGGTCCAAGCTAGCCATCATCACTTTTCGGCGCGTGTAACGGAATTTTAGGGCAACCCCCGGTACGAAAAGGAGAACGCCATTAAAGGGGAGAAGTAAAATGGACCCTCGCATACAAATGGGCGATATGCTCAACGGCATTGGACAGCATCTGGCCGATATTCTCGAACATCACCCCGATGGTACATATATGTATGCCGAAGTGAGTGCAGGTTCCTGTGATGCAGGTGTTTTCTACGATGAAGGCGAACAGGTGGTCTATTACGATCCGAGTGACGAGCTGATTGACGCACTGTTCGACCTGTGGGAATTTGCCGAGGCAGATAAGAAATGGGCTGTGCTTCATTATGAAGTAAAAAACGGAGCATTCGCCGTCCGCTTTTCCTATCCTGATCAAATAGATCCTGAAAAATCAATCGTTGAACGTCGGGGCCGCGCATTGCACGAGCGTTATGGCGACAAGCCTGTCATCTACCCTGAGCCAGACGAAAGTTACCGTATGCTGACGTTGGACGACTTTCCCGACGACGATGAAACTGTTCCAAGCTAACCGTCATCACTTTCCGGCGCGTGTAACGCCATTCACTGCCCAAGATATTGTATTTTTAAGCTTTGCTGTTGCAGCAAGCCAATCGCTGCCTGCGATGCATAGCAGGATATATATGGTCATGAAGAGCCATCATTCCATTGGTGCAACATAACCCTTCTTTGGGTTCCCCACATATAGGAATTTCCGATGACAGAAAATAACCTTCAAGGTCTGCTGGAGCAGGCCTCCGAAACGGGTGCCCGGCGTGCGCTTGCCCGTTTGGGTTTGGATGACGCCAGCGCCGCAAAGGATATGAATGAGCTGCGCGAGCTTTTGTCTGCCTGGCGCGATGCCAAGCGGTCGGCGCGCAAGGCGGCGATTGGCTGGGTCGTGCGCATGGTGCTGGCGCTGTTGCTCATCGGGCTGGCTGTCAAGCTTGGCCTGTTGGGGCTGGTTAGCCAGTGAGGCTGGCTGGCTATGCCGCCATTTTTGATGCACCCGACAAGGGCGGCGATATTGTGCGCAAGGGTGCCTTTGCCCGTGCAGCCAAAGCGGGCGTTCCATTGCTGTGGCAGCATGATCGCAACCGGCGCATTGGCTATGTCGAAAGCTTGAGCGAGGACGCGCGCGGATTGCGCGTCATTGCCCGGTTGGACGACGAAGAAACGCCGGTGCAGGCCGGCACGGGCCTGTCCTTTGGCTATCGCGTCCGCGCCATGAAAAAACAGGATTACCGGGAACTGACGGACCTTGATCTCATTGAGGTCAGCGTCGTCACGCATCCCATGCAACCGCTCGCCCGCGTGTTGGCCGTCGAGGCCGCAGCGGCGGGCACAACATCCATCACCCAAGGAGAATGACATGGATTATGAAACCAAAGCTGACGCGCTCGACGCGGTTTTTGAAGGGGCGGTGGCCGCAACCGCTGTAACCCGGCCGGTTTTGTCGGGGGGCACTGTGACCGACCCCGCAAAATCGGCCTTTGTTGACGGCTATTTGCGCCGCGGTTCCGAAGTGGAGCTGAAAAGCGTTTCGGGCGTCGTTGCCGCCGATGGCGGATTTGCCGTCCCGCGCGAAATTGATGAAATCATCGATTCCACATTGAAGGCGATCTCGCCCATCCGTGCGATTGCCAATGTCGTCCGCGTGGGATCGTCGGGTTATCGCAAGCTTGTAACGCAAAATGGCGTGACGTCGGGCTGGGCATCGGAAACGGCGACACGCCCCGAAACAGCGACGCCGACATTCAACGAAATCGTTCCAAGCTTTGGCGAGCTTTACGCCAATCCAGCCGCGACACAGGCGATGCTTGATGATGCGGCGTTTGACGTGGAAAGCTGGCTCGCCAGCGAGATCGCGACCGAATTTGCAAAGGCAGAAGGCGCGGCATTTGTGAATGGCAATGGCAGCAATAAGCCCAAGGGCTTTTTGACCGCACCAACCGCGGCGACTGGCGATGCCACGCGTCCATTTGGCACGCTTCAGCACATCGCATCGGGTGTGGCCGGTGCCTTTGCCACGTCAAACCCACAGGATAAGCTCGTCGAATTGGTCCACGCCTTGCGCGCGCCTTATCGTCAGGGTGCGACATGGGTGATGAATGCGTCTACGCTTTCGGCGATCCGCAAGTTCAAGACCACCGATGGTGCATTCATTTGGCAGGCGGGCCTGAGCGCGGGGCAGCCGGATACGCTGTTGGGCTATCCCATGGTTGAAGCCGAAGATATGCCCGATATTGCGGCGAACAGCCTGTCGATTGCCTTTGGCAATTTCAAGGCGGGCTATCTGATTGCCGAGCGCACGGAAACCAACATCCTGCGCGATCCTTATTCGAACAAGCCCTATGTCCATTTCTACGCAACCAAGCGTTTGGGCGGCGCGCTGACCAATTCGGAAGCGATCAAACTGATGAAGTTCGCCATTTCCTGATTGCGCGAAAATCTCCCCGCCACTGGGTGGGGAGATCCCTTCGGAGAATGACATGACCATATTTGTTTTTCAACGCGGCGAAACCATTTCGCTCGCGCTTGATGCTGTGGCGGGTGACCCCCTTTCCGTCACGGCGATCAGCGCGGCGATGAAGGCAGTGGCCCCTGGCCGGACAAGCGTGAGCGCCGCCGCGCCTGTGGCCGCTGCCTTTAGCATTACGCCGCGGACAGCATCGGGTGACGTGCCGGCCGGATGGAACCTAACGGTGGGGGCGGCGCAAAGCGCGCTTCTGCCGGCGGGACATTATCTGGCGGATGCGCGGATGGAGGTCGGCGGCGGGGTTATCATTACCGAAAGCATCGGCATCACGTTGCGCGAAAGCGTCACAGCATGACGATGCTTTTGCAATGGCGACAGCCACCGCCAACCATATTGGCGCGCTGGCGGGGGCCGGATGGCACGCTGGCACCGACCGTATCGGCGTCATCCATCGGGTCGGTTCCCACCATCATCGGGCCGCCGGGACCAACTGGGCCAACCGGCCCTGTGGCCGACATCATTGACGGCGGCACATTTAATTAAGGATCATATATGCCAAGAATTCAAATAAAGCGCGGCTTGAAAGCCAATTTGCCGACAGCGTCGATGTTGGCGGGTGAGGCGCATTTTACGACCGATCGTGGCACATTGCATATTGCCACTGGCGCGACGGCGCGGTTGCCCGTCGTTCCTGCGATTGACGATCTTGCGACCGTCGCATCAGTCGATGGCGCAGCGGATTTCCTCATCTTGCACGACGCGTCTGCAGTGGGCCAAAAAGAAGCGAAGATTACAGTCAACGCGTTCAAGGCGGCGTTGAATATCCCGGCGTCTGACGTTGACGAGAAAGCAGCGGTGGTCGCAGGTGGCACATCTGGTTATATTTGGGGAACAAATGGAACCGATGGGGTTATAAGATTGAATAACTCCATGGCGTGGACGAAAGATGCGGCCAATGCCTTTGTCACGCTGGCGGTCGGCGACGTGGACTGCGGAACATTCTGATGCCCAGCCTTTCCCATAAACGGGGAACGCGGGCGCAAATCACTGCCGCGGCTGCTGCCAACGCGTTGCGTGCGGGTGAAGTGTATCTGATCACGGACGAGGCGCGGCTGACCGTTGGAACAAGCGCAAACACGCATCAACCCGCCGCGAAGCAGGGTGAAGGCGGTGGCGATCCATGGACGTGGATCAAGCTTGCCGCCGACGTTGCTAATAACACCGTCACACATGCCGCTGCGACGGGTCTGTCTTTCGCCGCTGCGGCCAACACCATGTACCTTGTTGAGCTTATCGGGACCTTTCAGTCGGCGATAGCCACAACAGGCATTGCGCTTGCCCTCGACATCCCTTCTGGGACGGTGGCTGGCATGGCCGTTCATCAGTCAAATGCAACAATGCTTACCGGCACCGAACAAATTGCCGACGGGGTCACGACAGGGGCCACAACGGGTGTGCGCGCTGGCGCCACAAATATTCCGATAAGGGCCAATTTCATTGTGTCGGTGGGTGCGACGGCGGGGCAAGTTCAATTGCTGTTCCGGTCGGAAATCGCGGGTTCAGCAGTCACATTCAAGGCCGGACTTACGGCAATGGGCTGCCGGATTATCTAAAAGGAAATTGAAATGCTGAGCATGGAACCGCTCGGCCTCGACAGCGTGATGCTGGACGAGGTGCGAGCCTATTTGCGTGTCGATCAGGACATGGACGACAGCGCGTTGGCGGCGGCGATCCTTGCGGCGATTGGTCATGCGGAACAGTTTACCCGCCAGACCCTGCTGCGCCGCGCGGGAACCGAAATCGTCACGGCAGGCAGCGGATGGCAGGTTTTGCAGACGCTGCCCGTCCATGCGATCACCGATGTGACGGGCATTCCGGCAGAGGGGGCAACTTTTGCGCTTGCGGCGTCGGCATGGGAGCTGAAACTCTCATCACAGGGCGAAGCCTATTTCCGTGTGCTTCAACCCGGAAGTGCCGGGCGCGTGGAAATATCGATGACCGCCGGTTTGGCGACCGATTGGGCAAGTTTACCGGAATCGCTTCGGCTTGGTCTGCTGCGGTTGGCGGGGTATTTTTATAACAATCGCGACAGTGCCAGCGACGATGGCCCGCCCGCAGCTGCATTGGCGTTGCTGCAACCCTGGCGCCGGATGCGCGTTGTATGAGCGGCGAATTTGCAGGCAATCTGCGCGATCGCGTGGATATCGAGACCCGCCTTGGCGACCGCGACAGTCTGGCGGGGGCATCGGGCAAATATCGCTATGACGGGCAGGCATGGGTTGCGGTCTCGCCGCTGATGCCCGGCGATGTAACCCGCGCCGATGCTCTGTCTGCCTTGCCCCGCTGGCAAGTGACCATGCGCAAGCGTGAAGGCGTCGGGCTTTCCACGCGCTTGGCATGGCGCGGCAAATATCTCGCGGTGCGCGCGGTGTTGAGCGATCCCGCTGCGCCGGAACAGATGCGGCTCACCTGTGAGGAGGTCCGGTGAATAGCGACCGGATCACAGCAAAGGCCGCTGCATTGGCGGAACGCCGCGCAGACGACATTTGCGACCGACTGATGCAGGCACCCTGCCCCGCCGGGGTCGATGTGGAGCGCCACGGCGATGGCATCTGCCTTGTCGGCAAAAACCTGCGGCGACGCATGCTCGATGACCCTCAATTAAGGAATTTTGGACGATGAACAGCGCGATGCACACGCTTCAGGCGGCCGCCGTGGCTGCACTGACAGCGCACCCCGTTTTGGCGGATGCGCTGACGGGCGTTTATGACGGTCCGCCGCCGCGTGCTGCATTTCCCTATGTCGCGATCAACGACGGGATCGCCAGCGATTGGAGCACAAAGACCATTGCGGGCCGCGAAATCCGGCTGGCGTTGACGGTGTGGGATGATGGCGAGTCCGCCACCCGCTTGTCCAACCTGATGTCGCATGTTGAGGATGCCGTTTTGGCCATACCCCGCGACCTTCCGGATTGGCGGATCGCGAGCCTCGTCTTCCTGCGTTCGATGGTTGTTCGCGATCCGGCCGGGCCATGGGCCGGGCTGCTTGAGTACCGCGTGCGGTTGCTCGCGATCTGACGCCGCCGAACGGCGCATAATCATATATCTCCTCGCCAGTTGGCGGGGCATTTTCGAAAGGAAAAGGCATATGCCTGCAGAAAAAGGAAGCGCCTTCCTGTTGAAGGTTGGCGACGGCACATCGACGCCTGTATATGCGACGGTTGCGGGTCTCCGCACCACGCAACTGTCGATCAATGGCGATCCGGTTGTCATCACCCATAAAGGCAGCGGCGCGTGGCGCGAACTGCTTTCGGGCGCGGGCGTGCGTTCGGTTTCGGTATCAGGTGCTGGCGTCTTTACCGGATCGGCCGCAGAGACGCGGATTAAGAACAACGCACTGTCCGGCCTGCTCGACGATTATGAATTAAGCTTTGAAAGCGGTGACCGGCTGCGCGGCAAATTCCTTGTCGCGCGGCTGGATTATGCCGGCGATTTCAACGGCGAGCGTTCCTATACGCTGGCGCTTGAAAGCAGCGGTCAGGTGACATCCTTATGAACCGGCCGGCCAATGCGCTGCGCGGTGAGGCGATGGTTGCGGTGGAAGGCGGGCATATCTTGCTGCGTCCAACCTTCGCGGCGCTGGTGGCGTGTGAAGACGAACTTGGGCCGCTCTTCGCCTTGGTCGAACGTGCGGCCGCGGGGGGGCTGAAGCTATCGGAAATGGTCAGTCTGTTTTGGCACTGCCGAACCGACGCCGATGCGGGGGTGACGCGCGCCGAGTTTAGCGAGCGCCTTACACAAGCGGGTCTTGCGGCGATGACGCCTGCGCTCAAAATTCTGCTTGGGCAGATTTTAAGCGGGCGATGACATTTGGTGAAACCGCATTGCGGTTAAGCGCGATCTGCGCGCTGCAATTGGGGTGGCGTCCGGACGAATTTTGGAATGCGACCCCAGCCGAGCTGCTCGCCATTTTCAAGGGTGCCGACGGCCAAGACGCGGCCCCGCCTGACGCGAACGAAATTCAAAAGCTGATGTCGCTGTTTCCAGATGGAGCGGCAGGAGACCAATGATGGACGAAGAAATCGACAGGCTGGTCGTATCGGTCCGCGCCGATACCCGCGCCTTTGCAAGCGACGTCGCGACGATGCGGGCTGAACTTGACGGCCCTTTTGCCGATGGCCTTGAACGCGCGGGCGCCGCATTGGAACGCGGCCTGGTTGGTGCCATCCAGCGCGGTAAATTCGGCTTTGAAGATTTACGCAGGATTGCGCTGTCCGTGCTTTCGGAGATTGCGCGTTCCGCGATTCAGGCAGGCCTCAACAACATAGGCGGAGGTGCGTCTGGCGGGGGCGGCCTGCTTGCGTCATTGGGTGCGTTGTTGGGCAACGCGCTTGGCGCACCCGGACGTGCCACGGGCGGGCCAGTGTCGCCGGGCAGGGCGTACCGCGTGGGTGAGCGCGGGCCAGAGCTGTTTGTCCCAACGAGCAGCGGGCGTATTGAAACGGGTGGCGCTGCCGGGGCGCCAATGCAACTGCGGCTGACCATCAACGTGTCGGATTCGGGCAAGGGCAGCGCGCCTGCCGCACTTGAGCGTTCTTCGCGGCATGTGGCGCGTGCGGTCCGGCAAGCATTGGCGCGGGATTGAACCATGGCATATTGGCTTTGCGACCAACGACGGCAGCAGAAATCTGTGCCCGTCATGCGCTTTGACCCGCGTTTCTGGACGGTCAATTTCCCGCGTCCGATGATGGCATCCGTGGTGACGACTGGCCCTGAATCCTTGCGTGCGGACGCCATATTTTATCGCAGCGATGATCTGGCGGGCTTGATCTGGGACAGCGCCGATCATTGGGATCACCCCTTATTGGCCTATGAAACCAACCGCGATTACCGCCGGTTGACGATGAAATTCCGGTGGCGGTCGGCGGGTATCATCCCGCTTGATGCCGTCAACGGCCCAACGCTCACCATCAACGGTCGCGATGCGACGGGTGTGGCCAAAAGCTGGTATATCCGTCTTTGGAATTACGCCGTCGGCACGCCGGAAGATGCCGAAATCGTGCTGGACTTCAGCAACCTTCAGGGCGGGTTTCTTTTGCCGCAAGAGGCAGACCCTGTTTTTGCGGGCGACATTGACCAGATTTTCATATCGCTCATCCCGCCGGGATATACCGGCGTGCCGGGAAATTTGCCTGCGCCTGTTGAAGCGTGGGTGGAACTGACGGGGATTAGATGCGACGGTGCTGGCGTCATGCTGGACACCGGCGATGTCATGATGCCCGAGCATGACCTGAAAATGGCAACCGGCTATGACGATGCCTATAACCAGACCCCGGCGCGGTTGGTTCGCCAGATCCATGCCCTTGGCTACCGGCAAACGATCAATCATTATGTCGGCATGAGCCATTATTTCCGGCTCGAGCCATTGGGTAATGGCCATTATGTCAGCTTGGCGGGTGGTGCGCTCAACGCGCCCTGCCGGGCGTGGCACCGAAATTTTGCGGCACAGGCAAAGGTGCTGGGCTTCGATCTGATTTTCTCGCTCAGTTATGAATTGTTCGATGCGCATTGCTGGAATGACTGGAAACAGCGGGCGGAAAATGGTGACCGCGCACTAACCGGATGGGTCCCGCCATCCACGTTGCTGTCGCCTGCGCATATCGGGGCGATGAATTATCTCAAGGCGGTCGCGCGGGCATTTGTCTTCATCTTGAAAGAGGCCGGGCTGCCGGTGAAGTTTCAGATTGGCGAGCCATGGTGGTGGATCATGCCCGACGGCCGCATCTGCCTGTATGATGCGGCTGCGACTGCCGCATTCGGGACATTGTCGGTCAGCATTTCCGACATAAAGGGTCCAAAGTCGCCGGCGCAAAAGGCCATGCTGGACCGGGCAGGTGCGATACTCGCGGCGTCGACTGCATCCATCTGCGCTGCTGCGACGGATGAGGCGGGATCGGCTGGCATAGAGACATTATTGTTGGTGTATCTGCCAACGGTTCTTGATCCATCGGCACCCGAAGCGATGCGTGCCAATGTTCCATTGGAATGGTCCGCGCCCGCGTTCGATGTGCTTCAGCTGGAAGATTATGACTGGGTCATATCGGGCAACCATGGCGCCACGCGGCGGGCGGTTCCGCTGATGGCAGAGCGCCTTGGCTACCCCGTCGATGCGCAGCATTATTTTAGCGGCTTCGTTCTGCGCCCCGAAGACAAGGCGCAGTGGAGGGACATTGAGATCGCCGCGCGCGCGAGCAGGGCACGGGGCACAGCGGAAACCTTTATCTGGGCGCTACCGCAGGTGGCCCGTGACGGATTTACCTATTTCGAAATTGGACAGGAGGATGCGGCTGTGCAGGAATTTGATGACGTGCTTTTCCCGCTGGACATTGGCCGCGAGGCGGAACTGACGGCGGAGTTCTCGACCAATATCGTCACCACCCTATCGGGGCATGAACGCCGCAACAGCAGCTGGGAAAATGCGCGGCTTAGCTACGATGTCAGCCCGGGTGTTCGCTCCGAAAATGATCTTGGTATCTTGCTTGCGTTCTTTCGGGCGCGGCATGGGCCAGCGGTCGGATTTCGCTTTACCGACCCGTTCGACAACAGTTCGCATGTGATGACCGGTGCGCCGGATCGACTGGATCAAATCTTGGGGACAGGTGACGGCGTGCGCACCGCATTTCCGCTGATCAAAACCTATGGCACCGACGGTCAAGTACGGCGCATCACCCGGCCCGTGCCAAATTCTGTGACGGTTGCGGTGAATAACGTGGCGGCAACAGGTTGGTCGCTGACTGCTGGCGGAATAATCGAATTTCAAACTGCGCCTGATACGGGTGCCGTTATCACCGCCGGTTTCCGTTTTGATGTGCCCGTGCGCTTTGCAACCGATCGGCTGGATCTTGCGCGGGCAACCTTTGGCGCAGGCGATATGCCGACGGTACCATTGGTTGAAATTCGGGAAGCCACTTGATGGACGCGTGGATGGATGGGCCGCTTATCACGGTCGCTTATGGCTGGCGGTTGGAACGGACCGATGGCGTAACCTTGGGCTTTACCTCGCACGATGCCGATGTGCTGCATGACGGCATTTTGCTGAAATCCAGCCCCGGGATGCAGCC
>JBEEIJ010000038.1:0-10683 GCA_041169905.1 Pseudomonadota bacterium | reverse complement strand
TTTTCAATCGCGGCCTTTTCGACCTTTGCCCCCGGCACGACGCGCAGCGATAGTTCGTTTCGGTCGGATATCAGCGCGGTGATCGCTTCCGGGGTCAATGTGGGTGCAGCCATTTTTTTGCGATAGCGCAGGAACCGCTTTCCTACAACATTCCATATAGGTTATTATATTTTATATAATGAACCAATGGAGTTTTTATGGCACGCAAATCCCCTTCTTCCGACGTCGTTTCCACAATATTGCCCGATTCGGCGCAGCGCATTCCGTCCGGGCCACGGGTGAACCGCAACCGGTTGATGCCCGGATTGCGCGTGCGGCATGACGGGTGGACCGAGGAACGGACGCAGCGCTTTTTTGATGCGTTGGGCCATACCGGTTGTGTGCGCGATGCGGCGCGGGTGGCGGGGGTTTCCAATGCGGCGGCGTACCGGATGAAGCGGCGCTTTCCGTTATTTGCGCAAGCTTGGGAGGATGCACTGGACCGGGCGGGGCAGGGGCTGTTGGCGATTGCGTATAAGCGCGCGGTGGAGGGGCGGGAGACCGTGATCATGCGCGGCGGGCAGGAATATGAACGGCGGATTACGCCGTCGGACGCGATCCTTGGTCTGTTGCTGAAACGCGGGGATATGGCGGGGACGGGCGCGCTCGCGGGGGGCAAATTGCCCGATGATCTGTTAAGCTTTGACGAATGGCAACGGCACAAGCGCTTTGACGATTATGGGCGGAAGATCGAGATTGAGGACCCTGAAAAAACCACCGAGAAGTTCATCGCCAAGATGACCGAAATCCGCAACCGGTTGAAAGAATATGGGCGGCAGGGCGTGGCATGCCCGACCTGTCATCAGCCGCTGCCCGACGGGTGGCCGAACCAGTCCATGGCGGTGCTGGTTGCGTCGGGATTGGTGGGCCCCAATGAGTTGTTTGATGATTAGTCGCGGGCGTTATCGATCCAGAGCTGCAGGAGCCATGATGTGGCGCTCGCGTGATGGCGGGTTACGCCTTTTTTAACGATTGGACGCTAAAATTTGCTGAGCGTTTAAGGGAGGAAGGGCATGGCTGTTTATTCGGTCAAACGGTCGCTGCATAAATCGGGTGTAAAGATTTTCGGTCCGGTGGATGGTATCGGGCAGCCGCTTCCCGGTGCTGTCTTACAGAAGCTGGTTTTTAACAAAAGTCATGGCGATATCGCGACTGTGGATCTGATATCCGGCCAATATTATGAGCTAACCGCCCGGCTTTATGGTGACCGGGGGACAGTTTTGGAATTGACAACCAAGTCCGACGCCAGCGACATTTTCCAGCATTGGTGTTCCTTCGAAATTCCAAACAGCTTTGGCACGTCGCCCACGCACGTCGGATATTTTTTGGCAGGCTCCATACTCGCAAAGATTTCCTGATCATCACCAACGCGGCTTAAGGACATGGAATCCGTCCGCATGCCCAATCGGCTTGGCCAATATGGCCAGCATGGTCTTTTCCACCTTTACCCCGGCACGAAACATTAGGACTTGGCTATTCGCAGCGCGTATAGCATTCTTGTTTGCATAAGGGGGCACAATGAAATTTGACAGACGTGGCATGCTTGCCGGGATTGGCGCACTGCCTTTGACATCGGTCGCAGCGAAAGCCTTTGCCCGGGAACCCGTCACTGTGTTTGAAGGCAATTTCGTCACGATGGAACCCGCGTTGCCCGAGGCGCGCTTTGTCGCGGTTTCGGGTGGCATGATATTGGGCCTTGCCGACAGTGTCGCTGCGTTGACGCCGTGGACTGCGGACCGTGAGACGACGCTGGACCGGCGTTTTGCCGGGAAAACAGTGTTTCCCGGACTGATCGATCCGCACATTCATCCGATGCAATCGGCGGTGATGCTCAACATACCCTTTATCGCACCCGATGACTGGGCGTTGCCCCGCGCCAACTCCGCAGGGGTGCGCACCGCGGAGGGATACCGGGAACGGCTGCGCGCTTTGCTCGCCAAGGATGCGTCCCGCCCACTGATTACGTGGGGCTATCATGAAATATTCCACGGCGCGATCGACCGAAGCATGCTGGATGAAATGGCGCCTGATCGGCCGGTCGTCGTCTGGCAACGCAGTTTTCATGAGGTTATCGTCAACAGTTCCATGCTCCGGGAATGGGGCCTTGCGGACGAAGCCGCGTTTAATACTGCACTCGCCGGCGTGACGGCAGATCCGGCGCATTTCCATTTTGGGCGCGGACTGTTTAGCGAAACGGCGCTGCCCTTGGCACTTGCCAAAATGCGTCCGGTGATCCTTGCACCCGACAAGATACGGGCAGGTATGGCCGACCTGCGCATGTTGATGCTGCGCCACGGCGTGACGACGACCGCCGACATGGCAACGGGCATATTTGCCGGCTTTGATGTTGAGGCAGGGTTGATCCGCAGTGCGTTCGAAGCACCCGGCTGTGCCGCGCGGATTGACGTGGTCCCAATGGCCAATGAACTCGACAAGGTGAGTGATCTTGACGCGTGGCACACTGCGGCGCGGGGCCGTGTGGCGGGGGATCATGTCGGCCTGCCGCGTCGGGTAAAGCTGTTCGCCGACGGCGCATATTTCGGGCAGAATATGCGTATGAACCCGCCGGGCTATACCGACGGGCATTTGGGCAAGTGGATAACCGAACCGACCGACTTCACCCGTCAGGTGCGGCGCTATTGGGAAGCAGGGTTCAGCCTGCATATTCACGTCAACGGCGATGAAGGCCTTGATGTTGTCCTTAACACGCTTGAGCCCGTGATTACGGGCCAGCGCAGTGCGCGACAGACCGTTACGCTTGAACATCTTGGTTATTCGACGGAGGCACAGAATCGCCGCATCGCCCGACTGGGAATATCCGTATCAGGCCAGCCCAATTACGTACGGGTGCTGGGCGACGCTTATGCCACGCATGGCCTTGGCCCCGACCGCGCATCGACAATGGACCGTTTTGGCTCACTCGAACGTTTAGGCGTTCCGCTGGGGCTTCATTCAGACTTCAACATGGCGCCGATTGATCCGTTCTACCTCGCGTGGATTGCCGCAAACCGGATCACGCTGGATGGCCACAGCCTTGCGCCGCAGGAGCGATTAAGTGTTGGTAAAGCGCTTCGTGCGATCACCATTGAGGCCGCGCAAGTGATTGGGCGTGACCATGAAATTGGCTCAATAGCCGCAGGCAAACGGGCCGATTTTGCGGTGCTTGACCGCGACCCGCGCAAAATGGGTGCTGCGGCGCTGCGCGAAACAAAAGTCGAAGCCACTATCTATGAAGGACGTGTTTTTACTGTTTGAAGGTACATCGTGCGGCGGGGCCCTGAAACCCAACGCTCGATCATCCCAAAACCCGCACCCGTTTGTCCCGCGCGGTTTGGCCGTGGGTGATTTCGAGTTTGCTCACCGATATTTCCAACAGCTTGGCCCAACCAGTCAATGGCGGAGCTGGTCGGGTCGGGATTGGTTGGCCCCAATCAGCTGTTTGATGATTAGGGTCAGGACCCTAGTCGGGAAAACTCATCGTCGCCGGGTTGCTGATCGTTGCGACTTGCATGAATTGCGGTTTGCTTTTGGGGGTGCCTGCATTGGCTTGGGTGACGCTGGCCAAGAGATAAGACGACACGCGGTGGCGCGTGCACAGGCCGCCTGCGCCGTCGCTGACTAACGGGGTTTCAAATTCGACCGCGATCATCGCCTCCTGCACACGGGTAACGGCGCATACGACCAATTGCCCTTCGCATAAATCGAGCACAAGGTTGGCGCCTTCGGGGACGTTCAACAATCCATCGATCAGCGCGCCGGTTTTCGACAGGTTGCGCATCAATGCTTCATAACGGTGGTCGTCATGGATTACGCCAATGCGGCGGAACACCGAGCGGCGGTCGGGCCGGTGGCGCAGCGGGCCGTCGGGGATGATGCTTAATTCGCCGTTCGCCATGCGGGCCAGCAGGGTTTCCTGATCCATCGCCTTTGCGTAAATCCACCCTTGGATAAGCCGCGCGTTCATGCCGCGGACTACCTCAAGCTGGTCAAATGCCTCTACGCCTTCGACCGTGGTTTCCATGCCCAATGCATCGGACAGGCTGATGATCGCGGCGATGATTTTGGCGCTGTTCTGGTCCTTTTGCGTGCAGCTTTCGACAAAGGTGCGGTCGACCTTGATCTTGTCAAACGGGGCGGAGCGCAAATAGCTTAACGACGAATAGCCGGTGCCGAAATCATCCAGCGCAAGGCGAACGCCAAGGTCTTTGAGCGCGCGGAAAATGTCGTCAATGGTCTCAAAATCGCCCATGAACACGCTTTCGGTGAGCTCAAGTTCCAGACGGTCGGGTTCAAGCCCGGACGTCCGCAGGGCATGTGCGACGGTGTTGATCAGTTCCGCGTGCGCAAATTGGGCAGCGGACACATTGACGGCAACGCGCACCGATTTGGGCCACGCCATCGCGTCCATGCACGCACGATTCAGCGCCCATGCGCCGATGCCGTTGATCAGGTCGGATTCCTCGGCAATCGGGACAAAGACGCTGGGGCTTATCGGCCCACGCTCGGGGTGGTCCCAGCGCATCAATGCTTCGAATGCGACCACGACATTGTCATCGATGCGGACGACGGGTTGGTAATGGAGCGCGAGCGCATCATTGGCGAGGGCGTCGCGCAGGCCTTCTTCAAGCACGCTGCGTTCGGCGGCTTCGTCTTTCAAATGGGCGGCGTAAAAACGAAATTGCCCCCGTCCGCCGTTCTTTGCGGCGTACAGCGCAAGGTCGGCATTGTCGATCAGGTCCAGTTTTTCAACGCCGTCAAAGGGCGAAATGGCGATGCCTATCGAGATGCCGATGGTCGCGCGCTTGTCGTCGATGATGTAGGGCTGCGACAGGATCTGGATAAGCTTGTTCGACAGTTCGCCCAGCTTACCGCGGTCGTCGCAGTCGGGAAGGATGATCTGGAATTCATCGCCACCCAAGCGGCCGATCTCGCCCGCGCTGCCGACAGCGCGTTCAAGGCGGCGGGCCACCTGGCACAGCAATGTATCGCCTGCGCTATGGCCAAGCGTATCGTTGACGGCTTTGAACCGGTCGAGGTCAAGCATCATCAGTGCGCAGCTGCGCTTGGTGGATTTATACGCGGCGAGCGTGCTCTCCAGCTTTTTGTCCATGCGGTGGCGGTTCGCAAGGCCGGTGAGCGAGTCAAATTCGGCGAGGCGCGAGTCCACAAGCTTGCGCTCATGTTCGGTGGTGATGTCCTTTGCGCTGCCGCGATAGCCCTGGAATACGCCGGCTTTGTCGAACTTCGGGTGGCCCGATAGCGACCACCATGTTTGCCGGCCACGGCCCTGTGGTTGGCTCAGGGTAAAGCGCACCGTCTGGTCGACGATCCTGTTGCGCGCGGTCAGCTGAAAATTCAGCGGCCTTTCCGAACGATCCCCGGCGGTCGAGGCGTCGGATTCAAACAAATGCGTGATGGGGCGCGCGAGCAATTCCTGCACGGGCCGGTTCAGCTTTTCAGCGGCATTTTCGGAGATATAGATCAACCGGCCTTGGGCATCGGTGGCCCATAGCCAGCCAATACCTGCATGTTCGAAGTCGTCGAGAATTTCGAGGCGCCGGTTGGTATCGGCAGGCGTAATGACGGCCGCAGAATCGCGACCCGAAAAGCTTTTTAAAAAACGCGAAACAGCCATCGTTACCAATCAACGCCAAATTGCAGGCGCGTGCGCCTCATCCCATGTGGCTGAATTTAAACGGCTTTGGTTACGATATTGCTAATGACTGCAACGCTACGGAACGCCTATATTTCAAAGCGGGACATGCCATTGCATGGACATCGTGCGTCTATCCCTGCCGCAAAAGATCGGTAACCTTGCCCAATGTTCCGCGCACGCGCAGAAGCATGTCGCGCGGATGGGGTTTCGGCCCAACTGCGCAAAGACGTTGGGAGCGCCTTTCGCACGCAAGCTGGCTCAGCCGTCGCCATTGGTTTGGCTGGCTTTTCCGCGCAAGCGCCGCTACAGCCGAGCCGATGTATCCCGTAATCCTTGTCATGTCCGGCGGAGCGATAGGTGCAGCACTGCGCTATGGCCTGTCGCGTGCGCTGCCCGTGAACCTTGGGGGTTGGCCATGGCCGACCTTTGCCGCGAACCTGCTTGGCGGGCTGGCCATGGGGTTGCTGGCGGCGTGGTTGGTGCGCGGCGACAATGCCGCGGAGCCGTTGCGCCTGTTTTTGGGTGTGGGTGTATTGGGCGGCTTTACGACGTTCAGCGCCTTCAGCCTTGAAATGGCGCAGATGGTGCAACGTGGGCAGGGAATGATGGCGGCGGCATATGCTGTGGTTTCGGTAATATTGGCATTGGGTGCGGTCTTCGCCGGAATGATGCTGGCAAGGACAATTTGGACATGAGTAAGCAAGACGAAAACGGCATTCGGCAATTCGTCGTCGCCCCTGACGATGATGGCATTCGCCTTGACCGTTGGTTTAAGCGGCACTTGCCCGATGCGTCGTTCAACATCGTGTCGCGTTGGGCGCGCACGGGGCAGTTGCGGGTTGATGGCAAGCGCGCGACGCCGGGTGACCGGCTGTTGGCGGGGCAAACGCTGCGCGTGCCGCCGGCTGATACGTCGGCATCCTCCAGCGCGCGTCCGGTGCGCAAGCGCCGTGATCTGACCGAAGACGAAATGGAATTCGCGCTGAGCATGGTGATCCACAAGGATGACGCGGCGCTTGTGATTAACAAACCCGCTGGCCTCGCGACGCAGGGCGGCACCAAGACCGAGAACCATGTCGATGGTCTGCTCGACGCCTTGGGATTTGAACTCGATAACCGGCCAAAGCTGGTACACCGTTTGGACAAGGACACGTCGGGCGCGCTGTTGTTGGCGCGCACGTCGCGGTCGGCAGGGCATTTTGCCAAGGCATTTTCCTCACGCACCGCGCGCAAGGTGTACTGGGCGCTGGTCGTTGGCGTGCCGGACATCGCCGATGGTTTCATCGACCTGCCCATTGGTAAGCAGCCCGGCAGCGGCGGCGAAAAAATGCATGTCGATGAAAAGGACGGCCAGTCGGCCCGCACGCGCTATCGCATCGTCGAACGCGCCGGAAACGCCACCGCCTGGGTCGAATTGCAACCTTATACCGGACGCACACACCAGTTGCGCGTGCATATGGCCGCGATTGGTCACCCCATCGTTGGCGACGGCAAATATGGCGGCAAGGACGCGTTTCTGACGGGCACGATCAGCCGCAAAATGCATTTGCACGCGCGCCGCATCCGCATCGACCATCCATCGGGACATCAGATTGACGTCCGCGCCGACTTGCCCCCGCATATGCAATCGAGCTTTGAAGATTTGGGCTTCGACATCGAAATGGGCGATGCGCTGGTGCTGGATGCACCGAAGTTCAGCGAAACGGCGGAAGGCAAAAAGCGCGTTGCCGCCAATATCGCCAAATCCGCGCGCAAGGAACGCAAGGGCGAACGCCGCGCGCGTGGTTCCGTGTCAGACAAGCCCAAAGCAAGCAAGCGCAGCCAAATGGCCGCCGGCAAGAAAATCGCCGCCAAAAAGCCAGTGATTAAAAAAGCCGTCAGCAAGAAACCGGCCGGCAAAAAGGTCACGTCAAAGGGTAAGCCCTGATGCATCCCAATGCTGCGTTTCGTTGGGAAGATCGCGACGCCATGCGCGCTTTTGCCAAGGATATCGGCTTTGGCATGTTATTCCTGAATACCCCCGATGGGCCGCATGTGGCGCATCTGCCATTTGTATTTCTGGACGATGAGCGCATCGGTTTCCATATGGCGCGCAACAATGCGATAGCACGCTATCTGGACGGCCCAGAGGCTTTGTTCGTCATAAACGGACCTGACGGTTATATCAGCCCGGATTGGTATGGCGTCGCTGACCAAGTGCCGACATGGAATTATGTGGCGGTTGAGCTTGTGGGCTCCGTCCGGAAAATGGACGACGCCGCGTTGATTGCGCAATCGGACGCGCTGTCGCAGCATCAAGAAATGAAGCTGGCCCCCAAACCCGTTTGGACGCGCGCCAAAATGGCGGGCGGCATGTTCGAAAAAATGCTGCGCGGGATTTACGGTTTTGAAATGCACATCACCACGTGGCGCAGCACGTTGAAGCTTGGTCAAAACAAAGCCGATGCTGTGCGGTTATCGGCCGCAGATGGGGCAGAGGAAGCCGGTAACGTTGCCATCGCCAATGCAATGCGTAATCTCACCCCATGACAAAACTCGCTATTTTTGACTGCGACGGCACGCTGGTCGACAGTCAGGCAAATATTTGCATGGCGATGGAGCATGCCTTTGAAGAGGCTGGGCTGACGCCGCCGATGCGGCATGAAACGCGGCGGGTAGTCGGATTGTCGCTGGTGGAATCAATGCGGATGTTGTTGCCAGAGGCAGCCGACGATCTGCACCATGATTTGGCTGACAAATACCGCGCGGCCTTTTGGACATTGCGCAGCAATGGGCTGGTCGATGAACCCTTATATGACGGCATAGCCGCGCTTTTATCCTCTCTGGATGAAAGCGGCTGGATGCTGGGCGTGGCTACCGGAAAGTCCGACCGGGGGCTGACGCGTTGCCTCGACCATCACGCACTCCGGTCCTTGTTCGTCACATTGCAGACGGCGGACCGCCACCCGTCCAAGCCACATCCGTCGATGGTGTATCAAGCCTTGGCCGAAGCAGGGGCCGACGCCGCCAATGCGGTTGTCATTGGCGATACGGTATATGACATCCACATGGGCCGCGCGGCGGGGACGCGCACTGTTGGGGTCAATTGGGGCTATCACAGCGTCGCCGACTTGCGCGAGGCAGGCGCGGATTACATCGCCGAGAGCATGGATGATCTGAAAGTCTATCTGGAGAATTTTGCATGACGCCGAACGATGACAATGCGGGCGCAGACACGCAGGCGCAATATCGGTTTCTGGTCATCAACCTGTGCCGGATTGGCGGCGCGATCATGTTGGTGATCGGGCTGGCGGTCATCGCGCGTCAGGCCTTTGGCCTGCCCATCGCCGCGGGCTATGTGCTGTTCCTGATTGGCATGTTCGCTTTCCTGCTCGTGCCGGTGTTTCTCGCGAAAAAGTGGAAGAGCAAGCCACTGCCATGAGACGATTTTGGAAAGAGGTTACCCTAGAGCCCAGCAGTTTTGGACATGCGGTGCGGCTGGATGGCCGGCCGATTAAAACACCCACGCACAATCTGCTGGCACTGCCGACGCAAAAGTTGGCGGATGCGGTGGTCGCTGAATGGGACGCGGTGGAAACGACCGTCGATCCGCTGTTGATGCCGATGACCGGCTTTGCCAACGCGGCGATTGATCGCATTGGGCCCGATAGGGATGGCTTTGCCGCGGCGATTGCGGCCTATGGCGAAACCGATCTGTTTTGTTATCGCGGTGCTGCGGGTGAAGCATTGGCGGACCGGCAAGCCGAAATCTGGGACCCGTGGCTCGATTGGGCACGTGCCCGTTATGATGTCAGCTTTGTGATTGTCGAGGGCATCATGCACCAGCCACAGCCCGAAGCGACGCTCGAAACCTTGCGCGCTGCGGTGGCGGCGCGCGGCACGTTTGAACTGGCCGCCATGGCAAAGCTTGCGCATCTGTCGGGCTCGCTGATCGCGACGCTGGCGGTTGTGGAACGCGCAGGAACGGCGGAGGATATCTGGAACGCAAGTTGCCTTGATGAACTTTGGCAGGAAGAATTATGGGGCGCGGACCATTGGGCGCAGAAAAACCGCAATGACCGCGCCAACGAATTCATGGCCGCCGTCCGGTTTCTCGACCTGCTGGCGCCGGGTATGTAAGCCCGACCATAGGTAAAAGCCCATCTTGGGGCAGATTGGGATCAGACTTATGTGCACGCAGCAGGTAAGGAAATCCCCATGACAGACGCTTCGCCCAAAAATACCCAGATATTCACGTTATGGCCGTTGCCCAAGGCGGCATTTGTTGCGGGCTATGCCGGTTTGCTGCCGCAGATTTTTGCCGCTGTGCTGGTGTTTTCGGGCTCGGAATATCGCTGGATTGGCCTTGCTGCGGCGTATGGCTATGCCGCGTTTATCTTCAGCTTTTTGGGCGGCATGTGGTGGGGACTAGGCGTCACCACGCGCCGCGATGATGCGTCGGCGACCGCGATATTCGCGCTGGCCGTGGCACCAAGCTTGTTGGCGTTTGCGACCTATCTGCCGTGGATATGGGGCCTTGAATGGCCCGGCCCGTCGCTGGCGTGGCTTGGGTTTTTCGTGTTGGGTTCACCGCTGGCGGATCGCTGGCTTTCCGCGCGATGCCAGTTGCCGGACGGCTGGATGAAGCTGCGCTGGCACCTGTCGATCGGCTTGGGCGGGATTACGCTGTTGCTCGCAGGGATCGCCCCGACCGCTTAAGACGCCGCGAGGTCGCGCACGAAACCGATTAGGCCCTTTTGCCGGCGACGTTTCATGCGTTCTGCGGCAAGAATCTGGCGGACCTTGTCAAAACAGGTCTGCACATCGTCATTGATGAGGACATAATCATAGCCGTCCCAATGGCCGATTTCGGCCTTGGCGCGGCTCATGCGGTCGGCGATGACCGCTTCGCTATCTTGCGCGCGGCTATGCAGGCGGCGTTCGAGTTCGTCGATGGATGGCGGCAAGATGAATACGCGCACCACGTCGGGGCCAGCTTCCTGATACAG
>JBEEIJ010000037.1:0-3208 GCA_041169905.1 Pseudomonadota bacterium | reverse complement strand
GTGCCGCTGGTATAGCAGAGCATGCATGGGTCACGCTCGTCGCCGGTCGCCCATTCAAAATTGCCGTCTTGGCCGTTGATCAACGCGCCATAGCTGTCGTCGCGGTCAAACACGATATAATGCTCAACCGTCGTCAGATGCGGCTTTATCCGGTCGATAATGGGCTGGAACATCGCATCATACATCAACACCTTATCTTCGGCGTGGTTCATGATGTAGATCAGGTCTTCGTCGAACAGCCGGACGTTGACGGTATGAATGACGCCGCCAAAACCAATGGCCCCGTACCAAGTGGCAAGGTGCCGATGGTGGTTCATGGCAAAGGTCGCGATCCGGTCACCTTTTTGTAGGCCAAAGCCAGCAAAGGCTTGTGACAGCTTACGGGCTTCAGCAGCAACACCGGCCCAATTTGTACGTTCAAGCGTGCCGTCAGCCCAACGGGTTACGATTTCGCGCGTGCCATGCTCCCGCGCTGCGTAATCAATTAAGTGGGTTACCCGAAGATCCCAATCCTGCATCGTCCCGTACATCAAAGCTCTCCCTCATCTGACGTTGCCAACATATTTGGCGTATATTTCGGTGTTTGTTGCTGATCAATGCACCAATGCTAGGCTCGGGCCAATAGGTGAAAGTTCAACATTATCTATGCCTTCAATGGCCTTTACTTGGTCCAGCAAAGACGCGTCTATACGGTATTTTCGGCCCAGCACGATCTGCACCCACCGGCCATCGGAAGACCGCGTTTTGATGATGAGTTCGCTCCGCCCGCCTTGCAACGGTTCAACCATCTCTGCCAGACGTGCAATGGCGGTTTCCTGCGACACATCCAGCTGCATTTTTAACCGTGATACGCTTGTGAGCCCGCTCAGCGCCTTTGCGCTTTTGACGGTGAAGCTGGGCACTTCGTCCCCTGCCCGCATATCCATTTCACAATGCAGCAAAAGGCATTCGGCATCCTTTGCCCATTGGGCCAGTTGACTGCCCACGGCCTCATCAAAGCAGCGCACCGAAAACTGACCGCTCATGTCCGAAAAATCGGCAATCATAAAACGTTTACCCTTGCGGGATTCACGCCACCGCACGCCTTCAATAAGTGCGGACATGGTGGCGGCGCGACGAACGCCTTCGGGTATGGGGCCACTCTCCAGCCAAACCGCATAGGGTTTTGCACCATGGCTGGCCGCCAGCGCATCATATTGCGAACATGGGTGGGCAGAGAAATAAAAGCCAAAGGCGTCCTTCTCTTGATTCATCTGCTCGCCGGGCGCCCATGATAGCCGGCCATCAATCCGCAAGGCCGCCATGTCGGATCCGCCCTCACCAAACAGCCCGCCCTGCCCGCTTTCACGAGAGTCGCGCGCAGATTGCGCTGCGGCCAGAAGCGTTTCTGCAGCACCATGCACGGCCGCGCGATTAGGCTCCAGCGCATCAAACGCGCCAGCAGCAGCCAGATTTTCAAGGCTGCGCCGGTTTATCTGGCTGGGGTCAACACGATTGGCGAAATCATCGAGGCTTTTGAAAAGCCCCGCCGCCGTTCGCTCCGCCACAAGCACTTCCATGGCACGTTCGCCCACATTTTTGATACCGCCCAGTGCATATCGGACGGCATGTTCGCCATGGGCGTTGGTTTCAACGGTAAATTCGGCCTCGCTTTGGTTTATGTCGGGCGGATGGCACACGACCTCTAAGCGGCGCATATCATCCATGAAGATCGCCAGCTTGTCCGTTTGATGCATGTCGAAACACATGGATGCCGCGAAAAACTCTTCCGGATGATGGGTTTTCATCCATGCTGTTTGATATGCAAGCACGGCATAGGCCGCGGCGTGGCTCTTGTTGAAGCCATATCCCGCAAATTTGTCGATCAAATCGAACAGCTCATTTGCCCGGTTCGGCGGAATGGCATGGGTAGCGCAGCCGGTGACAAACCGTTCGCGCTGCGCGTCCATTTCGGCCTGAATCTTCTTACCCATTGCACGGCGGAGCAAATCTGCCTCACCAAGGCTGTAACCCGCCAAAATCTGGGCGGCCTGCATAACCTGCTCCTGATAGACGAAGATGCCGTATGTTTCGTTCAATACCGGCTCAAGCAGCGCGTGCGGATATTCGATGCTCTCTTCGCCATTTTTGCGTCGGCCGAACATCGGGATGTTGTCCATTGGGCCCGGGCGATAGAGCGAAACGAGCGCGATAATATCGCCGAAATTGGTTGGCTTAACCGCAGCAAGCGTTCGCCGCATCCCTTCGGATTCCAACTGGAACACACCGACGGTGTCGCCGCGCTGCAGCAATTCATACACTGCGGGATCATCATGCGGCAAAAGCCCAAGGTCAATGTCGACCCCGCGCTTCGCCAACATCTGCGTGGCCTTTTGCAAAACGGAAAGTGTCTTCAGACCCAGAAAGTCGAACTTAACAAGGCCTGCACTTTCGACATATTTCATGTCGAATTGCGTAACGGGCATATCCGAACGCGGGTCGCGATAAAGGGGCGCCAATTCAGACAATTCACGGTCGCCGATAACAACACCGGCAGCGTGCGTTGAGCTGTGGCGTGGCAAGCCCTCAAGCTTCATGGCAAGGTCAAACAAGCGCTTCACTTGCGCGTCGCGGCGATATTCCTCCCGCAATTCGGCGACACCCGCCAATGCGCGCTTCAAATCCCACGGATCAGCGGGAAGATTTGGCACCTGCTTGCACAGCCGGTCCACTTGACCGTAACTCATTTGCAGAACGCGCCCGGTATCGCGCAGAACAGCGCGGGCTTTCAGCTTACCAAAGGTGATGATCTGCGCGACTTGGCGTGTGCCATATTTTTTCTGCACATAACGGATCACCTCTCCACGCCGTGTTTCGCAGAAGTCGATATCGAAATCCGGCATCGAAACACGGTCGGGGTTCAAGAAGCGTTCGAACAGCAGGCCAAGCTTGATAGGATCAAGGTCCGTAATAGTCAGCACCCACGCCACGAGCGAACCCGCGCCGGACCCACGGCCGGGGCCCACGGCAATGTCCTGCTCCTTTGCCCACTTAATGAAGTCGGCAACGATCAAAAAATATCCGGAGAAGCCCATGGAGCAAATGACGTCCGCTTCGAACGTCAGCCGGTCGAAATAGACTTGGCGCGTTACTTCATCGGTAATGCCGGCAGTTTCAAGACGCTGCAAAAGCCCCAAACGGGCGTCCTCACGCAGCTGCGTATCCTCAG
>JBEEIJ010000036.1:0-6256 GCA_041169905.1 Pseudomonadota bacterium | reverse complement strand
CAATTTCGGCAAATCCACATCGCGCAGACGGCGGGCGGTTGGCAGGCCGTTTTGATATTCAGTTGTTGAACCCAGTGCTTGTGCCAATCCGAATATAATGCCGCCCTCAATCTGCTGGCGCGCCAAATCAGGATTAATGAGCCGCCCGCAATCCGCCATCGCGTGAATACGGTCGACACGAACCCCGGTTTCGCTGGTACGCGCCGTCACGATGAGGGCAATATGGCTGCCGCGCATGCTGTGGCAAGCAATGCCGCGTCCGCTGCCCGAGCCGCCACCGTCCCAACCGGCCATATTGGCAACGCCCGTAAGGCATCGGGCAAGACGGGTTTGGCCGACAAGCATTTGCATGCGAAACGACAAGGGCTCGACACCAGCTTTCTGCGCAAGCTCGTCAATGAAGCCTTCAACGAAGAAGCAGTTGTAGCTGTGCGATAGGCTCCGCCACGGCCCGGTTGGCATCGGCATGCGCACCGGAAAATGGTCAATCGTCAGATTGGGAATGGCATATGGTATCTCCGCACCGCGCACTGCCAGCGCGTCAAATTCGCCTGCGGACGCCTTGCGCGCTGCGTCAACGCTTTGCCCATCGATCCGGTTTGCAAGCTCACGCATGCTGGATGCCGCGGCCACCCGCACGCTCATGGCGGTCACTGCGCCTTCGGCATTTATCGCGGCGGATAAACGGCCCAGCGCCGGTGTGCGGACATGATCGCGCAGGAGGTCTTCAGGACGCGACCAGACCAGTTGCACCGGCCGGCCCACTTCCTTGGCAATGACCGCGACTTGCGCGGCGATCACATTGTCAAAATTGCGGTCGAAACTTCCGCCCGCCATGACGGGGTAGAGGACGACATCATTTACATCGATGCCGATGGCGTTTGCCGCGGCAACCCGCGCGGCTTGAGGCGCTTGTGATGCGATCCATAATTGCAGACGACCATTGCGATAATCCGCCGTCGCTGAACGTGTTTCCATAGGGGCGTGCACGGCCGCACCCACCGAATAGTCGGCCTTAAAAATGCGCGTTGCCGTCTCTGGTGCCATTGCAGCGTCAATGTCGCCTGATTTGAAGGCACGGAAACCGGGACCTTTGGCGATGGCTTCGCCAAGCGACTGACCAATTTTCTGGCTGTCCGCCAGGCCACCTTTGGTTGCGAAGACGGGCTTCATTGCATCCAACGCGGTATTGGCTGCCCACCAGTTGCTTGCCACCGCAGCAACCCAGCTTTTGGTGCGCACAACTTGCACGACGCCACGCATTTTCGACGCCGCCTTTGTGTTGGCAGATTTCAACCTAGTGTCGCCAACTGGTCCGCCCCTGACCGACGCGTAAAGCATGTCGGGCAACCGAATGTCGCCGGCAAAGCTTGCGCTGCCATCGACCTTAGCAGACAAATCTAGGCGCGGCGCGTCACGGCCCGAAAGGCGGTTGCGCGGCGAAGAATTCAGCGGAACCGGCGATGGCGGCGCGAGCTCTGACGCTTCAATGACAAGATCAGCAAATGCGAGGCGTTTTTTTCCAAAGACCACAAAACCGCGATCCGTTTGGCACTGTTCCCATGAAATGTCCCAGCGCGCCGCCGCGGCCTGACACAAGACGGCACGCGCCGCTGCGCCAGCTTCCCGGCATGGCTGTTCAAATTGCCGTATGGAGGATGATCCGCCGGTCACCACAAACACATCGCGTCGCGCAAGTTCGTTGATGCTGCTGGCAATGAGACCGCCATCTGCGTTGAGCGACAGGTTTTCGGACATGAATGCCGGGGCCCACTCGCGCGCCAATAACGTATTTGCAAATATCGGGCTTGGCGGCACTGGCTGGACTGCGACCGATCGCCAGTCAGCACCAAGCTCTCCGGCGACGATCTGCGCCAATGCCGTATACACGCCTTGGCCAGACTCGCTTTGTGGAACGCCCACGACGATTTTGCCGTCCTCGGCAATTTTAAGCCACGGTCCGAACAGATGCTCGCCCTCTACCGTCCGTAAATTGGGCGTATAGCGGCGTGGCCACAGGCCCCAAGCAACAAGCAAACCGACGCCAGCGCCGCCACCAATGAGCAGCTTTCGGCGGCTAATGCCTTCGCTTGCCGCTGCGTCTTCCGTCATGCAGGCGCGGCCTTTGGCGCATCCATCCATGCGGACACTTGCCGCGCAATCGCGGCATACGCATCGCTAATGGGGCCTTCATCCAGTGCCGGCGGATTGCCCGCATCGCTTGCCATGCGGATTTTGATATCCAGCGGAATGCGACCCAAGAACGGAATACCCAGTTCCTTTGCCGCGGCTTCGGCTCCGCCCGATCCAAAAGGATCACTCATTTCGCCGCAATGTGGGCAGAGATAGCCCGCCATATTTTCAACCAGCCCGATGATCGGGACTTTCGCGGTGTCAAAAAAGCTGATGGCGCGGGTGGCGTCGATCAATGCCAAATCCTGCGGCGTGGAAATGATCACAGCGCCGACGGGCTTGTGCTTTTGGATCATCGATAATTGGATGTCGCCGGTACCGGGCGGCATATCGACCACGATGTCGCGCACATCGCCCCATTTGGCGTCGACAAGCTGCGACAGGGCATTGCCCGCCATGGGGCCACGCCAGGCAATTGCCTGACCCGGATTGACCAACTGGCCCATCGACAAAAATGGAACGCCGCCAGCGCCCATCACGGGTATCATATTCTTGCCTTCGGCTTCAGGCTTCACGCCCTCAACACCCATCAACCGTGGTTGTGATGGGCCGTAGATATCGGCATCTACAAGCCCGACCGATCGGCCTGCCCGCGCCATGGCAATGGCAAGGTTTGTCGACAGCGTTGATTTACCTACGCCGCCTTTCCCGCTGGCCACAGCGATCAGGCGCGGCGTAATCCGCTCCGCGGTCAACATGATCCGAACCGACGTCGCCCCTGCGTGTTCAACAGCGCTGCGAACATCGGTTTCCATTTGTGCGCGGGCATCCGCGTTCAATCCGGACACATCGAGCATAAGCGAAACCGCGCCATCGGCGATTTTTAAACCGCTTGCGCGTGCGCCGGCAACGGCGGAAATGACATGAGAAAAATGATCAATATTTTGCATATCATGCCGAATAGATTCAGAATTGCGGGATTGACACTGTTTTTCTGAAAAACCGCTACTACATAGACTTTATGAGCAAGAAAATTGACGATCAGGGGTCACATATTTTGGCGATAGAAGGCAAAGGACCGTGGGATTCAGACGATTCTCCCGACACGGGTGCATCCGGCAATGCGAATGAAAAAGGCGGCCGATCAAAGTCCGATCCGGTGAATCCGTGGGACCCGGCACCGGACGGTGCGGCAAAACAATCGCGGCCCCGTGGCCCATCATTGGAAGAATTGCTGCGCCGTAAAGGCGGTGGCTTTGGTGGCATTCCACAGCGACCAGATGGCAAAAGCTGGTGGCCGATTATCGTCGGTGGCTTTCTTCTGCTCTGGCTGGCCTGGTCGACAATCCACCGGATTGGCCCTGAACAAGAAGGCGTTGTAACCCAGCTTGGTAAATATGCCCGCACGGTGCAGCCGGGCATTCGTTTCACGCTGCCCTCGCCCATCGAGAGTATCACCAAGGTTGATACCAAACAGATCCAGACGACCTCCATCGGTTCGCCGAAGGCAAGCAGTGAAAACCTGGTCCTGACCAAAGACCAGAGCATTATCGATATGGCCTATGACGTCCGCTGGTCGATCAAAAGCCCGTCATTATATCTGTTTCAACTCGACAGCCCTGAAGGCACGGTCAAGGAAGTCGCGGAAAGCGCCATGCGCGCGGCCGTTGCCAATTTTGATCTGACCCAAGCCATTGGCCCGGGCCGTGGCGCGATTGAATTGGAAGTGCGCCGCCGCATGCAGCAGATATTGGACGAATATCGCGCGGGTGTGCTGGTGCAGAGCATTTCGATCCGTCAATCAGACCCACCAGCGGAAGTGAATGACGCATTCCGCGAAGTGAACGCGGCGCAACAACGCCGTGAAAGCTATCTCAACGATGCCCGTGCTTATGCCAGCCGCGTGACCGAGTTGGCTTTGGGTGAAACTGCCGAGTTCGACAAGATTTACGTGCAGTATAAAGAGGCGCCTGAAGTAACCAAAAGGCGGCTATATTATGAAACGATGGAGCAAGTGCTTGGCAAGGTCGACAAGACGATTGTCGAAACTGGCGGTGTAACGCCGTACCTCCCGCTCCCTGAGTTTCAGAAAAAGGCCGCACAAAAGGCTGAACCCGTTGTTGTGACAGGAAAAAAGCAATGATGACGAATATCATCAGAAACCCGATTTATCTGGCGTTGATTGGGATCGGCACCCTCATTTTGTTGAGCATGTCGGTCACCATCGTCCCCGAAACGCAACAAGCGATTATCAGCAGCTACGGCAAGGTTGACCGCGTTGTGAACAAATATCGTGCGAAGGAACAATTTGGCGAAACGCGCGCGGGCCTCACCTTCCGTATCCCTTTTGTTGAACAAATCCAGATTGTCGACAAGCGCGTGTTGAGCGTCGAAATGGATCAACAGGAAGTGCTTTCCACGGACCAGCTGCGCTTACAAGTCGACGCCTTTGCGCGGTTCCGCATCACGCAACCTGATGTCATGTATCGGACCATCCGTACCGAAGATCGCCTGCGTGACCAGTTGAAGACAATCTTGGGCTCATCGCTTCGCAACGAATTGGGCAAACGCACATTTGTTGCCTTGCTGAGTGCCGAGCGCGGCGAAGTTATGGAGAATATCCAGACGGCGTTGAACCGTGAAGCCAAGAAATATGGCGCTGAAGTCATTGATGTCCGCATTAAGCGTGCCGATTTGCCCGCAGCAACGCTGCAGTCGGCCTATAACCGGATGCGCAGCGCGCGTAATCAGGAAGCGATTGCCATTGATGCCGAGGGCCAGAAAGAAGCGCAGATTATCCGTGCTGATGCCGAAGCCGAAGCCGCACGCATCTACGCCATAAGCTATGGCAAGGATCCGGGTTTCTACGACTTCTACCGCGCCATGCAGAGCTATCGTCAGACTTTCCAGAATGGCGAGGGATCAAGCAACATCATCTTGTCACCGCAGAACGCGTATCTTGAGAAATTCCGTACCGGACGTTAATCGAACGACGGAGGACTTTGGCCAATTGGATGGCATCCATTCAATTGGCGTTAAGCTTTAATTCGCCATCGAATGGCTGATTTCCGGGCCTGCTGCCCACATGAGTATATGAGAGGAATGATATCCGTGCGTTACGCTTATGCAGTTACCACCGCGCTTTTAATGACAGGCGCCGCCGTAGCTTTGGTCAACGACAATCCCGTGACCGCGCAAACCGGCCTTGCTGTTTCGGAACAAGTTAATCTCGCGCCCGGCGGCGCTCCATCGAGCTTTGCGGACTTGGCCGCACAGTTGCAGCCAGCGGTGGTCAACATCGCCACGCGAAAAAAGGTACAAGTCGCCACCAGCTTTAACCCGCTAACCGGCGAACGCCGTCCCGTAACGCAGGACCAAGCAAGCGGTGGCTCTGGCTTTTTAATCTCAAGCGACGGCTATATCGTGACCAACAACCATGTCGTCGCCGGTGGTCCATCGGGCGACGCCGTTGACCGCGTGACCGTCACCTTATTTGATGGCAAGGAATATCCGGCCGAAATCGTCGGCCGTGATCCACAGTCCGACATCGCGTTGCTCAAAATCCGTGCGACCGATTTGCCGTTCGTCAAAATGGCCGATTCCAGGAAAAGCCGTGTGGGCGACTGGGTCATTGCAATCGGTAACCCGCTTGGCCTTGGCAACACCGTGACCGCGGGCATTATCTCCGCGCTTCAGCGCAACATCGGCGCCGGTGGCGCATATGACCGCTTCATTCAAACCGACACCGCCATCAACCCCGGCAACTCGGGTGGTCCCTTGTTCAACCTCAAAGGCGAAGTCGTTGGCATCAACAACCGCCTGATTTCACCAGTCGGCGCGAATATCGGCGTCGGATTTGCCATTCCCGCAGAAGAAGCAATTCCTGTTGTCGAATCCCTGAAAAAGGGTGTCCGTCCGGAACGCGGCTATTTGGGGATCAGCATCCGGCCCGTTGATGAGGACACGGCCGACGCGCTTGGTTTGGACAAGAACCGCGGCGAATTTGTCGCGCGCGTTGTTGCAGGCGAAGCTGCGGATAAGGCTGGCCTGAAAGAAGGCGACATCGTTCTACGTGTCAATGACCGCGATGTTTCCCCCGAAACCACATTGTCCTTCATCGTTG
>JBEEIJ010000035.1:0-2965 GCA_041169905.1 Pseudomonadota bacterium | reverse complement strand
AAGCATATTTCGGGCATTTCGGATGCGGATATCAATGGCCTTGAAATCCCGACCGGCCAACCGATTGTCTATGAACTCGACGACAATTTGAATGGTGCATATCACTATCTATCCGCGCGCTAACAAAGTCGTGCCGCGCGCGTGCGCGGGCCTGTGATTATCCTATTGTTGCTGGATTGCGCCTTTTGCACCACGCGGCTAAGGCCATGCCATCGAAGTTGTCAGGGGAGTGACACATGACTGACTCAGCGCCGCTTATTGGCATCATCATGGGAAGCCGTTCGGACTGGGACACGATGCGCGAAGCGTCAGCCACGCTGACCGCGCTCGACATTCCCCATGAATGCAAAGTGGTGTCCGCGCACCGTACGCCTGAGCGTCTGTATGATTATGCAAAGAGCGCGGCCGATAGGGGCCTGCAATGCATTATCGCTGGCGCGGGTGGCGCGGCGCATTTGCCGGGCATGGCGGCATCGATGACGCGGCTTCCGGTGCTTGGCGTGCCGGTGCAGTCAAAGGCGCTGGATGGCATGGATAGCCTGTTGTCGATCGTCCAAATGCCTGCGGGCATTCCCGTCGGCACGCTCGCGATTGGCAAGGCAGGCGCTACGAACGCCGCGCTTTTGGCGGCGGCGATGCTGGCCAATAATGATGCCGCGCTCGCGTCGCGGCTGGATGCATGGCGCGCGGCCCAGACCGCGTCGGTCGCCGAAACGCCGGAGTGAGACGAAGCCGATGACTGCGTTGCCTCCTGGTTCGACCATTGGAATATTGGGTGGCGGCCAGCTTGGCCGGATGCTCGCGGTTGCGGCGGCCCAGCTTGGCTATCGCTGCCATATTTACGCGCCCGCAGGGGACAATGTGGCGTTTGACGTCGCCGCGCACAGCAGCATCGGCGCCTATGACGACCATGCCGCGTTAAAAGATTTTGCGCAGCAATGCGATGTCGTGACCTTCGAATTTGAAAATGTGCCCGTTGCACCGCTTGAAACAATTGCCGGGCTTGCCCCCATTTATCCGCCTGCCAAGGCGCTGGAAGTTGCGCAGGATCGCGATGCCGAAAAGCGCTTTGTGCGCAGCCTTGGCGGACAGACAGCGAACTTCGCCATCGCAAATGTGGAAAGCGACGTGCAAGCGGCGGTTGATGCGGTGGGTATCCCGTGCATCCTGAAGACGATCCGCATGGGATATGACGGCAAGGGGCAGCTTCGCGTCACGTCGCAGGACGATCTGGCCGATGCATGGGCGCAGACGGGTGCGCAGCCGTTGATCGCAGAAGCCATGGTGCAGTTCGATGCCGAATTTTCGGTGATATTGGTGCGCGGCCAAGATGGCGAGATCCGCTTCTGGGACAGTTCGCACAATGTGCATGTCGACGGCATTTTGGCAACGTCGACACTGCCCGCTGGCGCGCTCGTGGAAAGCCAGCAACAGGCGGCGCGCGATATGGCGGCGGCGGTTGCGACACAACTTGATTATGTCGGCGTATTTACCGCCGAATTTTTTGCCAGCAGCGCCGGCCCGTTGTTCAATGAAATCGCACCGCGCGTGCACAATAGCGGCCATTGGACGATTGAAGGCGCGGCCACCAGCCAGTTTGAAAACCACATCCGCGCCATTTGCGGTCTGCCGCTGGGCAGCACCGAAACGGTGGCGGCCCGTGTCGAAATGCAGAACCTGATCGGGGATGATGGCGACGCCTTTGAACAGATTTTGGCCGACCCCGCAGCGCATCTGCATCTCTATGGAAAGGCGGAGGCGCGCCCGGGCCGAAAAATAGGCCACGTCACCCGCTTGTATCGCTAAGTTTTTCAAGGCAAAGCGGGGTTATGAATCATCCCGAAATTATCCTTGTTCTCGCCCGCGCCGCCAATGGAGTCATCGGGAAAGATGGCGGCATGCCGTGGCACCTCCCCGCGGACCTGCGGCATTTTAAACAGATAACCAAAGGCCGGCCCATGATTATGGGGCGCAAGACCTTTGACAGCCTGCCCGGCCTGCTGGATGGCCGACGCCATATTGTTTTGACGCGCGATACGGCGTGGGAAGAAGACGGCGCCGAAATCGCGCATTCGGTAGCCGACGCGTTGAAGCTCGCCAACGGCCCACATGTGTGCGTTATTGGCGGGGCGGAAATCTATAATCTGTTTCTGCCGCTCGCGGACCGCATTGAATTGACGGAGATTGCGGCGCAGCCCGAAGGCGACACGTCGGTCCCTGATTTTGATGTGGCCGAGTGGGACGAACTGTCCCGCGAAAGCCATGCTGCGTTGAACGGCGCACCGGCGTTTGATTTTGTAACGCTTGTCCGGCGGGCAAAGAACTAAGCACGCGGTATATGGGGGGAAATAATGCGTAAGAAATTCTGGATTCCACTGACGCTGATTGGCGCGGCTGCGATTGGCTTTTTCGGATTTTTGCCCGGCTATGTCGAAGATTCGATGAACGCGGTGGACGGCCAGCCGCTGATCAAGGTCAGCGATGAGGCCAAGGCGTTGCACAAGACATTGAACATCGTCGACCTGCACAGCGACACGCTGATGTGGAACCGCGATTTGGGCGATCGTGCGGACCGTGGCCATATGGATTTGCCGCGCTTGCAAGAGGGCAATGTCGCGCTGCAGCTTTTCTCATCGGTCACCAAAACGCCCAAGGGCCAGAATTATGATGGCAATGGCGCGGACACCGACAATATCACGTTGCTGACCTTTGCGCAGTTGCAACCGGTGAAAACATGGCGTTCATTATTGGAGCGGTCGCTATATCACGCCTCGAAGCGCGATGGTGCGGTCAGCGGGTCGGACGGAAAATTACAAGCGGTGGACAAGACGCAGCAGCTCGATACCTTGCTTGCCGCGCGCCAAAAGGACCGGAGCACCGTCGGCGCGATGCTGACCATTGAAGGCCTCCATAATCTTGAAGGCAAAATCGAGAATCTCGACCGGTTGTACGACGCCGGGTTCCG
>JBEEIJ010000034.1:0-4705 GCA_041169905.1 Pseudomonadota bacterium | reverse complement strand
GCGATATAGCAATGGCATCGAAAGCCTGGCCTTTTGAAGAGGCGCGGCGTTTGTTGAAACGGTATCCAAACGGCAAGGCGGACGGTGCGGCAATCATCTTTGAATGTGGCTATGGCCCATCTGGGCTTCCGCATATCGGCACGTTCAACGAAGTCCTGCGCACGACAATGGTGCGCAACGCCTTTGCAACCCTCTCTGATGCACCGACGCGGCTCATCGAATTTTCGGACGATATGGACGGTCTGCGCAAGGTTCCGGACAATGTACCGAACCAGGCGATGCTGACGGAACATCTCGGCAAGCCGCTGTCGCGCATTCCCGATCCGTTCGAAAAGTTCGAAAGCTTTGCTGCGCACAACAATGCCATGCTGCGCGATTTCCTCGACCAATTCGGCTTTGACTATGAATTTATCTCGTCATCATCGCAATATGAAAGCGGGGCATTTGACGCTGCATTGAAAAACGTGCTGCGCAATTATCAGGGCATCATGGACATCATGCTGCCGACCTTGCGCAAAGAACGCGCCGCGACCTATTCGCCGATTCTGCCGATTAGCGAAAAGACCGGCATTGTTCTTCAGGTGCCGGTGGAAGTCGTTGATGCCGAAGCTGGCCTCGTGCGTTTTGACGATGGCGGCGACCTTGTCACGCAGTCGATCCTTGGCGGCAAAGCGAAGCTTCAGTGGAAGGTCGATTGGGCCATGCGTTGGGTCGCAATTGGCGTCGATTACGAAATGTACGGGAAAGATTTGACCGACAGCGGCGTGCAATCCGGCAAGATTGCGCGTGTCCTTGGCGGGCGTCCACCCGAAAGCCTGATTTATGAAATGTTCCTCGACGAAAAAGGCGAGAAGATTTCGAAGTCCAAGGGCAATGGCCTCGCGCTTGAGGATTGGCTGAAATATGGCACGGAAAATAGCGTCGCATTTTACGCGTTCCGCGAACCAAAGAGCGCAAAGCAACTGCATTTGGGTGTGGTGCCCAAAGCGGTGGACGAATATTTCCAGTTCCGCGCGCAATGGCATGACCAACCCATTGAAAAGCGGCTGGGCAATCCGGTCCACCATATCCACAACGGGCAGGTGCCAAGCGGACAGCCACCCGTCACATTCGGTCTGTTGCTGAATCTCGTGGGCGTCATGGGCGCAGGCGCGACCGAGGAGCAGGTCTGGGCCTATCTCGGCAATTATGCCGACAATGTATCACCGGAAAATGCGCCCGAACTGGCGGAGCTTATTCCCATCGCGCTTGCGTATAATCGCGACTTTGTTGCGCCGACCTTGCAAAAGCGCAAGCCCGAAGGCGTTGAGGTTGCTGCGTTACGAACGCTCGATGCGCGTTTGGCCGAACTGCCCGCGGACGCGACCGCCGAGGACATACAAAATATCGTGTATGAAATCGGCAAAGAGGGCGGGTTCGAAAATCTGCGTGACTGGTTCAAGGCGCTGTATGAGACTTTACTCGGTTCAAGCGCCGGTCCACGCATGGGCAGCTTCATTGCGCTGTACGGGATTGCGAACAGCCGCCAGTTGATTGCGGAAGCGCTTGCATGACGACGGTTGCGGCCCGCCTTTACCATGATGGCAAGGTCGCGCAGGAAATCGACCTAACCAAGCCCATTCCGCATATCACCCAGCCAAAAGATTTCATCTGGATTGGGTTGCATGAACCCGACGATGGCGCGCTTAAGCGCGTTCAAGACCATTTTGGGCTTCACCCGCTTGCCGTAGAGGATGCTCTTGATCCCAAGCATTTGCCCAAGGTCGAAGTCTATGGCGATCATCTGTTTCTGGTGATCCGCACGCCCAAGCTGGAGGGCGACAGAATTGTTTATGGCAACACGGCCATTTTCATGGGCCGCCAATTCATCATCACGGTGCGCCATGGTTCGGAACGTTCGCACAGCCCCATTCGGGACCAGCTTGAAGCGACGCCGTGGCTTCTCAAGCAAGGCGCAGATTATGTGCTGCACGCGATCCTTGATTTCATCGTCGACGGCTATGGTGACCTTGTCGATATCATGGAAGAAAAAGTGCTCATCATGGAAGAGCGCGCCATCGATAACTTCCTAAGTTCGGCCGAAACCAGTCGTATCTTCATGCTCCGGCGCGAACTATTCCGGCTGCAACGGATATTGGGCCCGACCGAGGATTTAACGAGCCGCTTTATCAACCTTGAGCTGCCGCAGATTGATGCGAACATTTATCCCTATATGCGCGACTTGCTCGACCATGTGCGGCGTATTGTCTACCGCGTTGAAGGGTTGCGCGACACGCTCACGTCTGTGATTGAAACGAGCGGATTGCTGGAGCAACAAAGGCAGGGCGCGATTACCCGCCAATTGGCTGCATGGGCCGCAATATTGGCCGTGCCGACCGCGATTGCCGGCATTTACGGCATGAATTTCGAACATATGCCTGAGCTTGGGTGGAAATATGGATATTTCCTGATCGTCGGGGTGATGGTGACCATTTGTGTCACCCTCTTCATCCGGTTCAAGCGGGCTGGGTGGCTTTAGGCCGGTTGACCGCCTGCCGCAAAACATCGCGATAATTGGGCGATATTGTCATGCGCGGATAATAGCCACCATTGCCCAATAGCCGGTGGGTGTCGCGTAATTTGTAGCACGGCACACCCATGAACAGATGATGTTCGCTGTGATAGTTCACCCAATAAGGTGCCACGGTCATGCGTGCCAGTAACCCCGCATAGGTCGTGCGTGCATGCGTGAATGGGTCGCCGCTGCCCGTCGGTGTGCAGGCGTGCTCGGCAATGTTGCGGATGCGCAGGAACAATTGAAATGTCGTCGCCAGCGCGGTCAGCCACAGCAAAAATGGCGTCCAACCCCAAATCGTTAACGATATCGCGAGCAAAATCGCCTGCACGATCAGGAACCGGCCCACGGTACGCGCGGTCGTCTTGGCGCCTTCCACATTGGCGATGGGCGCGCCGACACCTGCTCGGTTTTGCATGTTGAAGGCCCGGCCCGCGTGCGTGTCCGCCTTACCAGCACCGCTTTCGCCCGTCAGAATGGCTGCCACACCGCGCAACGCCACCGCAAATTGTGCGCGCCGTTGCTTGAAGAAAGTCTGCCCGGTCAGGTCGCGGATGAACTTGCGGCGCAGGCTGTCGCGGCTGGTTGGAAACGGCGCGGACAAGGACAGGTCAGGGTCTTCGGCTTGCTGCGTGAATTTGTGGTGCGTCAGATGATAGGTGCGATAGGCGAACAGGTCGCTACCCGTTGCAGCGCCTGACGGCCATTGTCCAAGCCAGTTGTTGGTTTTGCGATTGGGGTGCAGCAGACCGTGCGCGCCGTCATGCATCAGGATGGACAGCCCCAATTGCCGCCCGCCCAACACCGCCAGTGCCAGCGGTGTCATCAATATCCCGGCAAGCCAGTGATAGTTCCACGCCACCGCGCCACCAAATGCCGCAAGCGCCACGATGATCCACGCATGGATGATAAGCCAGATGCCGCGCCATATGGACAAGGTCGTGATGGCACGCCAGTCATCCGATGCAAAAACGTCGCGCGGGTTGGCTGCTTTTACTGCCGGCATCGAATTCCGCCTTTCATAGCAACTTCATATCGCAGCCAACCCAACCACGCAAATGCGTTACGCCACCGCCCGTGTTGCAAAGCCAGCCATTGCGGCCTGTGCCTTGCGTGACTCGCTGAAACTGAAAATAGGCCAGTCGTGCATCATGCCGGCAAGCTCGGTGAGATCAACAGATGGCACTTTGGCTTTTAACGCTCTGGAATCGGTGACCAATATGTCATCGCCGCCCGCAAAGGCCAATATGGGTGGCAAGCCATCCCAGTTCCCGAAGATTGGGCTGCAGCGTGGATCGGTAAGGGGCAAGTCGCCCGCGTACAAACTACCGCCCTCGGCAATGCCGCTGATGGTCAATATGCCGTCACGTGGTTCCGTTTTTAGCTGGTCGGGATGTGCCGGGTCCAGGTCAAGCCAAGGGCAAATGAGCAACAGGCCAGCCGGCAGTGTTTGACCGCCGTCGCGTGCCATTTGCGCCAATGCCGCGGTCAAGCCGCCCCCTGCGGAGTCGCCACCCATGACGAACGGCGCGCCGTTGATGTCGGCTTGATACGCCGCGTAATATGCGCTGGCCCATGCCGTAATCGCCTCGGCGGAGCTTTCCGGCGCGAGCGGATACAGTGGTGCCGTGATCGACCAGCCATGTTGTGACGCCATGTGGCTTAAAAATTTCCAGTGGATGTCCGTCGCTGAATAGACATAGCCGCCGCCGTGCCAGAACAAAATATGCGCGGTCGGCGCTCTGTCCTTGGGCGCGAGGTGCCAGACATTGCGGCCCTGAAATTCGCTCTGCCGAACGTCAACGTCGCCCTTTGCGATTGGTCGCGGCGTAGGCGCTGCCCGGACTTTGATGATGTTTTGTTGGAACTGCGGGCCGCCTGTAAACATCCGGCGATAATAGCCCGTTGTGCGCAAAACAAATCCAGCAAGGCTGGCGGTAAAACTTGGCATGATGACATTCCCCCTCATGACAAGCGCTATATCAAGGCAGGGGGCCAATCAAGCTGTTCGCTTCCCGACAAGAATTCTTGCCGGGAAGCGCGCAGTTTACTTCGACGCGGCGATCCAGGCGTCGATCTTTTTCTCCAGCACGGTCAGCGGCAGTGCGCCGGTGTTCAGAACCTGATTGTGGAATTCGCGCACGTCGAATT
>JBEEIJ010000033.1:0-6849 GCA_041169905.1 Pseudomonadota bacterium | reverse complement strand
TACGCCGTCAGCGCCGAATAGATCATCGTCTTGATTTCGCGGCGCACCGGATAGGTGGTCGATGGCAGCAATTGCGTCATGAAAATCATGATGATGTCTTCCACCGGATCGATGAAAAAGGCCGTGGAATACATGCCGCCCCAATAAAAATCGCCGTTGGAACATGGCGCAAGTGTCGCCGCGCTGTCGATGGTCGTGGCAAAGCCAAGGCCAAAGCCAATGCCGGCCATTTCGGCCTCGCTAAACAAAGACTTCGACATTTGCGTCAGGTCTTGGCCGCCGGGAATATGGTTGGCGGTCATCAATTCGATTGTTTTGGGGCTCAAGATTTGTGCCCCATCCAGCGCGCCGCCGTTCAGCAGCATCCGGCAAAAACGGTGATAGTCGGATATGCTGGACGCAAGACCGCCGCCGCCGGAATTGAACGTCCAACCCTTGGCCCAGGCACTTTCGGACCCAGCCTTGTCGAGCAGCTTCATTTTGGCTTCGGGATCAAAGCCAAAGCCTTCGGGGATGCGCGATGCCTTATCGGCGGGCACTTGGAAAAATGTATCGGCCATGCCCAGCGGCGCAAAGATATGCGTCTGGAAATATTCAGGCAGTGATAATCCGCTAATCCGTTCGACCAATATGCCGACGATGTCGGTGGCGACGGAATAATTCCACTGCGTGCCGGGGTCGAATTCCAGCGGGATTTGCGCGAGCGTGTCGATCACGCTTTGCGATGTATTCTTGGTCCAGCTTTCCACATCGGTCTTGCGATAGGCCGCGTCGACAGCGCCCTGTTCCTGAAAGCTATAGGTAAAACCAGCCGTGTGGCGCAGCAGATCGACGATGCGCATCTGCGTCGTCGGCGGACGCGTCATAAACGGCACGTTGCCGCCGCCGCCCACAAATACGCCCAATTTCGCAAACTCCGGAATATATTTGGAAACCGGATCGGTCAGCGCCACCTTGCCCTGTTCGACCAACTGCATGAACGCGACCGATGTGATGGGCTTGGTCATCGATGCAATGCGAAAGATTGCGTCATCCCCAACGCCGGAGTTCCACTGAAGCGCAATATCATCGCCGCGCCCGACGAGCAGCGCCGCAAAGGGCAATTTGCCGCTGTCGAGATATTCGGTCTGAATGAATGCAGGTATCCGGGCAAGCCGGTCTGGAACGAAACCTAATTCTTCGGCGCTCATACGGCTGTCTGTCCTGTCAATTGGCGGGTTACGGGGTGTGAGCTGGAAAGACCGCCATCGACGGCAATGGCTTGGCCATTGACGTAGCTGGCCTGATCACTCGCAAGGAACAAGGCGACATTGGCGAGTTCCTCTGGCTGCGCGCCGCGGCGCAGCGGGTTGAGACGGCCGATCTTGTCGGTCACGCCCTTTTCCTTGGCATAATCGAATGTCGGTTTGGTCATGCCGGTTTCGGTAAGGCCCGGGCAGATCGCGTTGCAGCGGACATTGGTGCCCGACAATTGTTGCGCGCTGACTTGCGCCAGATTGATGACACCAGCTTTCGATGCCGAATAAGGCGGACCGCCTGCACCCGAACGAATGCCCGCGACACTTGCGGTCAGGATGATTGAACCGCCATTGCCTGCATCGGCCATGACCTTGCCCGCATGCTTCACCATCAGCCAAGGGCCAATGAGGTTGACGCGCAGGACGCTGGTGAAATTTTCGACAGTGTTGTCGAAGATACCTTCCATGCCGCCCGAAATGCCCGCATTGGCAAAGGCGATATCCAGATGGCCGTGCAGCTCAATGGCCTTTGCGACAATCGCGGCAACATCCGCCTCATCACCTGCGTCCATCTGGACGGCGGTGGCGGCGTCGCCAATCATGGCGGCGGTGTCATGCACCGATGCGGCCATATCGCCCAAAACGACCTTTGCACCTTCGGCCGCAAAGCGAATGGCCGATGCGCGGCCAATGCCTGAACCTGCACCTGTGATGATGGCTACTTTGCCTGCTAATGCGCCCATTATCCTACTCCTCCGCCGCTGCTTGTCACGCCGCCGTCAATGACCATTGTCTGCCCCGTCATAAACGCGCCAGCCGGGGAAGCCAGAAATACTGCAGCACCCGCAATTTCATGGGGCTCACCAATACGCTTTAGCGATGCGGTCGATGTCGATCGTTTCAATGTTTCGGGGTTGTCCCAAAGCGCTTTTGCAAAATCGGTCTTGATCAAGCCTGGCGCGATGCAGTTCACCCGCACTCCTTTTGGTCCATATTCGTCGGCCAGATTTCGTGCCAGCTGCATGTCTGCTGCTTTGGAAATGCAATAGGCGCCAATGACGGACGATCCTTTTAGACCACCGATTGACGATATAATCGTAATGGAACCTTCGCCGCGTGCGATCATTTCAGGCACAACCATGGAAATGAGCCAGTTGTTGGCGACGATATTGTTGGTCAGGATCTTGCTGAACGCATCGTCGCTGATGTCCGCCATCGGGCCGTAATATGGGTTCGAGGCCGCGTTGCAGACCAACGCCGTAATCTTGCCAAATGCCTTGCGACTGCCATCCACCAAAGCCTGCAGACTTTCCTTGGACGAAATATTGGCGGCGATTGCGACCGCAGTGCCTTCGCCATATTTCGCATTAAGCGCTGCGGCGACTTCATCGCAGGCGTCAAGCTTGCGGCTGGATATGACGACCTTCGCACCTTGCTCGGCCATTTCTTCGGCTATTGCCTTGCCGATACCGCGCGATGATCCGGTGATAACCGCGACCTGCCCTCTCATGTCAAATAACGACATAGCACTCCCCCATGAAAGCCAACTTTACGCCCCGGCTTGCTCCGCAAATTTCCATGCGGATTGCGCGAGCGGGTACACACGTTCGGCCATCGCTTGTGCATGGGCCGAACTTGCCGTGCCATCGATGACGCGTTTTTTGATGCCCTGAATAATCCCCGCCAAGCGGAAGAAGTTGTAGGCAAAATACCAGTTCATATCGGGCACGCCGTCGCGGTTCGTTGCCGCGCAGTAACGTTCGACCATTGCGTCCAGCTCAGGGATACCGAGCGCTGCGCGGTCCAAATCCATGACGCCCGAGCGTCCTTCATTATGCGTGACCCATGCCATCGCGACATAAGTGAAATCCGCCAGCGGATCGCCAAGCGTCGACAGTTCCCAGTCGAGCACGGCGACAACATGTGGATCCTTGGCATCGAAAATCATGTTGTCGATGCGGTAGTCACCATGAACCACGCTGGTGCGGGTTTGTTCGGGCAGCGTTTTGGGCAGCCATTCAATCAGCCGCTCCATTTCGGGCATCACTTCGGTTTCCGCCAAGCGATATTGCTTTGTCCAGCGGTCTACCTGACGTCCGAAATAATTGCCGGGTTTGCCAAAATCGGACAGTCCGGCGGCGTCGATGTCAACATTGTGCAACGCAGCCAGCGTGTCGATCATCGCTTCATAGGTCGCAGTGCGTTCGGCCGGGTTCGACCCCGGCATCGCGCCGTCCCAGATCGTGCGGCCTTCGACCATATCCATGATGTAGAACCAGCTGCCGATGACGCTGTCGTCGGTGCACAGGCCATAAGGCTTGGCGACGGGAAAGCCTGTCGGGTGAAGTCCGGCGATGACTTTATATTCGCGGTCCACGGCATGCGCGCTGGGCAACAATATACCCAATGGCTTGCGGCGCAGCACATAAGATCCGCTTTTGGCGTTGAGCCGGTAGGTCGGGTTTGACTGCCCGCCGGCGAACTTCAGCGCCTGCACCGGGCCTTCAAAACCCGCGACATTGGCGGTCATCCATTCGGCGAGCTTGGCTTCGTCCAATATGTCCGTGCCGGTTGGTGCAACCGTGCCGGTAAAGGCCGTCTGTGCATCAATGGGTGTCGGCGCTGCGCTCATTGGTCAAATACGATAACCGAACGGGCCGCATCACCGCGCTTCATTTGGTCAAAGCCTTCATTGATACGTTCCAGCGGAATGGTTTCCGAAACAATGCTGTCGAGATCCAGCATGCCGCGCATGTAGAAATCGACGAGGCGCGGAATATCAACAGGGAAGCGGTTGCCGCCCATGATCGCACCTTGCAATTTCTTGCCCGACAGCAAATCCATTGCCGACAGACCGACCGAATGCTGCAGCGGCATCATGCCCAGTATCGTTGCAGTCCCGCCGCGCTTCAGCGACTTGACGGCAAGCTCACCCGAGGCGGGACGACCGACAGCTTCAATCGCATGGTCAACGCCGCCCTTGGTCAATTCCTGAATTTGTTTGGCTGCATCAGCATCCATTGGGTCAATGACATCGGTTGCACCCAGCTTCATCGCCAGTGCACGCTTTTCGGGCATAGGGTCAGCCGCAATGATGCGGCCCGCACCGGCAATTTTCGCCGCGTTAATCGTTGCAAGACCAACGCCGCCGCAGCCGATAACTGCAATGGTTTCGCCGGGGGTTACTTTGCAGGCGTTGAAAATGGTGCCTGCACCTGTGGTCACCGCGCAGCCAATGACCGATGCCTTATCAAGCGGCATTTCGGGGTTAATCGCGACGCACGCATGTTCGTGCACCAGCATCATTTCGGCATAAGCCGACAGGTTCAGCATCTGGTTGACGATGCTACCATCGGGGCGTGTCAGGCGCGGGGCTTCGCCGGGTTTGCGCCGGGTTTCGCCGCCAAGGCACAAGGACATCCGGCCAGAGACGCAATATTCGCAATGGCCGCAGAATGCGCTCAGGCAGGTGACAACGGCGTCCCCTACCTTAACGGTGCGCACTTCGCTGCCCACGGCCTCCACAATACCCGCCGCCTCATGGCCCGGAATCGCGGGCAGGGGGTGCGGATATGCGCCTTCGATGAAATGCAGATCGCTATGGCAAAGCCCGCAGGCCGCAGTGCGGATAAGCACCTCGTGCGGCCCGGGGTTAGAAATGTTGACCTGTTCAATCTGAAGCGGCTTGCCCGCTTCGATCAGGACTGCAGCCTTCACCGGGCTACTCCCATGTCACCGCTCGATATGCCTTCTTTGCCGCGGCCGCCATGCTTGCCCAATTCCATACGGGCGATGGCACGGGCGTGCACTTCGTCCGGACCATCGGCCAGACGCAAGGTGCGCTGATGCGCCCATGCATTCGCCAGACCGAAATCGTCGGATACGCCGCCGCCACCATGCGCCTGAATCGCATTGTCGATGATGTTCAGCGCCATCGTCGGTGCCTGCACCTTGATCATCGCGATTTCCGCCGCCGCTGCCTTGTTGCCGACCTTGTCCATCATGTCCGCAGCCTTCAGGCACAGCAGACGTGTCATTTCAATGTCGATACGGGCACGCGCGATGCGTTCTTCCCACACGCTGTGTTCGGCAACGGTCTTGCCAAAAGCAACGCGCGACTGAAGCCGCTTGCACATTTTCTCCAGTGCTTCTTCAGCGACACCGATGGTGCGCATGCAATGGTGGATACGGCCAGGTCCAAGGCGACCTTGTGCGATCTCGAAGCCGCGGCCTTCGCCCAGCAACATGTTCGATGCTGGAATGCGGACATCCTTCAGTTCGATTTCCATATGGCCATGCGGCGCATCGTCATATCCGAATACAGGAAGGTGACGCAGGATTTTAACGCCCGGCGCGTCGAGTTCCATCAGCACCATCGATTGCTGCGCATGACGCTTCGCTTCGAAATCGGTCTTGCCCATGACAATCGCGATTTTGCAGCGCGGATCGCCTGCACCTGATGACCACCACTTAACGCCGTTGAGGACATATTCGTCGCCTTCACGGCGGATCGATGTTTCGATGTTGGTTGCATCGGACGAGGCAACGGCTGGCTCAGTCATCAAGAATGCCGAACGGATTTCGCCGTTCATCAGCGGAATCATCCACTTTTCTTTTTGCTCGGCCGTACCGTACCGCAGGAACACTTCCATATTGCCGGTGTCGGGCGCTGAACAGTTATACACTTCGGATGCAAAACCGATGCGGCCCATTTCTTCGGCGCACAGGGCATATTCCAAATTGGTCAGGCCGGGGCCATCGAAATGGATGCTGTCGTCGACATGCACGCGGCCCGACGTTGGCGGCATGAACAGGTTCCAAAGACCCGCGGCCTTCGCCCGCGCCTTTTCTTCTTCGACGACTTGAAGCACTTTCCAACGGTCGCCCACGGCCTGTTCGGCGTAATAATCGGCAACGCGTGGACGCAGAAACCGCTCATTATGGTCGCGAATGCGGTCCCGCCAGTAAGTTTGTTTGTCGGTGAGATCGAAATTCATGACTCATTCCTCTTCCATATTTAATTGCATATTTAACTGGCAGACTATGCCGATGTGTTCAAGGCGCGCAAACGTTCATTATGACTTTCGCGCGAAATTGGGAAATGCCGCAGGATAAGAACGCCGATAATTCCAAGGACCAGCACCACGACCATATAATATAGAGCAAGCCCATCAAGGACAGCGACATCCACTTGGCCCGGCTTTGCATTTTGCGGGAACTGGGCAAAGCTCAATATCATGCCAGCGGCAAAGGTGCCGATACCAACGGCGCATTTCTGCATGAAGAAATAGCCTGCGAAAAACAGACCTTCGGAACGCCTGCCGGTTTCTTGCTGCGATGCCTCCACAACATCGGCCATCATCGACGACGTTAGCATCATCATACCGATAGCGGCGCTGTTGGAAAATATGAGGAAGGAAAACATATATGCGACCGACGGGGCCGATGGGCCACCGGGCACAAGGTCAAGCAGCCAACTGGCGTACAAAGCGGTGTTGAAGCTGAGCGAAAGCAGGGCAAGCAGAATAGCGCCGTTTTTCTTGCCAAGGCGCGCAGACAGCGGCGGAACAATGAAGAATGCGACGATAACCGTGCCGAACAGGAGAAGCGC
>JBEEIJ010000032.1:0-22717 GCA_041169905.1 Pseudomonadota bacterium | reverse complement strand
AAATTATGGGACGCGAATGAGCCCAAATATGCCATCGGCATCCACCATGGCTCGCTATCGATTGAGGCGCGGCGCAAAGTCGAAGGCGCAATGGCCGAAGGCAAGCTGCGCGCGCTGGTGTGCACGGCCTCGCTCGATCTGGGTGTCGACTGGGGCGATGTCGATTGCGTCATTCAAATGGGCGCGCCCAAGGGAAGCTCGCGGCTGCTGCAACGGATTGGCCGGTCGAACCACCGGATGGATGAGCCATCGAAAGCCATCCTCGTCCCCGGCAACCGCTTTGAATATCTGGAGGCACAGGCCGCCTATGACGCGGTGGCCGAGGGCGTGCGCGATGGGGAAACCTTCCGCCCGGGAAGCTATGACGTCTTGGCGCAGCATGTCATGGGCATTGCCTGCGCGGGTCCGTTTGACGAGGATCAGCTGCTGGCGGAGGTGCAATCTGCCCTGCCTTATTCCGCGATGGATGCCGCGACCTTTGCCCGCGTGATCGCCTTTGTCGCGACGGGTGGCTATTCGTTGCGCGCCTATGACCGGTTCAAGAAACTGGTCAAAGATCCGGACGGCAGGTGGCGGCTGTCGCACCCGCAATTTGCCGCGCAGCACCGGTTTAACGCAGGCATCATTGTCGATGCGCCGATGCTGGAAATCCGTTTCCGCAATGGCCGCAAGTTGGGCAAGGTGGAGGAATCTTTCGCCTCGACACTGTCGCCCGGCAACACGTTCACCTTTGCCGGCATGGCGCTTGAAGTCGAATCCATCAAGGACCTCGACCTCATTGTCCGCGCGGCGACGAAGCCTGCGACCAACATCCCAAGCTATATGGGCGCGCGCTTGCCACTCACCACGCATCTTGCGGACAGGGTGCGGCAGATGTTGACCGATCGCGCAGGCTGGGCGCGCTTTCCCGATGAGGTGCGCGAGTGGCTGGAGATGCAGGCCTATCGCAGCCAGATGCCCAAGCCCGGCCAGCTTCTGGTCGAGACATTCCCGCATGACAAGCGTCATTATATGGTGACCTATCCCTTTGAGGGTTGGAACGCACACCAATCGTTGGGCATGCTCATCACGCGCCGCATGGAAAGCCACGGCCTGATGCCGATGGGCTTTGTCGCGAGCGATTATGCCTTGGGGGTCTGGAGCCTGAAGCCCATCACGGACCCACGTCCGCTTTTCTCCTCCGACATTTTGGCGGATGAATTTACCGAGTGGGTGGAATCGAGCTATTTATTGAAGCGCGCCTTTCGCGAGGTCGCGGTGATCAGCGGCCTTGTCGAACGGCAGCATCCCGGCAAGCGCAAGACGGGCAAGCAGGTGACCTTTTCCACTGACCTTATCTATGATGTGCTGCGCAAATATGAACCCGACCATCTGTTGCTTGAGGCGGCGTGGGCCGATGCGCGCACGCGGCTGACCGACGTTGGGCGGCTTGGTGATTTACTGGGCCGCGCCGCCGATACGATGCTGCACGTCGACCTTGAACGCGTCAGCCCACTCGCCGTGCCGTTGCTCGTTATGATTGGCCGCGAGAGTGTGGCGCAGGGGTCGGTTGATGACGCATTGCTGATGGAGGCCGAAAGTCTCGCCGGCATTGCGATGACGCCGTAAAAAAGCAACCATAGCCCAGAGCTTGGGCGAAGGGCGACCAGCGGACAGGCACCCTTCGACAAAAGGCGGATTCGGTTCGACGGGCCATGCCTTGTCGCTGTGCGCAAAGAGGCGTATTGTGGCGGCACTGGAGATTTGAAATGCAACGCAGCGCGCTTGGATTCATCGGCCTATTTTTAAGCACATCGACAATGGCGCAGGAGCTGCCGCAGGTTACGCCTGATGCGCCTTCTGATGTTGCAGCCATCACCGAACAGTTCGGCATTGACCGGAGCAATAGGATGACGGTGCAGGTGCGTGTGAACGGCAGCGACGCCGTCCCCTTCATCGTCGACACCGGCGCTGAACGGACCGTCATTGCCAATGACCTTGCGCGCAAGCTGGCGTTGGAGGCAGGACCAACGCTGACGCTCGCGACCATATCGGGGCGGTATCAGGTCAATAGCTTTTTCATCGACAGCATCTCCACTGCGTCGGTTAACCTGCAGGGCGTTGAGGCGCCCGGTCTGGAACGCGCGAACCTCGGCGCATATGGGCTTTTGGGTATCGACAGTCTGGAGTATAATCGGGTGCATCTCGATTTCGTACAGCAGACAATGGATGTGCTGCCATCGCGTAAAACGCGTGGCAAGACCAAGCTCGAAAATGGCATGATTGTCGTGCAAGCGCGGCGCAAGGCGGGCCGGATGATATTATCGAGCGCGCGGATTGACGGTATTAAGGTCGACATCATTCTCGATACCGGCGCGCAAAGCAGCATGGCCAATGTCGCCCTGCGCGATAAGCTCCGCCGCCGCCATCGCGTCTTTGACTATATTCCGGTGAAGATGCGCAGTGTGACAGGAACGATCCTGAACGGGGACTATACCCAAATTCGCGAAATTGAGGTCGGGGGGCTGGTCATTAAAGATATGCCGATGACCTTCGCCGACAATTACGCATTCACGGCCCTGAACCTTCAGGATCGGCCAGCGATACTGCTCGGCATGGACGCCCTGAAACTGTTTGACCGCGTGCTGATTGATTTCAGCAACCGGCGGGTGGGCTTCGATCCGCCCAAGGGCGTTTCGCTGGAACCAAGGACGCGGATGGCACTCGCTTTATAGGAACGCAGCCGACAACGGCTTGCGCCACCGATAGACAATCCGCATAGGCACGGGCGATGTCGCATGCTTTTGAATTTGGGGGCCAGTTGTTTGAGGTGGCCGGTGAGGCTGCCTTATATTGGCCTGCCCAAAATGCGCTGCTCGTGTCCGATCTGCATTTGGAGAAGGCCAGCGCTTATGCCTTAAATGGCCAGATGCTGCCGCCCTACGACAGCATTGCAACGCTTGAGGACATCGCGACACTTTGTACCAAATATACGCCCGCCAAAATTATATCCTTGGGCGACAATTTCCACGACGATGACGGCGAGGCGAGGCTGGCGGAATCGGCGGCGGCATTGTTGGTCGACTTGGCCCGCGACACCGAATGGCTCTGGATTACCGGAAACCATGACCGCGCGGTGTCGGGCATCTGGGGCGGCAAAACGCACGATGAAATATGCCTGTCGGGCATCACATTTCGGCACGAAGCGCAACGCGGTGATCCCAATCCCGAAATATCGGGGCATTTCCATCCCAAATTCCGTCAGATCTTGCGTGGGCGGATGGTCGCGCGGCGGTGCTTTGTCAAAAGCGCGCGCAAAATCATCATGCCCGCATTTGGCGCGCTCACCGGCGGACTGGATGTGCAGGACAGCGCGATCATGCACGCCTGCGACGTGGCGGATGGCGAGACAGTTGAAGCCTTGGTCGCAACCAAAGCGGGCTATGCGCGCTTTGCCTTAAACGGGGCTGCTACGTTCGCCAAATAAGGCTGTGCCAACGCGGACATAGGTCGCGCCCATCATGATCGCGGTGTCGAAATCTTCCGACATGCCCATGCTCAGCTCTGGCAAATCATGACGCGCCGCGAGCTCGGCCAGCAATGCAAAAAATGGCGCGGCCTCAATCGACGCCGGCGGTATGCACATCAGCCCCGCCAATGGAACGCCGCTGTCTTTTGCCGCCGCAATCAATGCCGGCAATTCCGAAACCGCGCAGCCACCCTTTTGCTCTTCAGCGCCGATGTTCACTTGAATGAAGCACGGGATATGACGCGCCTGTTTTTCCATCGCCTTGCCAAGCGCTGTCACCAGCGACAACCGGTCAACCGAATGAATCATATCGAACAAGGCAACCGCTTCGTCGGCTTTGTTGGATTGAAGCTGCCCGATCAGATGCAATTGCACGCCGGGGTGGCGCTGCTTCAACGCGGGCCATTTCGCCGCCGCTTCCTGAACGCGGTTTTCTCCGAAGAGCATTTGGCCTTCGTGAATCAGCGGCTCAATATCTTCGGCCGAACGGGTTTTCGACACCGCAATCAAATGAATGTCTTCGGGCGCACGCCGGGCCATCTTGGCGGCGGCCGCCATGCGTTCACGAATTGCGGCCAAAGGGCTGGCGGATGTTTCTGGTGTCGCTTCCTGCATAGCGCGACGCTATAGGCAGAACTATGCCGCGAAGCCACCCCCTGCCGAAGATCTGGTTGATGACCGACGAACGTCTGGGGGACGACCTGTTACCCGCCATTCAACGGCTGCCCGCACGATCGGGTGTCATCTTCCGGCATTATGATTTGGACGCGGCGGCGCGAAAATTGCTGTTCGGGCAGGTCATGCGCATGTGTCGGCGGCGCGGGCATGTTTTGCTGCTGGCGGGAGACGAGCGGACGGCGATGCGCTGGCGCGCCGATGGTTTTCATCAAAGAAGCCGTCGTGCGGCGCGATTGCTCCACAGCGCGCCAGTCCATGATGCGCGAGAAATTGCAGGCGTGAAGGCAGCACGGCCAGACCTGTTGCTCCTATCGCCTATTTTCGCAACAAGCAGTCATCCCGGCGCGCGACCGCTTGGGCCGCTAGCATTTAACCGGCTCGCAAAACTGGCTTCGCCTAGCCGCATCATCGCCTTGGGCGGCATGAACCGCCGAAACGCACAGATGCTATCGCCACGGTTGATCCACGGTTGGGCGGCGATTGATGCTTTTAAGAAAAAGACCGCTTAGAAGCGGATTTTGGTTCCAACATAGACAGCTTCGCTGTCCTTGCGGTTGTCCGCCAATGGAATGACGCGGTCATTTTCGCTGGCATAACGGACACCGGCGGTCACGTCGATCTTACGGCTGATGGAGAAGCTTCCGCCAACATCAAGCTTATAATCGCCCGACGCTGCGCTGCCACGCGCTGGCGGTGCCAATTCGCGGCTTTGGTCCAATTTGATATTCGTGCTGAACTTGCTGGGCTTGCGTGCGGTCTCATCCAGTGAGAAGCTGCTTTTCCCAAGCTCGCTCAAAGGTGTTTTAACTGCGCGACGTTGTGCGGCAGGCAATGCAAAACCTTGCCAGCCCTTTGACGCTGTCAAACGATAGTCCACCGCCGAAAGGCGAAGACCCTTGCCCGCACCGACTTCGCTGGTTGCCAGCGCATTGCGAATGGAAACGGCGCCAGCGGTCAAACGTGAGTTTGCGCGCGCTGCGACGGTAATAGTACGGCTGTCACCGACATTTGCGGGCGTAAATGGGAAACGCGCATTTGGTTCAATGCGTGCCGCCGAGAATTTCTGTGCCAAAACGCTGTCGCCACCCGCAGGCGTGAACATCGAAATCCAGCTTGGTCCAGCCGACGGCTCTTGCGAAAAAGTCTTTGCAGCAAACGCAGGGACAACGAGGGGCGAAACCGCAAGCGAACCCGTTGCCAGCAATGCTGCCGCAATGGTCGCGTATTTCCGCTTATATACCCGCTTTACGTCCATGATACTCGTTCACCGACTCCCCTGTCTTTGTTTGGTATACGCATGCTTTTGGCGATTCAAAAGGGGCCTAACCACTTTATCGTTCGAATAACGTGATTTTTGACCGAATGTTGCATGATGTCCACAATCCCTTAGCGGCACGAAGCTGAGCGCCACATTAATTGCGCGCTGTTCAGCAGCCAGAAAGCTTGCTCCGGACAGCAAGCCGCTATAGAGGTTTCCGATATTCATAGTTCAAGGACATTTTATGCGCACCAACCGCTTGGCACTCATTATTGCGACCGGCAGCCTGTTAAGCTTGGGGCTGCTGTCCGGCTGTGGCGGAAGGGAGCGTCCGAAGGCGGATCTCGCGGCCAGCCAAGTCACCACGATCGGCGTAAACAGCTATCTGTGGCGCGCATCGCTGGATGCCTTGTCCTTCATGCCGTTGCTGCAAACCGACTCGTCGGGCGGTGTCATTGTTACGGATTGGTATGTGAACCCGCAAAGCCCCGGCGAGCGCGTTAAGCTGACCATTTCAATCCTTGATCAAGATTTGCGCGCCGATGCCCTGCGCGTCGCCGGCAGCCGCGAAGTTTTGCAAAATGACCAGTGGGTCGCCGCACCGCTGCGCGCAGCAACCGTTCAAAAGCTTGAGGCGGTCATTCTTACCAAGGCGCGTGACCTTCGCCGGTCTTCCATTACCGGATAATTGTTATGACGAATGTTGAGCGTTTTAACCCGCACGTCGCCGACGCGCGGTGGCAAAAGATTTGGGAAGAACGCAGCAGCTTTGTTGCGGACGATAACTCGACAAAGCCACGTGCCTATGTCTTGGAAATGTTTCCCTATCCATCGGGCCGCATCCACATTGGCCATGTGCGCAACTACACCATGGGGGACGTGTTAGCGCGCTATAAGCGCATGACCGGACATGAAGTGCTGCACCCCATGGGCTGGGACGCCTTTGGCATGCCTGCGGAAAATGCGGCGATGGAAAAGAAAGTCCACCCCGGCAGTTGGACGCGCGACAATATTGCGAACATGAAAGCGCAGCTGAAACGGCTTGGCTTTGCGATTGACTGGACCCGCGAACTCGCGACCTGTGAGCCTGAATATTACGGCCATGAACAGGCATTGTTCCTGAAGCTGTATGCCGCTGGGCTCGTCTATCGCAAAGAATCCGCCGTGAACTGGGACCCCGTCGACATGACGGTGCTTGCCAATGAGCAAGTAATCGACGGCAAGGGCTGGCGATCGGGTGCACCCGTTGAACGCCGCAAGCTGAGCCAGTGGTTTTTGAAGATTACCGACTTTGCAGAAGAATTGCTTGTTGGCCTTGGGTCGCTTGACCAATGGCCCGACAAGGTGCGGTTGATGCAGGAAAACTGGATTGGCAAATCGCAAGGTTTGAAATGCCGGTTCCGCTTCCCGGGTGGTGACGACGGCATTGATGTGTTTACAACGCGCCCCGACACCATGTTCGGCGCGAGCTTTATTGCCATTGCCGCCGACCACCCCGTCGCGCAAAAGCTGGCGGCCAACGCGCCTGATTTGCAGGACTTTATCACGGAATGTCGCAAAGGCGGGACCACAGCCGCAGATATTGAAACCGCTGAAAAGCTTGGCTTCAAGACCGGCCTGACCGTTGAACACCCGCTGGATCCCAGCTGGCACTTGCCCGTTTATGTCGCGAATTTCGTATTGATGGATTACGGCACGGGCGCGGTCTTTGGCTGCCCGGCACATGACCAACGCGACCTTGATTTCGCGCGTAAATATGATTTGCCGGTTACCCGCGTCGTGGCCGATGGCGATTTGACCGACAGCAATTTCGAAGGAAATGTCGCCTATACCAACCCCGGCGTCATCGTGAATTCGCACTGGATGAACGGCATGACCGTCGACCAAGCGAAAGCGGACGTGATCGCAAAGGCGGAGAAAGAAGGCTGGGGCCAAGGCCAAACGCAATATCGCTTGCGTGACTGGGGCGTTTCGCGCCAGCGTTATTGGGGCACGCCAATCCCGATCATCCATTGTCAGGCATGTGGCGCAGTCCCTGTGCCCAACGACCAGCTGCCGGTGAAATTGCCCGAAGACGTCAGCTTTGACATCCCCGGCAACCCGCTGGATCGTCACCCGACGTGGAGCAAGGTCGACTGCCCCAAATGTCATCAAGAGGCGCGCCGCGAAACCGACACGCTCGATACCTTTGTTGACTCAAGCTGGTACTTCATCCGCTTTGCAAGCCAGCCGCATGACAAGCCCTTTGACCGTGCAGCGGCGGAAAAATGGCTGCCGGTTGACCAATATATTGGCGGTGTCGAGCACGCGATTTTGCATTTGCTCTATGCCCGTTTCTGGACCCGTGCGCTCAGCTATATCGGCATGATCGACGTGAAAGAACCGTTTGCTTCGCTGTTTACGCAAGGCATGGTGACGCACCAAACCTATCAAGATGCCAATGGAACATGGCTGAGCCCTGATCAGGTGCGGCGTGACGGCGACATTTGGACCATCATCGACAGCGGCGCCCCTGCGGTCGCAGGTCGCATCGAAAAGATGTCCAAATCCAAAAAGAATGTCGTCGATCCAGACGATATTGTCGACCAATATGGCGCCGATGCCGTGCGCTGGTTCATGCTGTCCGACAGCCCGCCCGAACGCGATCTGGAATGGTCCGAAGCGGGGATTGAGGGTTGCTGGCGCTTTGTGCAGCGCCTGTGGCGTCTGACAAGTCAGGTCAGTGGCGCCGAAGGTGCCGACAAGGCGCTGGACCGCAAAACGCACCAAATCATTGCCGGCGTCGGCGCAGACATCGAAGCGCTCGCGTTCAACAAAGCGGTCGCGAAAATCTATGACCTTGCCAATGCCATTGAAAAGGCAGCGCCGTCGGCAAGCCGCGACACAGCGATCCGCACCATCGTAACATTGTCCGCGCCGATGGTTCCGCATTTGGCCGAAGAAGCATGGACCCAGCTTGGCGCGGCAACGGGCGGTGGCCTTATCGCAGACGCACCTTGGCCACAGATCAACCCTGACCTGCTGGTGGAAGACGAAGTGACGATTGCCATTCAGGTGAAGGGTAAGCTGCGCGATACGCTGACTGTTGCCAAGGGACTGCCCCAAGCCGAAGTGGAGGCGCTTGCGCTTGCCAGCCAAAAGGTTCAGCATGCGATTGACGGTGCCGATATCCGGAAAATCATCGTCGTGCCCGATAGGTTGGTCAACATCGTCCTATGAACCGTTTCATCGCCCCCATCTTGCTTGCTTTGATGCTACCCGCTTGCGGATTGCAGCCTTTGTACAGCGGTGGATCAAAGGGCGCGGTGGCAACCACGCTGGGTTCGGTATCGGTCGCGACAATCGAAGGCAAAAGCGGTTGGTTGATGCGCAATGCATTAACAGACCGCCTTGGCGCTCAAGACAGCAACGTCGCCCAATTCCGCTTGGTCGTCACACTTGATGACCGGATTGAAGGTTTTGGCGTGCGTGCCGACGATACGGTCACGCGGGAACGGCGCACATTGCGCGCACGATATCAGCTGATCTCCGTCGCAACCGGTGAAACGGTGCTTGATGCAACTGCAGGGTCTGACGCAGGCATCGATGTCGCCGGTTCGGAATATGCCACCATTGCTGGCGAAAACAGCGCGCTGGAAAATCTGACGCAGAAGGTTGCGGATCAGATTGTCACGCGGCTTTCGATCTACGCCCGCGGCGAATGAGCAACGCCAAAGAACGCAGCTTTATAAGTGCCATTGGCACACGTCCGGAAATTCGGCTGTTTTTCATTTTAGGTCAGGATGAATCGGCCGCCGCGGACATCGCATCACAAATGTCCGCTGCGCTGACGGGTTCCGAACGGATCGATATCGATAGCGACCGTATTCGCAATGACCCCGCACTTCTGGCGGACGAGGCGTCCGCGCTGTCACTATTTGGCGATAAGCGGCACATCCGGCTGAACTTCCGCCGGGAAGAAGGCGTTGCTGCCGTCGAAAACCTGCTCGCCCTTGAAGGCGACGCCAATCCGGTCATCGCGACCGCGGGCAATCTGACCAAGGCCAGCAAGTTGCGCAAGCTTGTCGAAGCCCACCCGCGCGCGATGGTGCATATTTGTTACCTGCCGGAGGAAGGCGATGCCGCAGCTGCCATAATGGCATACGCAGCCACGATGGGGCTAAAGATTGACCGGCCACTGGCCGCGCGGATTGCGCGCTACACAGGTCAGGACCGGAAATTGGCGCAGGCCGAAATCGAAAAGCTGTCCTTATATTATGATTCGTCACCGCAACGCCCCGCGACCGTTGAAGTCCCCATATTCGAAGCCTTGTCCGCGGAAACGGGCGAGGAAAATATCAATGGCCTCATCCATCAAGTCATGGGCGGCGATTTGCGCGGGACGGGGCGTGAACTTGTCGCCGCGCGCGACATGGGGGTGGATGCCATCCGCATCATCCGCGCGATGCAGCGGCGGGTGACATTGCTCGCTTCTATGCGCGCAAAGGTCGACAATGGTTCGAACCCCGGCGCCGTCGTCAAAGCGACCCGTTCGATATTCTGGAAAGACGCCGACAACTACGCGCAGCAACTTGCGCGCTGGCCATCGGTACGGCTTGCCGGATTGAACGGCCATCTGCTTGAGGTGGAATCCAAGCTTATGCATGTCCGCGATGGACTGGCGGACACGATATTGGAAGAAGAGCTGGTCCGCATTGCGCGTGCAGCATCGCGCCGCGCCTGATGACTGATATTGTCCGGTAGTGGGTGGGATAACGTCTGTTAAGCCGGGCTCTTGAACCCGATGGCAAACAGGCCCACATCTGCATCAACGAAAGGCCGTTTCATGGAAAAAATTATCAAGTCCGAAGCCGAGTGGCGCGCAGAATTGGACCCCGTTCAATATCATGTCCTGCGGGAGGCAGGAACAGAGCGCGCCTTTGCGGGCAAATTGACCGACGAAAAGCGCGAAGGCGAATTCCGCTGCGCCGGATGCGGCACGACCTTATTTGCATCGGACACCAAATTTGACAGCGGTTCAGGCTGGCCAAGCTTTACCGCGCCTGCGGACGGTGCTGCCATTGATGAGCATATCGATGTCTCGCACGGCATGGTCCGCACCGAGGTGCGCTGCGCGGCGTGTGAAGGGCATTTGGGGCATGTGTTTCCCGATGGTCCGGGGCCAACGGGCTTGCGTTACTGCATCAACAGCGCCGCGCTGACATTCGAACCTGAATAAGAACGCGCTTGTCGGCGAGTCCGTGACCGATTAACACCCTGCACAATGGCACGCGCGCGCAAACTTTCGAAAGAACGTCGCCCAATGGGACCGTGGATTTTACGTATCATCAAAGCCGGCGTTATCGCGGCACTGTTTGGCGTCATGGTGTTGGGCATTTTTGTCGCCGTTGCCCGCGGCGAAATCGACAGCTTTGAAGATTTAAAGGCATCACCCAATGGCCAGATGATCCGTGTCCGTGCGGCCGATGGCACCGTTATCCAATCACTTGGGCCAAGTTTCGGCCGATGGCTGGACATTAACCAGCTGCCGTCTGAAATGAAGGACGCGATGGTCGCAGTGGAAGACCGGCGCTATTATATGCATCCCGGCGTCGACCCTATTGGTATCACGCGGTCGCTTTACGTACGCGCAATTGATGGACGCTGGACTCAAGGTGGCTCAACGATCACGCAGCAGCTGGCGCGCAACATTTACCTGAACAACAACAAGGAATTCGGACGCAAAATCCGCGAGGTCATCCTTGCGCTGGCGATGGAAACGAAATTCTCGAAGGACCAGATACTCGAATTATATCTGAACAAGGTCTATTTCGGCGGCGGTGCTTATGGTGTTGATGCGGCGAGCCGGAAATTCTTCGATCATGGCGCGGAAGATCTCAGTCTCGCCGAAGCCGCGATCATTGCAGGGCTTGTAAAGGCGCCATCAAATTATTCGCCAACGGCAGATGCACAAGCTGCGATTGACCGCGCCACGGTGGTTGTCGGCGTGATGCAGGATGCCGGGATGATCTCCGCTGCCGAGGCCGCAGAGGTGAAGCCAGCGGACGTGAAAATGGCGAAACAGCAACCGCAAGACAGTGTCCGCTATTTCACCGATTGGGTTTTGCCGCAGCTGGACGGCCTGATTGACGAGACCGAAAAACCCATCGATGTCTGGACCACGCTTGACCTGAAAATGCAGCGTGCGGCAACGGCTGCGATAGCGGCCAACGCACCACGCGGTGCACAAGGTGCGCTGGTGTCGATTGACCGCGACGGCGCGGTTAAAGCGATGGTTGGCGGCACCGATTATGTAACCAGCAATTACAACCGTGCGGTCACCGCAGTCCGGCAACCAGGCTCGGCTTGGAAATTGTTCGTCTACTTGGCCGCATTGGAAGCCGGGTTCCGTCCCGAAGACATGGTCGAAGATAAGCCCGTCGAAATTGACGGCTGGCAACCCAAAAACAGCAGCGGCAATTACGATGGTGAAATTTCACTGCGCACGGCATTTGCCTATTCGAAAAATACGGTCGCGGCACAATTGGGGCAAGAGGTGGGTACCAGCAGCATCGCCAACATGGCGCGCCGTTTTGGCATAACGACACCCATAAACACGCAGCCGTCGATGGTGCTTGGGACATCGGAAACCCGCGTTATCGACATGACGCAGGCATTTGCATCCGTGGCCAGCAATGGCCGCAGCATCACCCCTTATGGCATCTCCAAAGTCACCACCATTGATGGCGAGATTTTATATACGGCAAAGCCCGCCAGATCCGTGCAATTGGTGGAGGATTGGGTCGCCGGTGCCATGACGGACCTTATGCAGACCGCGGTTGCAACGGGCACAGGCCGCGCCGCGAATATCGGCCGTCCCGTCGCAGGAAAGACAGGCACCACGAGCAGCAACAAGGACGGCTGGTTCCTTGGGTTTTCGAGTGGTTTGACCACTGGCGTCTGGATGGGCCGCGACGATGCGCGTGCGATCGGCGGATTAGAAGGCGGCCGTGCGCCAGCACAAGCGTGGGCAGCCTATATGCGCGTTGCGGTGTCCGGCCGACCCGTTGAAAATTTTGCGACCGAAGTAACCTTCCCCGAACAATTGGAAGGCGAAGAGCTGTTGCTTGGCGAAGGGGAAGAGGGACTGCTGTTCGACGAAAACGGTATGCCTATTGAGGGGGACCCCGCGCTTGAAGACCCCGGCGCTATGCCAGCGACTGAACCGGAACCTTTGGATGACGCATTTATCGAACGCGCTATCGGGCGCCGCGAACCCCGACCGTCACGCGACGAAGAGCGCCTTCGCGAACCGCAATAAGGTTCCCATAGCAAGCCCTCCAACAGTCGGGTATCGGAAACGGACTGCAATTTGCGGCAAGCGGCTAAAGCGCGTGCCCCGTGCGGCTCTTTTTCGTTTCGAGATAATGCGCATTATGCGGGTTCGCCGCGATTTTTAGCGGCAGCCGTTCTTCGACAGATATGCCGGCGGACTTAAGGCCTTCAACCTTTTCAGGATTGTTGGTGAGCAACCGAACATTGGAAATGCCCAGCAGTTCAAGCATGCGGGCGGCGACCGAAAAATCGCGCGCATCAATGGCAAAGCCCAATCGGGTATTTGCATCAACGGTATCAAACCCCTGATCCTGAAGCGCATAGGCACGCAATTTGTTGATCAGGCCAATGCCCCGGCCTTCCTGACGCAAATATAAAAGTATGCCCCAATTGGCGTCGGAGATTTGGTGTAACGCTTCGTGCAATTGGGGGCCGCAATCGCACTTCAGGCTGCCCAGGACATCACCGGTCAGGCACTCGCTGTGCAACCGGACCACGGGCGGCGTGCCATCGCGTTTGCCGATCAGCAACGCGACATGGTCTGACGCGTCCACGTCCGTTCGAAATGCGACGATTTCAGCATCAACATTTGCAGCGACCGGCAACCGCGCACGCGCGGCAATGTGCAGCGCCCCGCTATCGTCAAACGCAGCGACATCCTGCGGGGATACGGTCGCGGACGCATGTCCCGAATCCGGCAACACCAAAAAGGCGGGAAGCAATCCGGCAAGCCGCGCAAGCTCAATGGCCGCAGCAGCAGAGGGTCCATCGGCGAGGGCCAATGCTTCAAATGGACCCTTCATCGGGTAACGCAAATCGAGCGTTGGATCCGCCACCGCCAATGCAAGGTTGATATCAAGGTCCGCTGGCGCCTTTATCATGACCGGCAAAGCGGTATCGGCGGCGGCGCGCTGGTTCATCAGTTTGAGCGTGGCCGCGCGGGTGGCAGAGAGCAGGATCGCGTGCGCACCCGCAACGTCGCGCGCGGTTTCTATCGGCACAAGGCAAAGCTGTTGGCCGAGATGTTCGACCGTGATGGCCCAGCCACGACGCAGCGCGTCAATGGCCAGCGCCGCACGGCGGGCATCGCCGTCCATTGCGGGAGCACCGCTCAAAAGGCAAATTCCGTGACAATGGGCGCATGGTCAGATGGCTTGCCCCATCCACGCACATGCTTATGCACCACATGCGACTTGGCCTTTTCCTTCAAGTCCGGCGTCACCCACATATGGTCAAGCCGGCGGCCACGGTCGGATGTTTCCCAATCCTGCGCACGGTAGCTCCACCATGTGTACAGCTTCTTCGACGGTTCGACAAAATGCCGCGCGAGATCGACCCAGTCCGCAGCTTCCTTGATCGCGGCCAGATGTTCACATTCAATCTTTGTGTGGCTGACGACATTGACGAGCTGCTTATGGCTCCAAACATCATGCTCAAGCGGCGCGACGTTGAAATCACCCGTCAATATGGTCGGGCTGGTGACCGCACGCGACCACTCGGTCATGCGCGAGAGAAACCCGAGCTTTTGTCCGAATTTCGAATTCACTTCGCTGTCGGGAACTTCGCCGCCAGCCGGAATATAGACATTATCGATCCGCACGCCCTTTGCGGCATCGACATTCAACTCCGCACCCACATGCCGCGCTTCGCCATTCCCCTGCCAATCTTCAACACGGCGGTTGATTAATGGCAGCTTGCTGACAATCGCGACGCCGTGGTGCATCGGCTGGCCATTCAAAACCATGTGGCGATAGCCAAGCTGCCGAAACAATCCTTCCGGAAACAGACTGTCGATGACTTTCGTTTCCTGCAGGCACAGGACGTCGGGCGCTTCTTCTTTCAGATAGCGTTCGACGATGTCGATGCGGGCGCGAACCGAATTGATATTCCACGAGGCGATACGGATGGTCTGAGACATATGAATATGGCCCTAGATGCCAGAAGCGGCAGGAGCAAGTCGGTGAAGTGAAATCCATGCCAAAAAAGCAAAGCCCTCATCCCGGGGGCATTTGGGATGAGGGCTAAGCTTGCGTTCGTCACGCGGGTATCAGCGACGATTTAACGTCGTGGGCAACAGGGGGAAAACCACACGAACTCTCAATTGCTGACCATGGATTTATAGGACGACTTTCCTGACGTTCACATGAACGAATGCGTTCAGCTCGGCAGCTTGTCGGCAGTTAGCATCGGTTCGTCGACCAATTTTAAGATTTCCGTCGGACAGGCCGTGGATCTTTCCATGAAAATGCGCTGTCGGCGATTGCGCCATTATACGTGACGTTGCTGAGTCGGATAGTTGTGCGATTGTTTTTGGAATCAAGCGCAACCCATCCGTTCAGCGTCAATCCACCCGGCGCGCCGGGCTTGTTGACGAATATCATTGTAATGGTGCCATATTCGGGCCGCTTCGGGTCGCGAACTTCCACGCTGATGACATCATCGGTCGATGTGGGGACCAGCCTGCCAAAGAGCGCCAAGTCCTTGCCCGGGTCAAGTAACGCGGCGAGCGGGCTATTACGGATTGGCCAGCGCTGCACTTGTTTGACTTCATAATCGACCATGGTCAGCGCGCGCCCATCGGCGACGATCAACAGCGGCACATCTTTTTGATATTCAAAGCGCACATGGCCGGGGCGCTTCAGCAAAAGCTTGCCGGTTAAAAGCCCGCCGTTGCGATCGGTCTGGGTGAAGTTGGCGGTCATTGTGCCCACCGTCTTCATATGCGTGGTCACGCGCGCCATGCGATCCGCCTGCGATTGCGCAGTCGACGGCGCGGCTGCGATCAGGGCAACGGGCGCGAGCAGTAAGACGTAATTTCGAAAGGTCATTCTGTTTTCCTTGGGAGGGGTTCAATCGCGGTTATGGCAACCGCCTTGAACGCCGTCTTAACGTCTACAGCGGCTCGCCGGTCCGGTCACGCAGCACTTCACGGCGGCCAATATGGTTCGGCGCCGTGATGAAGCCATCTTCTTCCATACGATCAATCAGACGGGCTGCGCTGTTATAGCCAATCCGCAACTGACGCTGAATCCAGCTCGTTGATGCCTTTTGGCTTTCAAACACGATCTGGCACGCCTTGCGATATTGCGCGTCTTCTTCGTTGTCGTCGCCGCCCATGCCGCCAAAGTCAAAGCCGCCATCTTCGGGCTCTTCGGTCACCGCCTGAATATATTCGGGCTGCCCTTGGCCGCGCCAATGGTCTGCCACGCGGCGGACTTCATCATCGGAAACAAATGGACCGTGAATACGCGTCAGCCCGCGGCCACCAGCCATATACAGCATGTCGCCCTTGCCCAGCAGCTGTTCGGCACCCTGTTCACCCAAAATCGTACGGCTATCGATTTTCGACGTCACATGGAAAGAAATGCGCGTGGGCAGGTTTGCCTTAATGACGCCAGTGATAACATCAACCGATGGCCGCTGCGTCGCCATGATGAGGTGAATACCCGCAGCACGCGCCTTTTGCGCGAGGCGTTGAATGAGGAATTCGACTTCCTTGCCCGCAGTCATCATCAGGTCAGCGAGCTCGTCCACGATGATGACGATCTGCGGCATTGGCTCATAGGCCAAGCTTTCTTCCTCATATTGCGGCTGGCCGGTCATCGGGTCATAGCCAATTTGCACCTTACGGCCCAATGGCGCGCCCTTTGCCTTTGCCCCGCGCACTTTTTCGTTGAAGTTTGCAAGGTTGCGCACGCCCAGCGATGACATCATCCGGTAGCGTTCTTCCATCTGTTCAACCGCCCATTTGAGCGCGCGAATGGCCTTGGCAGGCTCCGTTACAACAGGCGACAACAGATGCGGAATATCGTCATAGCTGCTCAATTCGAGCATCTTGGGATCGATCATGATCATCCGGCACTGGTCCGGCGTCAGACGATAGAGCAGCGACAATATCATGCAGTTCAGGCCGACCGATTTACCTGAGCCGGTGGTTCCGGCGACCAACAAATGCGGCATCGGGGCGAGATCTGCGATCACGGGATCGCCAGAGATATTCTTACCCAAAATTATAGGCAAAGCGCCCTTTTGATCGGCAAAGGCGTCTGATCCGACCATTTCCTGAAACACCACGGCCTCTCGATGGGCGTTGGGCAACTCAATACCCATAACGGTGCGGCCCGGTATCGTCGAAACACGCGCGGACAAAGCGGACATGTTGCGCGCAATATCTTCGGCCAGCTGGATAACGCGGCTGGATTTGATACCCGCTGCAGGCTCCAGCTCATACATGGTGACGACGGGCCCCGGACGCACCGCAACAATCTGTCCTTTGACATGAAAGTCATCGAGCACCGATTCCAGCAAGCGCGCATTTGCTTCGAGCGCAGTCTTGTCGAGCTTTGGCACTGAAATGGCGGACGGCGGATCGAGCAGATCAAGCGACGGCAAAACAAAGCTGCCAAAGAAATCGCCCTGCCGCGCGCCGGTTGAGAATGCAGCCTTTTTCGGCGCCAGCGCACGGTCTTCGATCACGGGAGGCTTGCGGAGTTCGGGCTCGACAGCCTTACGTGGCGGCTTTGGCTCGATAATTTGGGCAACATCCGAATCGTCTGCGTCAAAGGCACCCAAATCGTTTTTGATGCCTGAAAATTTAGGCATGGCCAGCGTAGGAATGCGGAACAGCGGGCGCTCAAGCTCAAGCGCGCGAATAACCAAAGCGACGCCGCCACTTAAACTGCCCAAAATCAGAAGCACCCGCAATATAGTGCCAACCACGTCTTGAATTTGACCAACAAGAGCAACAGCGGCATTTGCCAACAGCAAATTAATCGCCCCGCCCCAGCCAGCGGGCAGGCCGATGTTGCTGCCATGCTGCCAATAGGCCATGCCAAACCCGATCAGTAGCATGCCACACAGGCAGAGTGTAAGCTGTCGTTTCCATTGCGGCTGCGGGACTGCGCGCCACAAGCGTCGTGCAAAAACCAGCATCAGCGGGAGGAGGAAAATGGCTGGAACGCCAAATAGAAATAGCATGATGTCGGACACATAAGCGCCGCTTTGGCCCATCCAGTTGTGCTGCACATCTGCAGCCGCACTATTGAATGCCGCATCGCCAGCCGAATAGCTCAGCACTGCCAAGCCGTAAAACACCGCAAACAGGCCAAGCACAGCCGCGCCAAACAAGGTGCTGCTGCGGATCAACGACGCACGCATCATATTCCGCCAATTGGTCATGTTCGTTTTTGACGTAAATTTAGAAATGCGCGAGGCCATGAGTATAATGCCGTTTATGGGTGGCCGCCGAGGGCCGAACGCCCCCTTTTCGCTGTCGCTGGACTCGCCGTCAAGTATTACAGGTTGAAGATTGCTGCCAAGGTGGATGGGCTACGGTCAAAATCCTCCTTTGAGTCCGCCCATCTGTTGCGGCATAGGGGCAATATGAATCACAAAGCAGACGTCATCATTATCGGCGGCGGGCTCATCGGGCTTACGCAAGCATTGGCATTGGCTGCACATGGCATCACCAGCCATGTCATTGACCGCGCGGACCAGGCGAGCATGCTGCAAGCAGGCTTTGACGGCCGCACATTTGCCATATCGAGCTCTAGCTATAAACTGTTCGAAGCCATTGGATTGGGCGAAGCATTGGCCGGAAGAGGCTGCCCGATTGAAAAGATTTGGGTGAGCGATAGCCTGAAGCCCGGATCGCTGGATTTCGCACCCGCCGAAGATGACGGCTTTCTGGGCCAAATGTTTGAAAGCCGCTTCTTGCGCGGCGTCTTGTACAATGCGGCGCTGGAAAGCGATGCGATTCAGCTGCACATGCCCGCCAACATCACCCAAAAATCACAGGATTCAGGTCGCGCCTCCGTGCATCTCGATGACGGGAAAGTTTTGACCGCTGACCTGATGATTGTTGCTGAAGGGCGGCAAAGCCAGACGCGCGAGGAAATGGGAATCAATATTGCGCATTGGCAATATGACCATAGCGCCATGGTCGGTGCGATCTTCCACGAACATTCGCACAATAACATTGCTTACGAGATTTTTTATCCGTCAGGCCCATTTGCCGTATTGCCTATGTTGGATGCGGACGACGGGCGGCACCGTTCGGCGATTGTCTGGTCGGTCGATGCCGCAGATGCGCCGGGATATATGAAATTATCGCCGCGTGGATATGCGGCGGAGCTGGAAAAGGCGATGGGCGGCATATTGGGTGCCGTTGAGATCGCCGCGCCTTTGTCGTCGTACAAGCTTGGGTTCCACCATGCGGCCAACATTACGGCGGAACGACTGGTGCTGATTGGCGACAGCGCGCATGGCATTCATCCCATCGCGGGTCAGGGATTGAACCTTGGCCTGCGCGACGTTGCGGCGTTAACCGAAGTATTGGTCGACGGGATGCGGCTTGGTCTTGATTTTGGTGATGCGCAATTGCTCGATCGCTATAGCCGGTGGCGCAGCATTGATACGTTGTTGATCGCGGTATCGACCGATGGCTTGAACCGCCTTTTTTCCATTCCCGGCAAAACCGCGTCTGCGGTCCGGCGTTTCGGAATGGCAATGGTGCAGCGCGCTGCCCCGGCCAAAGCATTTTTCATGGCCGAGGCGCGGGGCGAAAGCGGCGCGCTGCCCAAATTGCTTCAGGGTGTTGCGGTATAAATCCGCATTATCCCTGCGTAACAGGTACCAGTCGTATTTCGACACGGCGGTTCGCCGCGCGACCGGCTTCGTCCAGATTGCTCGCCTTCGGTTGGCTCTCGCCATAGCCACGCGTTGCAAGACGTGCGGACTGCACGCCGCGCGACGTTAGATAGCTTGCAACAGCCGACGCACGGCGTTCCGATAACGACTGGTTATAGGCGTCCGACCCGGTGGAATCGGTATGGCCAATGACGTCGACATAGGTTTGTTCATATTGCGTCAGCGTCGATGCAACCTGATCCAGCGTATTGCGGAAACCCGCATCAATGTTCGCGCTATCGAGGCCAAAGGTCACTTCCGAAGGCATATCGAGGACGAGATTGTCGCCATCACGGATAACGTTGATGCCCGTGCCTGCGGTTTGCTCGCGCAGCTTTCTTTCTTGTTCGTCCATATAATAGCCAACACCCGCACCGGCCAATGCGCCGATCCCTGCGCCGACAATCTTTTCGGTGCGATCACGGCGGCCGCCAATAAGGTCGCCAAGCAAATATCCACCCAACGCCCCGCCAACGCCGCCAAGCGCCGCCTTCGAAATCGTGCGCTGGCCGGTTTCCGGATCGGTCACACATGCCGATAGCGGGAGCATCGCAACCATCAGTGACAGCGTGATCAATTGATTTTTCTTCATCATTTTCCCTTTCAGCTAGTATGTCCCATAAACGACACCCATGATGAACCTGAGATTATCGCTGGATAGGTTTCATCTTTTGACGATAACAGTTTTGTCGGCATTTTGTTGCCAAAGCGCTGGCGTTGGCCCTATGGGAATTGTGTCCCTATGGAACTTCTTCATCCTTTCCCGTGGTTTGATGCCGCGACGATATTGGCTCTCATTGCCCTGAACGGTGTGTTTGCCATGTCTGAACTCGCCATCGTTTCGGCACGCACAGCGAAGCTAAAGGCGATGGCGGAAGACGGAAAGCGCGGCGCGGCGGCGGCCCTTCGGTTAGGGCGCGACCCCGGAAAGTTTCTGTCCACCGTGCAAATCGGCATTACACTCATTGGTATTATCGCAGGTGCTTATTCCGGATCGACGCTGGGCGGGCCAGTGGCCGAACGCATCGCTCTTTTGGGCATAGGCAAGGAATGGGCCGAAACTTTAGGGTTCGGGCTTGTCATCAGCATCACGACTTACGCATCCTTGGTGGTCGGCGAACTGGTCCCCAAGCAATTTGCGCTGATTGCGCCTGAGAGAATCGCCGTCACCATGGCAGGGCCGATGGAGATGCTGGCACGCGTGACCGCACCGATTGTCTGGACACTTGATACATCCAGCGCGACCATATTCCGTGCACTGGGGCTTCGCCGCGATACCCGTGACGCACTGAGCGCCGAGGAATTGCGTATGGTTTTTGCCGAAGCCACCCACGCCGGAATCATTGAAGAGCATGAACATAAGGTCATTGCAGGCGTCGTGCGGCTGGCCGACCGTCCGGTGCGTGAAGTCATGACGCCACGGACCGACGTCGACCGTATTGCAGCGGACGCATCTGAAGATGATGTCCGCGATTCGCTGTTAAATTCGCTGCACACCCGCCTACCGGTCACCGGCGAAGACGGTGACGATATAATCGGCGTTGTCCAATCACGCGATATTGTTGCCGCGCAGATTCGCGGGGAAAGTCTGGATATCCGCAGCCTGATGCGTCGCGCGGAAATCATTCCAGATCAACTTGACGCCATGGACGCACTTGAAATCCTGCGTTCGTCCGATGTGCCAATGTTGCTGGTCCATGATGAATATGGGCATTTTGAAGGGATCGTCACGCCGAACGACCTTTTGGCGGCAATTGCCGGCGAGTTTGCATCGGATCAGGCGCAAGGTAGCGCGCCGAACATCATCACATTGGACGATGGCTCGATGCTCGTCTCGGGCGCCATGTCCGCCGACGCAATGGCAGACGCGCTGTCGATTGATCTGCCCGAAGACCGCGATTACGCGACCGCTGCGGGCCATGTGCTGCATATCTTGCGACACCTGCCCGTAGAGGGCGAATCCTTCCGCGACCAAGGTTGGCATTTTGAAGTTGTGGATATGGATGGCCGCAAAATCGACAAGCTACGTGTCCGACTTGCAGAAATAGCAACTCGAACGGACGCAGTTGAGGGCTTGTGATTGCACAAACGCTTGGTTAGGGCGTTCGGCAGATATGGAATTACACGTCACGACGACAACAGGATATTGATATGGCCGATTTCTTCCTCCCAAAGAACAGCAAGGTCCAAAAGGGCGCTGTTCACGCCGCGAAAACCGACGGGAAAGTCAAGAAATTCAAGGTATATCGTTACGATCCCGACAGTGGCGAAAACCCGCGTTACGACACATTTGAAGTCGATACCGAAACCTGCGGCCCGATGGTCCTCGACGCGCTGATCAAAATGAAAAGCGAGCAGGATTCGTCGCTGACCTTCCGCCGTTCGTGCCGCGAAGGCATTTGCGGTTCATGCTCGATGAACATCGACGGCAAAAATGGCCTAGCGTGCACCACCGCCATTGAAGATTGCAAAAGCGAAGTCACACTGACCCCGTTGCCGCATATGGAAGTTATCAAGGACCTCGTTCCTGACTTCACCCATTTTTATGCACAATATGCGTCGATCAAGCCATGGCTGCAGACGGTTACGCCAGAACCATCGGGCAAAGAGCGCCTTCAGTCGCCGGAAGACCGCGCAAAGCTGGATGGCCTGTATGAATGCATCTTGTGCGCATGTTGCTCGACAAGCTGCCCGTCTTATTGGTGGAACAGCGACAAGTTTTTGGGCCCTGCCATCTTGCTTCAGGCCTATCGCTGGTTGGCAGATAGCCGTGACGAAATGACCGGTGAGCGTTTGGATGAGTTGGAAGATCCATTCCGTCTGTATCGCTGCCACACGATCATGAACTGTGCGAACGCATGCCCCAAGGGTCTGAACCCTGCAAAGGCCATTGCCGAAACCAAGAAGATGGTTGCCGAACGCCACCTTTAATTGAAGGGACGGCCGTTGGACACACCCGCTTTTGATAGCAGTCCGGATCCGGACAATCCCGGTTGGTTAAACTGGCAGATGACCGATGCCACGCGCTATAATGGCACGGTCCTCGGTAAAATGCTGGTACGCAGTGAAGGCCATCATAAAGCACGCCTGCGCATGTTTCCCGAACACCGGCACAGCAACTTGCGCGACGCGGTGCATGGCGGCGTCACGCTGGGCTTTATCGACGTCGCGATGTTTGGCGCATCGCGGATGTTTGGCCTGATTGAGGCGGGCGCTGCCGTTACGCTTGACCTATCGGTGCAGTTCATCGGTGCCGGCGTCATCGGCGAACC
>JBEEIJ010000031.1:0-9266 GCA_041169905.1 Pseudomonadota bacterium | reverse complement strand
AGTTTGCGACCGTCCCTGTGCTTATGTCGCTGGATCATTATGACGCTATATTGAGCAGGCTTGATACGCTCATTCCCGGCACGGGGCCACTGGCCGCGCGGGTTGATGCGTTTAACGAGCGGTACACCATTCCCAAAGAGCGGCTGCAACCCGTCTTTGACGCCGCGATCGCCGAATGCAAACGCCGCACCGCGCAGCACATCGCGCTGCCTGTTGGCGAAAGCTTTGATATGGAATTTGTGACGGGAAAAACCTGGTCCGGTTACAATTATTATAAGGGCAATTACAAAAGCCTGATCCAGATTAACACCGACCTTCCGATCCGCGTCAGCCGCGCGGTCGATCTGGGCTGTCATGAAGGCTATCCCGGCCACCATGTTTTGAACCTGATGGTCGAACAACGGCTCGCGCGTGCAAAAGGGTGGAGCGAATATGAGGTCAACCCGCTTTACAGCCCGACCAGCGTCCTTTCCGAAGGCAGCGCAAATTATGGCATAGATCTGGCCTTTCCGGCCGAGGAGCGCTTGGCGTTCGAACGCGACATTCTGTACCCGCTCGCTGGTCTCGATCCCAATTCGGCAGAGGCATATTGGAAAATGCAGCAAATGACCGAGATGCTGTCCGGCGCGCGGCTGACCATTGCGAAAATGTATCTCGACGGGGAAATATCCCGCGCGCAGGCACTTGAACTGACGCAAAAATATCTGCTCTTGTCGCCCGCGCGGGCCGAACAATCGGTGGCATTTACCGACCATTATCGCAGCTATGTTATCAACTATGGCTGGGGCAAAGACCTTGTCCGTGGCTATATCGAGCGCGGCAATCCCGACCAAGCCGAACGCTGGCGCCGAATGGAAAAGATACTCAGCGAGCCCACGCAGCCAGCGGACTTGCTGCCCTAGGTCCTGAACCTAAGCCAGATGATCGCGGAACCAGTCGGTGAGTTCTTCTTCGGATAATTCACCCGCGGCGAGGGCCAAAACAATGCGTGTCGCGTCCTGTGGATCGAATGTCAGTGCATGCCCGTTGAGCGCCAAAAACAAACGCGCAAGTACCCATGCTGTGCGTTTGTTGCCATCGGCAAAAGGATGGTTGCGGGCAACACCATATGCATAAGCCGCAGCCAGTGCAGCGGGATCGTCCGTGCCATAATTCCACTGGTTCACGGGTCGTCCTAATGCCGAGTCCAGCAAGTTGGAATCGCGCACACCGCTAATCCCGCCATGCTCGGCAATCTGCCGGTCGTGGATGGCAAGCGCATCGCGTGCGTCGAGCCAATGGGGCTCAATTCGAATTGCCGGAGGCATCTGCGGCCCTTACTGCGCCAACACGCGCAATATGTCGCGGTCCTCACGCATGATCGTTTCGGCCAACGCCATCTTTGCCTCAAAGCCGGGGTCGCTTGGGGTCAGGTGAAAGCCGTTAGCGGTTTCCGTCAGATACAGGTCGTCGCCAAGCGACACCCGCAGCTTGGCGAGTATCTCTTTGGGAAGAATCATACCGGCGCTGTTACCGACTTTTATAACTTTGATTGGCTTGTTCATACGCATGTTATAACACAGACGGTGCTACAGCTGCAAGTCCGGCACATTGAGGTTCACCGATTGCGCAATCATGTTGGCCGTGCCGAAGATCGTCATGAAGCTGATGTCGGTGGCAGGAAACGCGCAAGCTCTCGCAAAGTGCATGTTGTCGGGCTATGCGGTGGCATCATGTAACCTGGAATAGACCGAACGATGCGCCTGTTTTTTGATCCCCGCCAGCTTGACCATGCGCCGGTTCAAGAGCTGCATAATGGTGCGTTCGTCCCTTATGCCGAAACGCCCGCGCGCGCGCAGGCGCTATGTGCCGGCGTACCCGCCACGCAACGGCCCACCGACCATGGCGAAGCACCGATATTGGCGGTGCATGACGCAGGGTACATCGCATATCTGAAGACTGCGCATGACCGTTGGCTTGCCGCCGGACGCTCAGGTGATGTGATGGGCTATATATGGCCCGTGGTACGTCGGCGCGCGTTGGACTTGACGCGTATTGACGCATTGGCCGGCCGCTACAGCATGGACAGCTCCACGCCGCTCACTGCCGACAGCTGGACCTCGGCCTATTGGAGCACGCAGTCGGCCTTGTCGGCGCTGGATGCGGTGCTGTCTGGCGACCGCGTCGCCACGGCTTTGTGCCGTCCGCCCGGCCATCATGCAGGGGCCGACTATCTTGGCGGATATTGCTTCATCAACCAAGCGGCGGTTGCGGCGCAAGCGGCGCGCGACGCCGGTATCGCGCGTGTTGCCATTCTCGACATCGACTATCACCATGGCAACGGCACGCAGGATATTTTCTGGGACCGGGGCGATGTCTTTTATGCTTCGGTCCATGCGGACCCGGCGACCGATTTTCCATTTTACTGGGGCCATGCCGATGAAGTCGGCGAAGGCGCAGGGGCAGGCGCAACGCTTAATCTGCCATTGCCGCAAGGGACCCAGATCGGAGCGTTCCGTGCAGCACAAGCGACTGCGCTGGATGCCATTGCCCGCTTTGACCCCAGCCTGCTGATTGTCAGCTTCGGCGCGGATACCTTTGAAGGCGACCCCATCGCCAATTTCGCACTGAAGACATCGGACTATGCCATGCTGGCCCAAGACATTGCCGCGACCGGATTGCCGACGGTTGTCCTGACCGAAGGCGGCTATGCGGTCGACAATTTGGGCGAAAATCTCGCCAGCTTTTTAAGCGGGTTTTGAAACTGCGTTGGGGTTGCGCAAAAGAAAAGGGCGGCCATTTCTGACCGCCCCTTTTAAAGCTTACATTTGAACGTGCTTACAGCTTGCCGACCAATTCAGGCACGACCGTAAACAGGTCACCGACAAGGCCGATGTCTGCGACTTGGAAGATCGGTGCGTCTTCGTCCTTGTTGATTGCGACGATGACCTTGGAGTCCTTCATACCAGCAAGATGCTGGATCGCGCCGGAGATGCCGACTGCGATATAGACTTCAGGGGCAACGATCTTGCCGGTCTGGCCGACCTGATAGTCATTGGGGACATAGCCCGCATCGACAGCAGCGCGGCTTGCGCCAACGCCTGCGCCAAGCTTGTCAGCGAGTGGCAAGATGACTTCGCTGAACGTCGCCGAGTCCTTGAGCGCGCGGCCGCCGGATACGATGATCTTAGCCGATGTCAGTTCAGGGCGTTCTTGCTTCGCGATTTCGGCCGAGATGAACGTCGATGTGCCCGCATCGCCGCTGCCCGAGACAGCTTCGATGGCAGCAGAACCGCCGGTTTCTTCAGCCTTGGCAAAGGCGGTGCCGCGAACGGTGATGACCTTCTTGGCATCGGACGACTGGACAGTCGCAATCGCGTTACCGGCGTAGATGGGACGCGTGAACGTGTCCGCGCTTTCAACGCTGAGGATGTCGGAGATTTGCATGACATCAAGCAAGGCAGCAACGCGCGGGGCGATGTTCTTGCCGTTCGATGTGGCTGGCGCCAAAAACGCGTCATGCGTGGCCATCAATGATGCAACCAGTGGCGCAACATTTTCAGCCAACTGCTGCGCATAAGCTGCGTCATCGGCAACATGCACGGTGCTCACACCAGCGATCTTTGCAGCCTGCTCGGCAACTGCGCCGCAGCCGGAGCCGGCGACGAGGACATGCACTTCGCCAATTTGCGATGCAGCAGTGACGACAGAAAGCGTTGCATCCTTCAGCGATGCATTGTCATGTTCGGCATAAACGAGGGTCTTCATGCGGCCACTCCTATTTCCTTGAGCTTTGCAACCAGCGCATCGACGTCGGCAACCTTGATACCGGCGCTGCGCACAGGCGGTTCAACAACCTTCAACGTCTTGAGGCGTGGGCTAACGTCGACACCATAATCGGCAGGGGTTTTCTGCGCGAGTGGCTTGGACTTTGCTTTCATGATGTTCGGCAGCGACGCATAACGTGGCTCGTTCAAGCGCAGGTCGGTCGTGATGATGGCTGGCATCTTCAACGCTACCGTCTGCAGACCGCCATCGACTTCGCGCGCGACATGCACTGCATCTCCCGACACGTTGACCGTGTTGGCAAAGGTGCCCTGCGGACGGCCGGTCAAGGCAGCGAGCATCTGGCCCGTCTGGTTCGAGTCATCGTCAATGGCTTGCTTGCCAAGAATGACAAGGCCGGGCTGTTCTTCGTCCATGACCTTTGCAAGGATCTTGGCAACCGCGAGCGGCTCGACATCTTCAGCAACGACGAGGATCGCGCGATCCGCACCCATGGCAAGCGCCGTGCGCAATGTTTCTTGTGCCTTGTCTGGTCCGATCGACACCGCGATGACTTCGGTCGCAATGCCCTTTTCACGCAAACGCAGTGCTTCTTCCACCGCGATTTCGTCAAACGGGTTCATGCTCATTTTGACATTCGCCAAATCAACACCCGAACCATCGGGCTTAACCCGCGGTTTAACATTATAATCGATGACCCGCTTAACGGGGACGATGATCTTCATCTGCTCATCCTTCCATACCGACTCAAATGGCGAGTGAATGCCCGCCTAAACTGGAGCGCCTATGCTTAACGTTGACGTGAACGTCAAGCGTTCGATACATTAAGCTGCCTTGCGTACTTCCGCGACAATTTTCTCGGCTGCATCGCCAAGGTCGTTGGCAGATACGATGGGCAGGCCGCTATTGGCGAGGATGTCCTTGCCCTGCTGCACATTTGTGCCTTCAAGGCGGACAACGAGCGGCACCGACAGGTTCACTTCCTTTGCCGCAGCAACGATACCGTCGGCGATGATGTCGCATTTCATGATGCCGCCGAAGATGTTGACCAAAATGCCCTTTACGGCAGGGTCCTTCAGAATGATCTTGAATGCCGCAGTCACCTTTTCCTTCGAAGCGCCGCCACCGACGTCCAAGAAGTTGGCCGGGAATTCGCCGTTCAGCTTGATGATGTCCATGGTGGCCATCGCAAGACCCGCGCCGTTGACCATGCAACCGATGTTGCCGTCGAGCTTGATATAGGCAAGGTCATATTCGGAAGCTTCGACCTCTGCAGGGTCTTCTTCGGTCAGGTCGCGCAGCTCGGCGAGATCCTTGTGGCGGAACATCGCATTGCCATCAAACGCAACCTTGGCATCCAGCACCAACAGCTCGTCGCCATTCTTGCCTTCGCAGACAGCGAGCGGGTTGATTTCAATCTGTTCGGCATCGGTGCCCAAGAATGCGGCATAGAGACCGGCAACCACCGTCTGTGCTTGCTTGGCCAAATCACCCGTCAGGCCAAGCGCCTTTGCAACGCTGCGGCCATGATGTGGCTGAAGTCCGGTTGCCGGATCGACAACGATGGTGTGAATTTTCTCGGGGCTGTCATGCGCCACGTCTTCAATGTTCATGCCGCCTTCGGTTGAGGCCACAATAGCAATCCGGCTGGTCGCGCGATCGACTAACAATGCGAGGTAGAATTCCTGCTTAATGTCGGCGCCATCGGTGATGTACAGACGGTTGACTTGCTTGCCTTCGGCTCCGGTCTGGATCGTTACCAGCGTGTTGCCCAGCATTTCTTTTGCATGCGATTCAACTTCATCGAGGTTGAAGGCAAGGCGAACACCGCCCTTTGCATCGGGGCCCAATTCCTTGAACTTGCCCTTGCCGCGTCCGCCTGCGTGGATTTGCGACTTCACGACATAAAGAGGACCAGGCAATTGCTTCGCAGCCGCAACCGCTTCTTCAACGCTGAGCGCCGCGATACCAGCGGGGCAAGCCACACCGAATTTCGCGAGCAGTTCTTTGGCCTGATATTCATGGATATTCATGGGAGATTACATCCTCGACAATAAAGAGTTTCGCCGGTCGCTTAAGCACAGACGGGCGCTGAATGGAAGGGCCTGCGCTGATGTTTTTTGGGTCACGCAGAGGCGCAGAGCGCGCCGAGGCAATCATATATTCTCTGCGTCCTCTGCGCCTCTGCGTGCAAAAAACTTAAACCAGCAAATCAAGCGCCACCAATGCGCGGCGTAGTTTCTCTGCATCGGTAAAATGATGCGCAGCAAAGCCATTGGCGCGGGCGCTGACGACATTGTCATGATTGTCATCGATGAATATCGCCTCGCCGGGCTTCAGCCCAAAGCGGCGCAGCGCCAGCGCATAGATATCGGGGTCTGGCTTGACCATTTTCTCGACGCCCGAGACGACAATATCTCCGAAATGGTCGAATATGGGCTGAGTCGGACGGAACATTTCCCAAAACTCCGCGCCAAAATTGGTAATGGCAAAAAGCGGAACGGCGCGCGCGGCCAGTTCGTGCACGATTTCCAGCGATCCTGTGACAGGGCCCGGAATCGTCTCGTTAAAACGCGTCCGGTACGCGTCGATCTCATTTGCATATTTTGGATATAGCGCAATCCGTTCCGCGGTCATTTCTGCCAAGGGACGGCCGGCATCATGCTGGAAATGCCATTCGGGCGTAACGACATGCGTGACGAAATATTCCAGCTCCGCCTTGTCGGTGATCAACTTTGCAAAAAGATGCCGCAAATCCCATTCGAACAGCACTTTGCCGACATCAAATACGACGGTGGTGATCTTGCTCATGGGTCAATCCTAGAGTGCAGACGCAAAAAAACCGCCCGCGAATCAGATTCGGAGCGGTCTTTTGATAGAACCATCTGCCCGCGTTGCGCAGGCAGCGGCCAATTAACCCTGGCGCGCTTTAAAGCGTGGCTGAGTCTTGTTGATGACATAGGTCCGGCCACGACGACGAATCACGCGGTTGTCACGATGGCGGCCTTTGAGCGACTTGAGAGAATTAACGACTTTCATCGGATTTACCCGTCTTTTTGATGCATAAAGCTTGAATTGAAGGCGCGCTCCTATGGGTGGGGCAGCGGAAAGTCAAGCGCGTTCGGCGCTATTATGCGATTCAGCCCCCATAGATAGCTTTCCATGATATATGACGCGCTTAAGGACAAGACTATGATGAAAACTCCACGAATTTTGCCACTTCTCGCGCTTTCACTGCTGTCGGCCTGTGTCGTGCCCACTGGCCCTGTCGAGGTCACGCGCTTTAACCGCGCGGCCGAAGGCGTGCCTTATGGCAATGGCAGTTTCGTGGTTGAGCTTGCCGGCGAATCGGCGGCGGACCGATCTTTATCGGCTTCGCCTTATGTTGCGGCGGTGACGCGTGAAATGCAGCGGGTCGGCTATCGCAATCAAGCGGGCACAAGCGACGTTGTTGCCGAAATACGCTTTGGCGCGACTATGATACACCCGGAGCGCCGGTCACCGGTTTCCGTGGGCGTCGGCGGATCAACCGGCAGCTATGGATCGGGCATTGGCTTGGGCATTGGCATCAATCTTGGTGGCGGTTCGGCAGCATTATTGCAGACCAGTATGGCGGTGCGCATCATCAGGCGCAGTGACCAGCTGGTGATATGGGAAGGGAGGGCGGTGCAATCTGCCAAAGCGGGCTCGCCTGCCGCGCAGCCCGCTATTGCCGCATCTAAATTGGCCGAAGCTTTGTTTAAGGACTTCCCCGGCGTGTCTGGCGAGACTATCCGCGTTCCATAAACTTCATTGCGAGAGCGACCAATAATGCCGATCACCGATATCAATGCTGCATTCGACAGCGGTAACATCCTAGTGCACGCCATCGATGGCAACCGCGCCACCCTTGGTATTCGCAAAGATAAGGATTCGGAGTTTGCGCAATGGTTCCACTTCCGCGTTGCGTGCGCAGCGGGTGAGGAACTGGAACTGCGCATTACGGGCTTGGAAGGCAGCGCCTATCCCGGCGGTTGGCCAGATTATCGCGCCTGCGTTTCGGAAGACCGCGATTACTGGGGCCGCGCCGATACAAGCTATGACAAAGCCGCAGACGGCGGCACCCTGACCATTCGCTACACGCCCGCCAGCGACATTGTCTGGTTCGCCTATTTCGCGCCCTTTAGCATGGAACGCCACCATGATTTGGTCGCTGACGCCGCAACATGCGAAGGCGTTGCCTACCGTTGCTTGGGCCACAGCCTTGAGGGACAGCCCATTGATTGCCTGTCGATGGGCGATGGCGAAACGCAAGTCTGGCTATACGCGCGCCAGCATCCGGGCGAAACGCAGGCCGAATATTGGATGGAAGGTGCGTTGGATATGCTCACCGACCTGAGCGATCCGCACACCCGCGTGTTGTTGGAAAAATGCCGGTTGCATATCGTGCCCAATTGTAATCCCGATGGCAGCAGCCGAGGACATTTGCGTACCAATTTTGCGGGCGTAAACCTGAACCGCGAATGGGCCGAGCCAAGCTTGGAGCGTAGTCCAGAGGTTCTGGGAATTCGCAACGCCATGGATGAAACCGGCGTGCATTGGGCGATAGATGTTCATGGGGATGAGGCCATTCCCGCTGCATTCATGGCCGGGTTTGAAGGCATCCCGTCATGGACCGATGATCAAGGTGCGCGGTACAATAATTTCATCAATCGCCTCGCCGCGCGCACGCCCGATTTCCAGACCGAGTTGGGATACACCAAGGCGGGACCGGGAAAGGCCAATTTGACCATGTCGACAAACCAGCTCGCCGAGCGTTTTGGCCCGTCGCATAGATGCGTGTCGATGACGCTCGAAATGCCATACAAAGACACGGTGCACGGCAATGATCCCTATCAGGGATGGTCGCCCGAACGTTGCCGCCTGCTGGCCCGCGCGTGCCTCGCGACGCTGGCGGAGATGGTGTAAGCAGTCCTTATGCGCATCATCGTGGATGATCTTTCCGGCAACGAAATCCGCGCCTTGCTGGAAACGCATTTCGCCGGGATGCTGGCAAGCTCGCCACCGGAAAGTTGCCATTTTCTTGATTTCGACGGGCTGAATGCGCCCGATGTGACGTTCTGGTCGATCTGGGACGGGGACGCGCTTGCGGGGTGCGGGGCGTTGAAAGAGCTGACGCCCGAACATGGTGAGGTCAAATCGATGCGGACGCACGCCGACCATTTGCGCAAAGGTGTTGGCGCCGCAATGCTGACGCATATCATTTCGCAAGCGCGCGACCGGGGTTATCACCGCCTGAGCCTTGAGACAGGATCGTCGGCGGACTTCGCACCGGCGTTGGCGCTGTATGCAGCGCACGGGTTTGAATATTGCCCACCCTTTGGCGATTATGTCGAAGACCCGTTTAGCCGTTTCATGACCTTGGCGATTTGACCAACTTGCGTTAGGGCGCGGGCAAACAACGAAGGAACTCCCATGCCCAAGCTTATCCTCATTCGCCACGGACAATCCCAATGGAACCT
>JBEEIJ010000030.1:0-13851 GCA_041169905.1 Pseudomonadota bacterium | reverse complement strand
TTGGCGGCACTGGCTGGAACGCTGAACATTGCCACCGTCAAATCGGCGGCCATTCGCGCGATGGCAGAGGAACGGTTCGACCCCATGCTGTTCCGCATGAGCCGCGATTATGTTGGCGATACCGCCGAAACCGTCGCGCTGATGTGGCCAGATATGAGCGGCGGCGATGTCGCACCGACCGTGTCCGAAGTCATCGATCTGTTGAACAGCACCAGCCGGGCGCGCGCTCCGGCGGTGTTGGCGGAGTTGATGGACCGGTTGGACGCCAATGGTCGCTACGCGCTGCTGAAGCTTGCAACGGGCGGCATGCGGGTGGGTATATCTGCGCGTCTTGCCAAGACCGCTTTCGGGCAAGCTTTTGGCGTGTCCGTCGATGATGTCGAAGAGGTGTGGCACGCGCTTCGCTCGCCTTATGCTGCGCTTTTTGCATGGGGGGAAGGGCGCACCGAGAGACCAGATCCCGCCGACAGCGCGTTTTTCCGTCCCTTCATGCTCGCCCACCCGCTTGAGGATGGCAGCGTGCATCTCGATGACTTTGCAGCCGAGTGGAAATGGGATGGCATCCGTATCCAGATTGCGTCGACCGGCGGCGAAACGCGTTTGTTCAGCCGCGGCGGCGATGAGGTGACTGGGGCGTTCCCCGAAATAGCGGCGGCGTTCAATGCTATTGGCGTGGTCGACGGCGAATTGCTGGTACGCGGCGACGTGCAGGGTGGTGAGGCCGCCAGCTTCAATGCGTTGCAGCAACGACTGGGGCGCAAGAATGTGACGGCAGCAATGCAGGCGGAATATCCAGTGTTTGTCCGCCTGTACGACATATTGTTCGACGGCGCGGAGGATCTGCGCGGTCAGCCATGGACCGCGCGGCGCGACCGGCTGGAACTGTTCACAGCGAATCTGGACCCTGCGCGTTTCGATTTGTCTGCGGTGATTGAGGCACGCGATTTCGACCACCTTGCCGAGATCCGTGCCGCCGCGCGCGAGGCGGCGATTGAGGGCGTGATGCTTAAGCGGCGCGATTCGCCCTATCTGGCGGGGCGTAAGGTCGGGCTGTGGTACAAATGGAAACGCGAACCGCTCGTGGCTGACTGCGTGATGATGTATGCGCAGCGGGGGAGCGGAAAGCGCTCCTCATATTATTCGGATTACACCTTTGGTTGCTGGACCGAAGATGGCAATTTGTTGCCAGTTGGAAAGGCCTATTCCGGGTTCAGCGACGAAGAACTGAAATGGCTCGACCGCTTTGTCCGCAATAACACCGTCGCCCGTTTCGGTCCGGTCCGCGAAGTGGAAAAGTCGCTGGTGCTTGAGGTCGCATTTGACGCTGTGCACGAATCCAAGCGGCACAAATCAGGCGTGGCCATGCGGTTCCCGCGGATATCGCGTTTGCGCAGGGACAAGCCTGCTGAAGAAGCGGACACCATATCCGCCTTGCGCGCGATGTTTGATTAGAGGAACGCCTTTACGTCCGCCATGAAGCGGTCAAACTGGTCATGGTGCAACCAATGACCGGCATTTTCATATTCGACGACTTTTGCCGTCGGGAAATGCGCGATGCGCCCGTCTTTTTCGGGGTTTGACGCCCAACTGTCGGCACCATACATCATCAACATCGGGCAGGTGATCGACTCCCAGATTGCGAGCAAATCTTCGCGTGGCATGTCGAATATTGCCCAGATGTTGAGGTAATTGTCGAACTTCCAGCTCCAGCTGCCATCCTCGTTCCGGCTGATGCCGTGAACGGTCAAATGGCGCGCCTGCTCGTCGGTCAAATAGCTGTTTTCAGCCTTCATCCGCTCATAAGCCGCTTCAATATTGGGATAGCGTTTCGGGGTGCGGCCAGCCGCATTGCGCTTATCGTCAATCCACTGCCGGAAACGATTTTGTATGCCAATCGCGTCGCGTTCCGCCTGCATTTTGGGGGAGAGGCCAAGCCCCTCAATATTCACCATCTTGCGCACATTTTCGGGGTAGAGCCCAGCATAACGCGTGGCGATATTGCCGCCCATTGAGTGCGCAATGATGCTGACGGGGGCAAGGTTCAGCTGGTGGATCAGCTGCGCCAGATCATACACAAAGGCAGACATTTCGTAATTGCCGTCGGGTGACCAAGCGCTGTCGCCATGGCCGCGCAGATCAGGTGCGATAATGTGCCAATCGTGGCGCAACTCTTCGGCCACCCAGTCCCAGCTGCGTGCATGGTCGCGGCCGCCATGGACCAAAAGCAACGGTGGCGCATCGGGATTGCCCCAATCGACATAGTTCAGCCGGAGGCGTTGCGAAATAAAGCTGTTTGTGATGGGGCCATGTAAAGTCATTCGGCAGCCAGTAATTGTTCCGCACCACCAAGGTCAACCGATACCAACCGGCTGATGCCCTGTTCGACCATGGTAACGCCAAATAGACGGTGCATTCGGCTCATGGTGACGGCGTTATGCGTGACAATCAGGTAGCGTGTGTCGGTTTCGCGCGTCATCGCTTCCAACAAATCGCAGAATCGTTCGATATTCGCATCGTCCAGCGGGGCATCAACTTCGTCAAGGACACATATCGGCGCTGGGTTGGTGAGGAACAATCCAAAGATGAGCGCGACCGCCGTCAGCGCCTGCTCTCCGCCCGACAAAAGCGTCAGCGACTGTAGCTTTTTGCCCGGCGGTTGCGCGAATATCTCAAGCCCTGCCTCAAGCGGGTCTTCGCTGTCGATCAATGCCAGATGCGCTTGGCCGCCGTTGAATAGCGTTGCGAAGAGCCGGCGGAAATGGCCGTCAACTGCTTCAAAGGCCGCGAGCAAGCGCGCTCTGCCTTCCCGATTTAAGCTACCGATGGAGCCCCGTAGGCGGTTAATCGCGAGCGTCAGCTCTTCACTTTCTGCCGCACCTGCGCCTTGTTGCGCCTCAAGCTCAGCGAGTTCATCGGCAGCGATCAGATTTACCGGTCCAATGCGCTCGCGCTCATTTTGTAGCCGGTCAAGCCGTGCGGACTCCACCGACGCATCGTCCATTGCATGCTCATCGAACCCGAGCTTTTCGGGAAGCACAGGCGGCGGGCATTCGAAGCGCTCGCCCGATATCCGTCCCATTTCGACGCGGCGATGTTCCTGATTTTCCGCGCGTGCTTCGGCGCCAGCGCGGGCCTCTCGGGCAACGGAGAGCGCCTCTGCTGCGGTCGCGAGTTCATTTTCCAGCTCCCTGAGCGTTTTTTCGCAGGCACTTTCTGTGACTTGAAGACCATTCAGCTTTTCGGCCAGCTGTTCTTTGTCCGCGCGCAGGCTTGCGATCTCGCGTGCCAGAATATCGGGCCGCCCCTCCATCGCTTCCTGCTCAGCAGCAATATCTGCGCTGCGCTTGTTCATGTCGGCGATCCGGCGTTCCGCCTCGCCAGCGCGTTCCTGCCATCCCCGGATTTCGGCAAGCGCGACCGCACGTCGTTCGCGCGTGTGGGCAATGCGCTGTTCAAGGGATGACAAATCCGCCTGATTGCGCGCCAGCAGCTCGCGCGCAGCTTCGTTCGCGATGACGAGTTTCTGCACAAGACCCGCATGATGCGTGCCATCTGGCAACGCGGCACGGGCGGCTTCTGCGGTGCTTTGTTCGGACTGTGCCTCGGCAAGCTCTTGTTCGCTGGCCGCCATACGGTCGAGCAACGCGGCCTTTGCAGATTTAAGCCGGGCCAGCGCATCTTCGGCTTGGTCTACCGCGCGCAAAGCCTGCCGCAATTGCCCTTCGGTTTCTGCGCGCGCCGCCGCCGCGGCCCGAACCGTATCCTGCGCGGTAGCGATAGCGTCCGTCATCTGCGCCAGTGCCTCGGCTTGTTCAGCCAACGTCGCTTCTGCGGGTGGTATCAATGCATTCAGTTCCGCCAGCCGGTTCGCACGGACCAGCAGCTCGGCGGTCGTCGCGCCGTCGCCGTCTGTCGCGAAACCATCCCAGCGGCGCAATTGCCCGGAAAGCGTCACGAGGCGCTCACCCGGTGTCAACGTTGCCCCATCGTCGTGTTCGACAACGCGCACATGGGAAAGGCGTGCAGCCAGCTCCTGCGGTGCGTCGACATAATGGATCAGGGCATTGTCTGCCAATGCGCCCATCGCGGGTGTCCCGCCCAGCCATCGGCGTCCGGCATCCCCGCCAATCGTGGCATCGGCATCATCACCCAGCGCAGCGGCCAGTGCGCGTTCGTAGCCGGGCCGAACCTTTATGCGGTTAATCGCCTTGTCGCCGTCCCCTTTGGCAAGTGACCGTTCGAGCGCATTTTGCTCCGTCAGCAAACCCGCAAGCTCTGCTTTTGCACTGGCAAGGCTGGCCTGCGCGCTGTCGCGTGCCGCGATCAATTCGGTCCTGCGCGTTTCGGCCGCTTCGCTGGCTTCGGTGTTTTCCTGCAAATGCTTTTGTAAGGTGACAACGCTGGCTTCTGCCGATTTTTTGGCAGATTCACATGCAGCTTCATCGCCCAAGGCGTCCCGCTCGCTGGCCATGCGCGCAACGGCACCTGCTGCCCGCTCGGCACGCAGGGTTGCCGCAGCAACGGCGGCATCGGCCACGCGCAATTCCGCGTCAGCTCTGGCTTGTTCGGCGGCGGCCTTTGCCAAGGCAATTTCGCTTTCGCGGGCCTGACGTTCGACATTTTCGGCCGCGCGCAACAGGGCAGGGCGTTCGTCTTCCTGTGCCTTAATCTGTTCAGATAAAGCCACGCTCTCGCTTTGAAGGTGCGCTAACGCGTCAGCAGCATCATGGGTCAATTTGCCCTCACGCGCGCCATCTTCGGCCATGCGGGACGCTTGCGCAGACAAATCCGATTGCCGCTGCAAGATCCGTTCCTGCTCACCTGTTAGCTGGACGAGTTTGTTGGAAACGTCATTTGCTGCATCGCGTGCTGCCATTGCAACGGCGCGGGCGTTTGCCAATTGAGTCACGGCGTCCTGTTGCCGTTCGGTTAAAGCACGCTGCGTAGCGGCGGCGCTGTCGACGGCTGCCGTCGCGGCATTGGCCTCAGCCCGCGCAGCATCAGCCGCAGCCTTGGCTTCGCGCCAACGCACGAAAATAAGCCGTGCTTCGGCCTGCAATATGTCTTTTGACAAGGTGCGGTAGCGTTCGGCCTGTTTGGCCTGCCGCCGCAATTGCCCCGCGCGTGCGTCCATGTCGGCGAGGATCGTTGCCAGCCGTGCAAGGTTGCTTTCTGCTGCGCGCAGTTTTTGTTCGGCGTCTTTGCGCCGCACATGCAACCCAGAGATGCCCGCCGCTTCCTCCAGCATCTGCCGCCGTTCCTGTGGCTTTGCAGAAATGATCGCGCCAATCCGGCCCTGACTGACGAGGGCCGGCGAATGTGCGCCTGTGGCGGCGTCGGCGAAGATGAGCGCGACATCTTTGGCGCGCACGTCCCTGCCGTTCGAGCGATAGGCCGATCCCGCGCCGCGTTCGATCCGTCGGGTAACTTCCAGTTCCTGATCGCCGTCATGGGCAGCGTCGCCATCATCGCTGCGTTCCGCCAAGATGGTGACTTCGGCAAAGTCACGCGGCGGGCGGGACGCTGTACCCGCAAAGATGACGTCCTCCATGCCCGCGCCGCGCATGGATTTTGCGCTGCTCTCGCCCATGACCCAACGGATCGCTTCCAGCAGGTTGGATTTGCCGCAACCGTTCGGCCCGACGATACCCGTCAGGCCGTTTTCGATCCGCAGTTCGGCGGGCTCGACAAAGCTTTTGAAGCCGACAAGTTTCAGCTTCTTTATCCGCAACGGGCTGCTCCCGTTGCGGATGAGGCGATGTCAGTGCCCCCCTGAGTCATGCTTAGCGCGCGCCAGCCTCGATCAGCTTTGTCTTCACCTGGTTCCACGAACTGGCGTCCAGCTTTGCGCCGTTGAGTATGAAGAATGGCGTTCCACTTACGCCGTCATCTTTTGTCCCGCGCTCTGTGGTTTTGATCAGGCCATCGATTGCGGCCTTGTCCGACAGACACGCCTTAGCTTGGTCTTCGCTAATGCCACGCGATTTTACGAATTCAATCAGGCCCATTTTAGTGCCGACCAGCGTTGAAATTTCCCCCGGCGACATTTTCCGCATCGCTTGCTGATCTGCCTCGGTCACTGTGCTGAGTTTGCCCAGCCAGCTTGTTTGTTCGGCATACAGCTGATCGGTCAGTGGGAAAAATGCCTCAGGACCGCTGCATTGCGCCAGCAGGAAACCGGGAATGTCCTGAATACCATGGATCAGAAAGGGGCGGAATTCCATCGACACGCGGCCGCTGTTGACGATTTCGTGAAGCTCTTCCGATGATTGCACAGAAAATTGCGCACAACCGGGGCAGCTGATTGCGCCATATTCGACAAGCTTCAACGGCGCGTCCGGATTGCCCATTTTATAGCCACCGAATTCGGTTTTGCTCACAACATCGACCCATGCGGTATCGGCGGGCGCTGCTATCTTGGCGATCGGTTCGCCTTTCGGCGCGCCCGCGTTGTCACCGCCGCTGCAGGCTGCGAGCGCCAAAGCCGCTAATGTTGTCGAAAGGAGTGTCTTGATACGCATGGGATATCCTTCAATGTTGGATGTCGAGTTATTTCAATGCCGCGTTCAGTTCGGCCGCACTATGGACATGGTCTTGCAAGACGCCGTTGACCATGAATGACGGCGTGCCACGCACGCCCAGTGCGGCTCCGGCTTCTGTCATATCGATAACCGCATTCAGTGCCGCCTTGTCCGCGAGGCAGACTTTCGCCTGCGCTGGCGTAATGCCGCGCTGTTGCATTATTGGTCCAAGCCCAAGTGCGTCAAACGCGCCGATCATGAAACCAGCATAATCTGCGGATTTAAGCTTTGCCTGTATTTCGGGGCTTATATTTTTGGTCTTGCCCAACCAGACGGACTGGGTTGCGAACAAATGCCGCTGATTACCAAAAAATTTGCCCTTGCCACCACAGCGCGCAAGCATGGCAGCGGTCAGGTCAATCGAATTCAAAACCATATTGCGCACTTCGAAGCTGGCTTTGCCCGTTGCAACCGACTGCGCCTTAAATGCGGGCGCTTCTTTCAATTCGAAGTCCGCACAATGGCTGCAGGTATAGCTGAGATATTCAACCACCTTATTGGGGGCTGCCGGATTACCCAAAACATGCGCGCCTTTGTCGGTCACTGTAACGGTGGAAAGCCATTTGCTTGGCGCAGGTGCAGCGGCCAGAGCCGTTGAAAGCGACGCAGCGCCCAACATGACGAAAAACAAGGACTTTTTTGCACGCAACATCAACATAGCCTTAGCCATTGAAACCATGACGTGCATCTGGAATCACTCGCTGCCTTTGGCAAGGCTTTTTGCAAGGCTTTCGAGCACGGCAAACAGTTCGGGATCACCGATTTCGCGCAGAGATTCGCCTAGTTCCATCGGTATAGGCTTTAGCGAAGGCGGTGCGATTGGTTGCCGTGCAGGTGGCTTTGCCACTGGCCCTTGGCGGACTTTAACCCGCGCGACGGCGCCATAGCCGAAGAAGCGATTCACACGGTCGATAATCTCGGGAAGCACATGCTGGATCATCGTGGCGTGCGCGCCTTCAACGGTCAGCTCAAGCGTGCCATCGGATTTCTTGCCAATGGGAAAACGGATCGCCTCCGGCGCAGACACAGCGGCGTAACGCGCGCCAACAATTTCGTCCCAGCGGCTGACGACCGAACTTTGCACAAAGCCAAAGCGTCGGAACGCCGCCCTGCCGATTTCGGGCATCAGTGCGGACACGGCTTTGGCTTCGCCGCCGCGCGGACGCTGAAACGTCTTGGGCGTTACCGGCTTTTTCGGGCCCTTCGGCGCTGTTGGTGGCTTGCCTTTATCCATCACCTAATCCATGCCATTTTCCATGCCTGCCGTCCAACAGACTGACCAGATTTCTGGGGATATCGCCGAGCGTCTGCTGGCGCATTATGATGTTCATGCCCGAACCTTGCCATGGCGGAAACTGCCGGGGCAGGGATATGCCGACCCCTATCATGTCTGGTTGTCGGAAATAATGTTGCAGCAGACCACGGTCGCCGCCGTCGGTGCCTATTTCCACAAATTCACCCAGATGTGGCCCAATTTTGCTGCGCTGGCCGCAGCTGATGATGCGGATGTTATGGCCGCATGGGCCGGGCTTGGTTATTATGCCCGCGCCCGCAATCTGTTAAAATGCGCACGCGTGGTCGTTGCCGAATATCAGGGGCAATTGCCTTCCTATGAAGCAGATTTGCTCAAGCTGCCGGGCATCGGTCCCTATACCGCAGCGGCGATTGCAGCGATCGCATTTGGACGGCGTGCGGTGGTGGTCGACGCCAATGTCGAGCGGGTGGTGTCGCGGCTATGTGCGATATCGACGCCGCTGCCGCAGGCAAAGCCAGATATTCGCGCGGCTACGGATAGCATTACCCCAGAACTGAGGGCAGGCGATTTCGCGCAGGCGATGATGGATCTGGGCGCGGGTATCTGTTCGGTACGATCTCCTTCGTGCCTGATTTGCCCAATCCAATTTGCGTGCGCCGCCTTTCGCGCAGGTGACCCCGAAACCTATCCGGCAAAATTGCCGAAAAGCCCGAAGCCGCAACGGGTCGGGCATGTGTATTGGATTGAACGTGACGCCCATGTCTGGCTGCTGCGCCGTGATGATCGCGGCTTGCTGGCCGGAATGCGGGCATTGCCGGATGACGGTTGGACAGCGCGTATCGATGGCAACGCAATTCCGCCCGCCCCAGCCCAATGGCAAAAATTGCCAGCGCAGGTTGCGCATATATTCACGCATTTTTCTCTTACCCTGAACATTGCCGTTACGTCATGGCCAGCAGACGCGGACGGCCCGGGTGAGGGCGAATGGTGGCCGCTAAAATCGCTCGACAATGCCGGTCTGCCGACCCTATTCAGAAAAGTGACTGAGGCGGTTTTGAACGCAGGAGAGAGATGATGGACGTACAAGCAACAGGCCAGATCATGATGGATCGGCGCGGATTACTGGCATGGGGCGGACGACTGGCAGGCGCCGGCGTCGCTGGTGCGTTCTTGCCCGGCATGGCTTGGGCGCAGGCTGCCGAAAAATACCCTACGATCAAAGCCGAATTTGAAAGCTATGTTTCATCGGGCAAGCTTCCGGGTGTTTTGGCAACCATTGGCCGTGCGTCTGGTCTGCCAGACGTCATTGCCGTTGGTACGCAAGGAATTGGCGAGAAAACGCCTGTCAATATCGACTCATTATGGCGCGTCTATTCGATGACGAAGCCTATCACGGGCATGGCCGCGATGATTTTGGTTGGCGAAGGCAAGATGAAGCTCGACCAGCCAATCTCGGAATTTCTGCCCGAATTCGCCAATATGACAGTGTTGACCGATCCTGAAAAAAGCTTGGATGCGGTTCCTGCCAAGAACCAGATTACGGTTCGGCACTTGTTGACGCATACCGCCGGCCTTGGATATTCCATCATTACGAAGGGGCCATTGCTTCAGGCCTATCTGGACAACGGCATTACACCAGCCATCGTCAGCCGCTTCCCAATTCCTGGTCAGCCAGCCAGCACGCCGACCCCCGATTTGAAGACATTTTCGGAACGGCTTGCGAAATTGCCTTTGATTGCAGAGCCCGGAACCAAATGGAGCTACTCCATCTCGCTCGATTTGTTGGGCCGCGTGATCGAAGTTGCCAGCGGTATGGACTTTGAGGCCTTCCTCAAGGCACGCATTTTCGAACCGCTGAAAATGAACAGCAGCTATTTCCAAGTGCCAAAGTCGGAAACGCCGCGATTGGTTTCAAACTATGCGTCTGTCAACGGCGTGCTGTTTCCAATCGATCCCGCGGCGACGAGCATCTATCTCGACAAGCCTGCCTTTGCCTTTGGTGGTGCAGGCATGGTCTGTTCGGCGCGTGATTATGACCGTTTCCTCAACATGCTCGCCAATTATGGTGAACTGGATGGCGTGCGGATCATGTCGCCAAAAACTGCAGCGCTCGCAATGTCCGACCTGTTGCCTTCTGGCGTGTCAACCGACGGTACTTTTGCGGAAGGTGCAGGTTTTGGCGCGGGCGGACGCGTTGGCAAGGGCTCGAACGAGGGTGTATATGGTTGGGGTGGTGCTGCCGGCACCGTTGCTTTCGTCGACCCGAAACGCAAGTTGCGCGCGGTTTGCATGGCACAATATATGCCCAGCAACACCTATCCGTTCCATGACAATTTCGCAAAATGGGTCCTGAAGGACCTTGGCCTGCCAGCCTGATCCGATGATGTCGCCAGGGTTCACGGGCTCGCCGCTCGATCGCGCTGACCGCGTCCGCAATGATGCAGAGGCCTATGGCGTTTTGCTCGCTGACTGGCGTGCGCGGGTTTTGGGCCTCGATGGCCTAGACCCCCGCGTCAGCGACGCAGGCGGCTTGCATTGGCAATCGATGGCTGAACTGGATGGTTCAGAAGAGCTGATCTTACTTGGCCTGTCTGATGATAAGCCGCACTTTGTCGCCGTCGTTGAGGCGACCGGCGACGCATTCCGTTCGCCGGCTATCTGGCGTGCATTGTCCATGTTGCCTGCCGAAGACGCCGCCATTTATGGCACCGCCCGCAGCCTGATTGAATGGCACAATAACCATCGTTTTTGTGGACGTTGTGGACATGCCACAGTGCTGTTTCGTGCAGGATGGGGCCGCAAATGCGGCAATTGCGCAAAGGAACATTTCCCACGCACCGACCCTGTGGTCATCATGCTCGCCGAATATGAAGGCAAAGCGCTCGTGGGCCGCCAGTCGCGCTTCCCGCCCGGAAATTACTCGGCACTCGCTGGCTTTTTGGAGCCCGGTGAAAGCATGGAGGAAGCGGTTCGTCGTGAAATCCATGAAGAGGCCGGCGTCACCTGCGGCGCTGTGCGTTATGTCACCAGCCAACCATGGCCATTTGGCGGATCGCAACTGATGATGGCGTGTATCGCCGATGCGCAAAGCGACGCACTGGTCCTCGATACCACTGAAATAGAAGACGCCATGTGGGTCACAAAGGAAGAAGCGCGCGCAGCGCTGGAAGGTTCCCCAGACCGCCGTTTCAATGCGCCGCCGCCCTTTGCGATTGCGCATAGCCTTTTGAAATATTGGGTGTCGCAATGACGGCGGCCGCCATTCCATTGCGCATTGATATTGTATCCGATGTCGTGTGCCCGTGGTGCATCATCGGTTTGAAGCAGGTGGAAAAAGCGCTGGCGCTGGTAGGCCGCGATCTGGCCGTTGAAACCCATTGGCACCCGTTTCAACTCAACCCGAATATGCCCCCTGAGGGCGAAGACACCGCCGAACATATTGCCCGCAAATATGGCAGTACGCCCGAACAGAGTCGCGCCAACCGGCAACGGCTGAGCGATATTGGCGATAGCTTGGGTTTTGCCTTCAACTATGGCGAGGGCATGCGCATCTACAATACGTTCAATGCGCATAAGCTGCTGACGATTTTCGGAAGTGAACGCGGCTGGAAAGCGCAAACGGATCTGAAAATGGCTTTGTTCAAGGCCTATTTTCAGGACCGCCGCGATGTGAGCGACACCGAAGTCTTGTGCGACATTGCCGAGGCGCAAGGCATGGACCGCGCAGTGGCGGCGGCGTGGATTGCCGACGCGGCGCTGACAGATAGCGTGCGGGCGGAAATGGCGCATTGGATGGACCAGAATATCACCGGCGTCCCCGCGATCATCTTTGACCAGAAATTCATGGTTCCGGGCGCACAAAGCGCCGAGACGTTTGCCGATGTGATTTCAAAGGTGCTCGCGAAACGCGAAGCGGCCTAAACCAGCCCCATCTTCATGAGTTCGCCGAGCATCTTTGGTGACATTTCGTCACGGCCATCGGTTTCGATCGAATCGAGATCCGGCGGGGTGTTCGCTTCCTCAAGATAGCGCCAACCCTGATGCGCCCTTTTCGGCGTGGAACGGACCGCGATCAGGCGCGGTTGCAGACGGATCCAATGGCGACCTGCACCATTTTCCATAAAACCCAAAATGGGGCTTCGGCCGATGATGGTATGCGTGTGTATCCAGAACAGCGATCCACCTGCCATTTCGTCAACACGCTTGGGCAGATAACGGGTGGTTAGGCGCACTTCACCATCCTGCGCATACGCCGCCAGACGCTCGCGCAAATGTTTCGGGCTTTCCGCGCCGAACGCGATTTTGGTCATGTTAAGTGGCATAAGCGCTTTTTGGGAACTGCAGTGTCAACCGACAAGGCCGCTGAAGACCGCAAGCCCCAAGAAAATAAGGAAGCCCATGGAATCCGTAATCATCGTTACGAATATCGAACTTGATACAGCAGGGTCCTGATCAAGGCGATCAAGCAGAACCGGTATGGCAACACCCGACAGACCAGCCAGCGCGATATTGCACAATATCGCCACCGCAATAACGCCGCCCAACAGCCGGTCGTCAAAGATGAGGCCCGCGCCGAAGCCAGCGATAACGGCGATCGTTGCACCAATGAGCAGGGCGACGCGAATCTCACGCCAGATCGACCGCATCGTGTTCGATTGCGTAAGCTGATTGGTCGCCAAGGCGCGCACCGTAACGGCAAGCGTCTGCGTGCCTGCATTACCGCCAATGGAGGCGACAATGGGCATGAGAATCGCCAACGCGACCATGGTTTCAATCGCTGCACCAAATTGTGCAATGATGAAACTGGCGACCATCGCGGTACCCAAATTGGCAATCAACCAACGCACGCGTGCTTTATAACTGTCGGAAATAGGCTCGTTAATGTCGCCTTCACCGGCGCCAGACAGCCGCAAGATATCCTCGTCCGCTTCTTCCTGAATGATGTGCACGATGTCATCGGCCGTAATGACGCCGACGAGCCGTCCTGCGCCATCGACAACAGCGGCGGAAATAAGCGCATATTTCTGGAACCGAAGCGCGACTTCTTCCTGATCCATATCCACGGGAATCAGCGTCTGTTCGTGCTTCATGATGTCGCTGACAGGAACCTTGCGCTGGCTGCGCATGATCCAGCTGAGCTTGCACGTACCCACGGGCTTATGCTGCGGGTCGACCACAAACACTTCCCAGAACTCTGTGGTCAGCTCATGATGGTCGCGCAAATAGTCGATCAGCTGACCCACGGTCATATGCTCGGGCACCGCCACAAGCTCGCGCTGCATGATTCGGCCGGCGGATTCTTCGGGGTAGGACAACGCGTCTTCGATGACCGCGCGGTCTTCGGGGTCCAGCTCGGCAAGAACGGCCTGCTGGTCCTCTTCCTCCATATCCTCGATGATCGCGACCGCGTCATCGGTGTCCAACTGTCCAGCAAGCCCAGCGACTTGCGCTGCGGGCAAGGCGTCGATGATATCCTCGCGGACATAATCGTTGACCTCGGCCAGCACTTCGGCGCTCATCAGGTCGCCCATGCTGATGGCAAGGTCGCCGCGCCGCTCAGACGGCGTTAGCTCAAGAAGGTCGGCAATGTCGGCTTCGTGCAGCGGTTCAACAAGCCGGTAGACTTCTTGGACGTCGCCCGCTTCCATGGCGTCGAGCACGCGGTCGACATAATCGCGGGTCAGGCGGTTGTCTTCGTCCAGCGTCTCAACAATTTCGGTATCGATGGTCAATGGGTCGGCGATATCGCTTGTCATGTGCGGCCCTCCCATTCGTAATTTTGTGCCTGGACGTTGCAATTGCGCCCCTCCTAAGCGTGCAGCGTCAAATTGCAATGATTTTGGCTTTGCACGCGCGCAATGCATCCCCTAGGGTCAGGAACACTTAAATGCGCCTTCGCGGTTTGAGGCCATATTGTTCAGTGCAAGGCGGTAAGCGCCGGACTTAGTGGTTCTAAGTCCAAGCTTGCCAACGCAGCAATGGACAATATGGGTCAAATCCGAAGGACGCCAAAAT